>DPJP01000428.1:13395-18449 GCA_003542955.1 Armatimonadota bacterium
GCTCACGGCGCTCACGCCGGTCCGCGTCAGGGGCTACCTCGAGGCGTACGACACCTGCCACTGGAGGCCGAAGTTGCTGCCGCCAACGCCTTCGTCATCGATGTCCTCATACTGAAGGGTAACACGCGACTGAGCACCGACTTCCAGAGCAACTCCGAGGGTGTGACGGCAGTAGTCATCGACATCGCCGTCATCGTATGTATCGTAGCGATAGAACGCCGTTGCCCGGCTGTTGCTCGGCTTCACTTCGAGCAGCCCGTACCAGCCGCTGACGCCGACCTCCTGCCGGTTACCAGCCAGGTACTCGCCCTGGAAGGCGAAGTTGCTGCTCGAGTTGTAGCGCACGTGCGCTCCCCAGATGTCATCGTCCCACTCCGTGGCTGTGCCCCCAATGGTGCCCTCCCGCTTCGAGGACATGTAGCTGATGCCGGCTTGTCCCTTGTTCGGCAGGCCCCAGCGCAGACCGCCGACGAACGCATAGGACCGGTCATGCTCGTCGAACCAGTCGGCCACGTCCTCGATATCGTTGGTGATCCCCAGGATGACGGACGGTGTGCCGTTGCGGGTACTCTGCGGCGTGTAAGTGCAGTACACTCCCGTGTCCTTCCCTCCGGGGAGGAGCAGACGCGTGGCCTGCGCCCGCTCGAGCGGCAGGCGCCGAGAACTCGAGCAGGGCAGATCATAGCCGAAGACCGCGTCCGAATAGCCCACCCGGGCCTTCCACTCGGCGCTCAACGGATGGATGATGATTGCATCCTCAAGGTTCATCTCCCCGTCGTCGTCATCCAGCCCGCCCAGATTGACGCAGAGCCTGATCTCAGTGCCGTCATCATTGACGGGAGTGGACAACCCAAGCATGCAGCGCCTGATGTCAAACTCGCAGTCATCGTCCTCGATGCTCGTGTCCGCACACCGGACCTGCGTGTATCCGCTGATCTTGACCTCCGCACTTGTCGTCGCGGCAACCAGAAGCACGAGCACCACTACGGCCAACAGAACCCACAATACCCTCGGTCCACTCAATTCGCTCACCTCTCCAACACCTGTTCTCTATGCCGCACGCACCAGCAGGACTGCGGCGGACGGCCAGCTCGGGTGAGCGCGGCCACCGCGCTATTGGGGCCTGTCATCATCAGGTTGAGAATGCAAGGGATGCCGCCCAGCAGCCCGCCATCGTGTACCTGCTCCTCACAGCGTGCAGATCGCCGGCAGTATGCCTCAAGCGCGAAGACCCTACGCCTGCGGGGCTACCGCAGTAGGCAGATAGACACGGAAAGTCGAGCCCTCGTCAAGCCGGCTCTGTACCGTGACTCGTCCGCCGTGCGCCTCGACGATGTGCTTGACGATTGCCAGGCCGAGCCCGGTGCCGCCGGTCGCGCGGTCGCGGGCCTTGTCAACGCGGTAGAAGCGCTCGAAGATCCGTGAGAGGTCCTCCTCGGGTATCCCGACGCCGGTGTCTGAGACGGTCATCTCATATCCGCCGGGCACGGATGTCCCCACGAGCCGCACACGGCCGCCGGGCGGGGTGTACTTCACGGCGTTGTCGAGCAGGTTCACAAGTACCGTCTGCACACTGCGCGCGTCGGCGAAGACGATGTCATCCGGGGCGCACTCCCGCTCGAGAGTGATGCCTCGGCCCGCGCCGGCGAGCTGCACCTGCAGGAGAGCCTCACTGAAAGCTGCCGCGACGTTCACCGGCTCGGGGTGGAGAAGCTCCTCGCCGCGCTCGACGCGGGTGAGTGTGAGCATGTCATCGAGGATGTTCCCCAGGCGCTCGGAGGTCTCGACGATGCGGTCGACAAAGCGGGGTCCCTTCACAGGGTCCTGGAGCGCCCCGGCCTGAAGCGCCTCGGCGAGGGCCTTGATGCCCGCGGCCGGAGTCCGCAACTCATGGCTGGCGTTGGAGACGAAATCGCGGCGCACCTGGTCCGCCCGCTGCAGGTCGGTGATGTCGTGATAGAGCCCGACCGCGCCGGTCACCGCGCCCTCGGCCGAATGCAGGGCGGCGGCGACACCAATGATCGTGCGGGTGTCGGCGCCGGAGCGCAGGAGTATCCTGTCGCGCTGGGCCGTACGCTGCTCGAGTGCGCGCACGAGCAGCGTCGCCGTGTCGTAGCTCAGTCCAATCGCCTCGACATGGTGATCCACCACATCGCCCGCGGCGACGTTCATGAGCTTGCTGAAGGCCCGGTTAACAAAGCGTATGCGCGCTTGCTCATTGACGACCACAACGGCATCGCTCATCTGCTCGAGCACCGCTTCGTAGTAGCGGCTCTCATTCCTGAAGGTCTCTACCTGCCCCACCATGCGGTCAACCGCACCGTTGAGGTCGGCAGCAAGCTGCCTGAGATCCCCGTCCGGGAGGGGCTCGATGCGGGCCGCGAGGTCCCCGTCGCGCAGCCGGCGGGCGACCACACAGATGCGGCGGATCGGCTCGTCGAGCATGCCGGCCGCGGCTGCGCCCAGGAGTACTGCCGCAGCAGCAGCAAGTACCCACAGCCCGACGGCGAAGCCGCGAAGCGCGCTGTGGTGGTCCATTCGCCCCGGATAGGGCCCCAGCAGCCGAAGAACGCCACGAACCTGCCCTTCGTCCACAACGACCACCGCGACGCTGAGCTCACGCCCGCCGCCGATCGGGTCCGGCTGAACCGTGCTCTCCCACCCGCGCTGCAGCACCCGTGCCTGGGCGTCAGGGGGCGCCGGAGGGCCGGGCGAGGCGCGGCGCCTGTCGCTGTCGAGCAGCAGGCTCCCCTCCGGCGAGTACAGGCGCAGCACCACGGCGCCGGCCTGGGCGATCTCGGCGGCCGTCGACTCGAGCATCGCCGGGTCGTCCCACGCGCGGGCGCTCCTGAGCACCGTTGCCGCCAGGCGCGCGCCACGATACATGCGCGTGCGCGTGGCATCGCCCGCGGCATCATCCAGCAGCAGGCCCGCATGGACCGCAGACAGCACAATCAGCCCCGCCGCCAGAGCAGCCATCCATCGCGCCATCCGCTCGTGAACCGCCATGCTCAGTCGCCCTCGGTGAACTTGTAGCCCACGCCGCGGACCGTGACANNGTGACAAGCCGCTCCGGCCGGGCCGGGTCCCGCTCTATCTTTGTCCGTAGCCAGCGGATATGCACATCGACGGTGCGCTCATCGACGTACTCGCTCTCTCCCCAGACTGCCTGGAGGATGTCCGCGCGCGCGCGGACGCGACCGGCATGGTGCATGAGGTAGGCCAGCAGGTCAAACTCCTTCGGTGACAGGCTCACCGGCTGCGCATCAACGAGGACCTCATGCCGCTCGGTGTCGAGGGTGATGCCTCCGCCGGTCATGACCCCGGTCGCATCGGCAGTAGCCGGCTCGGTTGAGCGCCGCAGCACGGACCTCACGCGTGCGACAAGCTCACGCATGCTGAACGGCTTCGTCACGTAGTCATCGGCGCCCATCTCGAGCCCGGCAACGCGGTCGGGCTCCTCGACCCTGGCAGTCAGCATGATGACGGGGACGTCTCGCCGGCGACGGAAGGCGGTAAACAGGTCCCAGCCGCTGATCTCGGGCAGCATCAAATCGAGAATCACCAGATCGGGCGTCCACTGCTCGAACATGGTCAGGGCCGTCTTTCCGTCGTCCGCCACGGAGACCGAGAAGCCCTCCTGCTCGAGTGCGTAGGCCACGGCCTCCGCGACGCTCTCTTCGTCTTCCACAATGAGTATCCTGTCGCTCACGGCGGCTTCCATCCAGTCTCAGATTGGCATGTCCTCAGCGGGTTCTGCCGCGCCGGGCATGCCGGATGCACCTGTGCACATACTGTAATCCCACGCGATCTGATGACGAGACGCCAGGAAACAGGCGACCGTGCGGCGCTCAGCCAACAGCATGCCCCCGGCGATCGATGACCACGATGCCGAGGTGCCCATCGACAGTCAGGTGGTCGCCATCCGCAACCAGCGCCGTGACATCAGGCACTCCCGTCACACACGGGAGCCCGTACTCGCGCGCAATGATGGCACCATGGATCAGCATTCCGCCGCGACGTTCCACAACACCCGCGGCAAGTGGCACGACAAGTGTCATGTCGGGCTCGACCGCGTCACAGACGAGTACTTCACCTTCCCGGAACTCGAACAACTGCCGGCTCTGCGTAACCACACGGGCCGGACCGGCGGCGATTCCGGGGCCGGCCGGCTGCCCGACGAGTTGGCGTGCAGCAACCCGGTGCGCGGGCTCCGGCGCCGCTTCACGCGCGGGCGGAGCGGATGGCAGGAAGCCCGGCTCGCGCAGTGCGCGCACGAGCTGCTCGACATCGATCTCTTCCCCCGACGCGCCTACCCGCGGCTCAAGCCGGCGACGCGCCTCAACGACGGCGGCGGTCAGTGGCGCCTCGACCCTGGCAAGATAGATGTTGTCGTCATCGCGCATGCGGTAGCTGGCCCGTGCCAGCTCCAGGACGCTCGAGGCGTAGGCGCGGTCCGCCTCGGCGAAGCGTTCGAGAAACCGGGATTCGAGGGCCCCCGCCCCATCCCGCGTCGCCTGCGGTCCGTCGGGGCGGTGGGCCATCCGCAGTGCGAGGTCGGCGATCAGGCGACGGCCGACAGATCGGTCCATCGTCTCCCTGGTGACATCGCCGAAGCGGTCGAGGTAGTCATCCAGCAGTGCGGAGAACTCGCCCGAACCGTCGGCTTCGCCCGTCTCCACGGCGCCTGCAAGGGTCGGGTCGGCACGCAGCAACTCCGCCATGCGCAGCAGAAGCTGATTGCGCCGGGTGCTCTCGAACCCGCCGCCGGCGAGCAACTCCACGAATTCGTAGGGGTCCTCGGGCGTCACGGCATCGTTATAGAACTGCCCGAAGAACCGCACACCGTGGGCGAATGGGATGAGGTCTGTCCAGTAGACGTCGACCCAGTGGTCGTACCGCGCTTTGCGGCGCTCGATCTCATCGGCGAGTGAATGCTCGTCAAGGCTGTGCGCATCTGTCGCTCCGAGCATCTGCGCGTCGGCGGCCATACCGGGGAGTATCTCATTCTCTATCCTCTCCCGGAGTGCCTGCAGACGCTCAAAGCCGGGGCG
>DPJP01000428.1:18488-61539 GCA_003542955.1 Armatimonadota bacterium
CTCTCAGTTTCGGTCAGTGTCGTGATGGCTCGGGACTGGAGGCAAAGCAGCTCGCATCCGGCAATTGTCCATTCCACGTCTTGAGGGGCTCCGAAGAGCGTCTCGGCTCGACCCGCGAGAACGTATACGCGTTCGACTTCCTCCGCATCGAGTGGTGCACTCTCGCGCAGACCCGGCTCCAGCGGTTCCAGGCTCGTCCCCTGCAGGCCGGGGCGAACGGCTGCTTCACGATGCGCGGGGGTGTGCTCGACGACCTCCCCGCGAGCACGGTCAATGAGCCACCGATCAGGCTCGACGGTGCCATCAACCATGCCCTGGTTGAGCCCGTGGACGGCCTCGATGACCGCCTGCGCCGTGTTGTTGGGGTTGCGACAGAATGCGACGCCCGATTTCTCGCCAACAACGATCCGCTGGATGACCACCGCCATTGAGCTGTGCTCGACGTCCAGGCCGAGTTCGCGTCGGTAGAGCAGCGCCGCATCGGACCACAGGGAGGCCCACACAAGCCGTATGTGCTTGAGTATCTCCGCGGTTCCGCGCACGTTGACGAACGATTCGTGAAGCCCCGCGAAGGATGTGGCCGCCGTGTCTTCCGCGGGCGCCGACGAGCGGACGACGACGGCGGCGTCATCGAAGGCGGCAGCAAGCGAGGGGAGCAACGCCGCCTCGAGCTCCGACGGGATCGGCGTACTCAGGAACATGGTTCGCACTCGCAGGGCGGCGTCCCACAGCTCCTCCCAGCGCATGTCGGCGAAACTCTTGCGGTTGAGTTCGTACATGATCCGCCCCCGCAGCCCGGTCTCGTCGACGTACTGGTCGTACGCCTGTGTGGACAGGCACACACCGGGCGGGATGGAGATCCCGGCAGCAGACATCATGGCCAGGGCTGCACCCTTGCCGCCGATGATGGCGGGGCCGAGCGGGAGGGCCGCGTCGAAACCGACAAGCAGAGAGGTCATCGGACCCGAAGTTCCATCACGTTCTGGAAGCGATAGACGACGTCGAATTTCTCGACTTTCACACGCATCAGCGCACAGGTCGGGGAGGCGACGAAATCGGCGAGCGCAGGGTGACGGTGCAGGTAGCTCCGCAGCAGCGCCTCGCGCTCCTGCGAGCCGACCTCCTCGGCACTTCCCACCGCGGTGAGTGCAACTGCGTCGCGGAAATCCGTCTCCGAGTTGCGGGCATTGTCGACGAACACCGCGACCCGGTTGTCATCGCGGATGTTGCGGTACTTGCGCGTTGCGCGCGTGGTGGCGAAGACAATCATCTGCAGGTCCGCGGTTGCGACGAAGGCCACGAGCGACGTGTGGGGCCGGTCAGGCCCGTTTGTGGCCAGGACGGCCAGCCGCTGCGTCGTGAGGACCTCGCGCACGAGTTCTGTGGGCTTCTGCATGGTGATTGACACCAGTCCCGGGCCGTGCCGGGTGTCTCGGTACGTGAATCTACCGCACCCTTCGCCGACGGCGGCGGCACTCCTGCAACGGACCATCCAGCGCACGGCATCAAGCGGCGACACCGGGCGCCCGGGCCGCCGCTGTGTCTGATCTCGGTTGGTGGGCCGATGGTACTCGCCGGGCTAGTTCGTGTCCCACATCTCACTGCTGCTCGACCACGAGCCGCCCTTGCTCATCCACTTTGCGTGCCCGTCGAGGAAGGAGAAGTTCGCGCCGCTGTTGTGCCTGCAGTCGACATTGTACGGCCAGGCGGTCGATGACGAAAAGCTCACGCCGATGCAGTGGATGTTGCCCTGGTGCTTGTCCGCGCCGCCAATGGTGCCGGCAGGGTCGCCGATCTGCGACATGCTGATCGGGGCCACAGGGAGGGGCGACCCGCCGCCGGCCGGGAACACGCTCTGGTTCAGACCGTAGCCGGTCTTACTTGGCTCTGACCCGCCGGGGCGCCATTCACGCTTCTCGGGGCACACGATGATCTCACGGTTCTTCATGTACGGGTGGAGCATGTCGTACCAGGGCTGGGTCAGTGAGTGCTGGTAGTAGTTGTAGCACTCGTCATAGTCCTGGGCATACATCTCGACCGAGAGCGCGATCTGCTTGAGGTTGGACAGGCACGATGACTGCCGGGCCTTTGCCCGCGCCCGCGCGAAAACCGGAAACAACATCGAGGCCAGTATCGCGATGATCGCAATGACCACCAGCAACTCGATGAGTGTGAAGCCATGACGCCCGCGTCCCATCCGTTCGCCTCCCCGCGCGCAATGGTTGACTGCGTAGCCGTGGCAATCATACCCGCAGAAGCCCCGCCGGTACACCCCGATGTGGCTACCCGCGCGAGGCTTAACGAGAGCTTAACACCGTCCGGTGATGGCGCCATGGTTCGGACGGCGTCTCCTACTGCGTCGTGAAGAAGCGGGCGTTGTCCCACTGGGTCGGGCTTCCACCCGCATCCAGCTTGCCGTCGTTGGCGGAGAACCGGTACCTGAGCTGCTTGCGTGCGGGAAGCTCGGAGGGCTTCACCCAGGCATCGTAGACTGCACCCTTCTGGTAGTCGCTCCCGTAGCGGGTTTCGCGCGTCATCGCCCACTGCTTGCTGATCCCCTGAATCCCGACGTTGATCGTGCGCGGAGCCTTGTTCTGCGGATGGGTGTAGAGAATCCTGAACTGGTAGCCCTTCGCATCGGTGACCGGGCCCGATTGCGGCTTGACGCCGCAGTCTGTAAAGGAGCCCTGACCCCACCAGGAGAGCATCGGGCCGAGGCTCGAGGGGAGAAAGACCGTGCCGGGGACGGTGGGCGTTGTGGCGGTGACCGGCCCCCCCGGCCTTGTCGGGATCATGACCGCGGTATCTGCCCCGAGTAGCAGCGCCGTGGTGTAGTGGAGGCAGTAGAGGCGGCCGTCGTCATACGACTGGGCGAGAACGAAGGCCTCCCCCGGCCTGGGGACATCGATTCCGCGCACGTCGAACTTGGCCGGCAGCGGATAGGTGGCCCAGTCGGCGCCGGCGTTGTCGGTGATCCACAGACCCCAGTAGCCCGGCGTTCCCGCCTGTTTGAGCTTGAAGGCGAGCACCCCAAACTGCTTGTCGGCGAAATCCATCAGCTTCGTCTTCAGAGCATGTGTTGCCGTATGCGTCCAACTCCGGCCGCCGTCGCGACTATGGCTGAGCTGGTAGGGGGTACTGGAGGGCAGAGCCGAGTTGCGCCAGAGCAGGAACAGGTCGTTGTTGGTCGGCGCCTTGAGGGCAAGCACCTCGGTGCATGTTGGGGGCAGCGCGAGGCGGTAGGGGTCGCCGGTACACAGCCGCCAGAGCGTGTCGCCGGTGGTCGCCCAGACGGCGGTGTCGGGACTGGCGTCATGGAAAACCGGCGCGGCGGGCAGATCGCCGGTGCGTGGTGTCGCCGACCACCATGTGACCGCGTTGCCGTCGCGATGCCAGAAGTGGTTCTCAAGCGTGCCGTCATACAGGCGCCGCTGGTGTGCCGCCCATTTCACCTGGCCCTGTTTCACTCCCCCCATCACACAGGTGAAGGTCTCGCTTGCCCAGACGTTGTCCCAGTTGGTGCTGCTCTCCTGTATCCAACCGTCCTGCGAACCCCGCCACGCCCACAGGGGCTTGTTGCAGTGCGGTGCAGGCCCCCCGCGCCACGTGCCGGCCACCATCGGCACGTGCGCATATTCGGCGAACGCATAGACGTCGTAGGTCTGATCGAGCAACTCGGGCATGGCGAGCTTCGTGACGCTCCACTTGCCGCCGTCGGCGTTGCCCACTGAATAGACGAGGATGCCGCCCATGCGGCCGGCGACGAGCAGTTGCCCGTCGGCCGCGCGCGTCATCGCGATACAGGTGAGCGCGCCGGTACCGATGTCGACAGCAGGGATCTCCCCGGCCATGCAGGTGCTGAGAACCGCTGATGCGGCGATGGTCCACACAACACTGAGCAATCTCATGGTGTCCCCCGATCTGCGGCGGGCCGTCACCGCCATCACTTGGGCGTCAAGAAGTACCGTTGGTCACTGAACTGCGTCGGTTCGCCGACGGCGTCATGCTTGCCGTCCGTGGCGATGAACCGGTATCGGTACCTGGTGTCCCTGGCCAGTGCCGTTGGACTGATGTAGACGTCGAATATGGCCCCCTGGCTGTAGCCGGCGCCGGCCCCCCGGCTCTCGATCATGGTCCACCGGGCGCCGGGAAGCNNACGGGGGGCACGTCATACGGATGGCGGTAGACGATTCGGAACTGGTACCCCTGAGGGTTGCTGGGCCGGCCCGTTACCGGCTTGACCCCGCCGCCGGTGAATGATCCCTGCCCCCACCACTGCAGCACCGGCTCCGGCCGCGGCAGCGTACTGCCGGCGATTGTCGGCGGTGCTGCCGGCGTGAGGGTGGTCTGTGTACTGGTGAGCGGTCGCGGCTGCTGCGAGAGCGTCGACGCATCGACATGCGGCAGCCAACGGAGGCAGCAGGCCGAAGAGTTGCCCTGGCCGTCCATGTGCGTGGCGAGGATATATGCTTCCGAGTTGCTGACGGCATGGACGTTGTGGAGGGCCCAGCGCGGGTCGGCGAACTCGCTCAGGTGCTCGATGCGGCCGGTCCGGCCCCCGTCATCGGTGATCCACAGCGCCCAGTCATGCATAGGCCCGGCCGCGGCCAGGTCAAAGAGCACGAAGCCGAAGCTCGCGTCGGCAAAGTCCATGGCGACGGCGTCGAAGAGGTTCAGTGGCACGCCGGTCCAGGTCTCGCCGCGGTCCGCGCTATGGCTGATGCAGTAGCCGACCCCCTGGTTGGCTGGTCGCTTCCAGAGCACGTATACATCGTTGTTCGTGGGAGTTGCGAGCGCCAGAAGCGTCCTCGGCTGGCCGATTGCGGTTGCACCCTCGACCGGGAGCCTGGTGACGACCATATTCGGTGCGCAGCGGTAGATGTGCCACTGCCCCAGGCCCCAGACGGTGTAGTCGGGACTCGTGTCCGCAAGCTCGACATGCGGCCCCTGATCGGCAGACCAGCGGTAGGTCGTGTTCTCGATCCAGTGAAGTCCACGGTCCGTCGAGGACCAGATGGCGAGGAAGTCGCCCCTCAGCGGGCTGGCCCGGCGAATCTCCGTGCCCGTCGCCCAGAGTGTGTTGCCGCCCGCATCGCCACGGGAGATCGACACCACCTGGCGGGCAGAGAGCACGGTGCCATCCGGGTTGCGTACCGCCGCCCTGGTCCATCCCGCCTGTCCCCTCTGCGTGCGCCACAGGGGCATCTCATTCAGGTTGCGTGCGGGGTCGATCTGTATCCGCCCCCCGAGGAGCAACTCGTTTGCCGACAGCGGAAGACCGAAGAGATCGCTGCCGGGAATGTGCAGGTTGGGGACGGTCAGGTCGGTGGCCGACCATGTGCTGCCCTGCGCGGCGCCGAAGGCATACGTGAAGTGGCCGGCGCTGCCGCGCTCGCCAGATACCAGCAGCAGGTCGGTGCCCAGGGCGGTCAGCCTGGGTGCGTTGACCCACTGTTGCCCGACCGAGTACTTCACGATATCTGCCCGCACTGTGAGGGGAAACGCAATCAGACACAGGGACCAGGCAACGGTGAGTACACGCATCGCGGACCTCCTTCGCGGCGGTACTGCAGTGCCGCTAAAGCCGAACTCACCTCGGCGTCGTGAAGAACCTGTTGGCGTCCCACAATGTGGGTTGCCCCACCGCGGCGTTGCGGCGGTCGTGGGCGGTGAACCGGTACAGGTAGTTGTGCCCGGGCCGGAATGCTCCTGAACCGACATAGACGTCGTAGATCGCGCCATCTTTGTAGTCGGCGCCAATCAGGCCCGTCTGCTGCATCGGGTACACCTGCGCGACACCGCTGATTTCGCAGTTCACGTATTGGGCCGGTGTGTTGTCGGCGCTCTTGTAGATCACCCGGAACTGGTACCCTTTGGACCCGGGCGCACCGGTGGTGGGCTTGACGCCGACGGTCTGGAATGAGCCCTTCCCCCACCACGTGAGTTCCGGCGGCGCAGGTCTGCCGGTGACGCCGGGGTCGATCGCCACCATGCCGGGGTGGTCGACCGTCTGCATCGTGACGGTATCGATCCTGTATGTCTGTGGCGGGCCGACCTGGGAGACGAACGCCGTGGCATAGGCGCCAGCCTGCGCAGGCGGGACTGCGCTCGGCGACCAGCGCAGTACGTAAGTACTGCGGTCGGCGATGGTCGTGGCCAGGATGTACGCCTCAGTCGGGCTGACGACGTCGACATCGTGCACCCAGTAGTGCTGCATCGACTCCTGCTCCCAGGTCCGGGCGCCGTCGCGGGTGATCCACAGCATCCAGCCGAGGCCGGGGGCATTCGGCACCTCCAGCGCCATCATGCCGAAGGACCGGTCGCAGAAGTCGATGTGCTTGGGCTCGATGTAGCCGAAGCAGACCTGCTGCCAGGTGGTGCCATCGTCGGGGCTGTACATCATCACCCACTTCGGCTTCTGGCCCGTGTCTTCACGATACACTGCGAAAACCTGCCGGCCGTCGGGCGCGGAGAGAGCCGTGACGGCGGTCGCGCCCGCGAACATCGGGCAGACGTGCGCCTGCCGGCCGGGATCGAGACGGAACAGGCTCCTGAAGGAGCTGGCCCAGACGTCACACTGCGCCGAGACGTCATGGATTCGGAATGACGACTCCCGCTGCAATTGCTGGAGGTCGACAATGTCCCACGTCTCACCGCGGTCCGTCGAGACCCACAGCCTGGGCAGATGGCCCTCACCGCCGACCCACTCCTCGCCGGCAGCCCAGAACACGTTGCCGTCGTGACTTCCGTGCACGATCTGGCCGATCGTTCGCGTGTAGACGCTCGAGGCGTAGACTCTCTTGAGCTTCGCCGGTTGGATGAAGTTGGACTTCCTGGTATTCCGCCACCAGACTCCCAGACAGTCCTTCGTGCTGACGGTGACGGACATCGTCCCGCCCTGGAGCGTCTCCTGCGAGCTCCATCCGCCTGCGCCGATGGGCTCGTCCCAGCTCTTCCGCTCATTGCCGAGGCCGCAGTAGTCGCCCTGGAATGTCTTCCAGTTGTCCTTCGTGCAGATGTACGCGAAGTGCGGCTGGTCCGCAACCGAGCCGGCGACCATCACCAGGCCGGAGGGAAGACGATGGAAGACGGGAGCGCACAGCCTGCCGTCGTAGATCTTGACGGCCGCCAGATCGGCACAAGCGGAGGTAGCGACAACACACAGACCAATGATGAAGCAGACGGCGGGCATGACGCGAATCATGGCGCACCTCTGTCTGTTCAACGGCGGTGTGTGATCCGGCAGAACCTGCGGTGGCGGGGCACGCACCCGGAGGTCCGCCCACTCCTCAGCCCACACGGATGGTGCCGGTGTCGACTCTTTCGCCGCATGACCGCCTGGTCCTGCCGACGGATGGCAAATCCACTACAATGAATAGTACTGCGTTCCCGCCTATACTGTCCAGCATGATTGCACCGCCATCACGAGACATGATCACCGCGTCGCCCGGTAGAGTATCCAGTTGCCGCGCTTGCCCACCTTCTTCGTCGCACCCATCTTGCACAGGGCGTAGGCCATCTTGCCCGCAAGATACCGCCGCATCCGCCCCATTTGGGCGAGTTCGCCTACTGTGAACGGGCTCGGCAGCCCCTCCGGCAGGAGTGAGAGAAAGTCACGAGGGCCGTCGAAACGGTGGGTCTCCAGCAGTTCGACAAGCTCGTGGCCGACCAGTGATATCCCCTTGCGTCGCCAGCTCCCCTGCCCGTCATCCTGCCTGATCTCACGCTGAATGGTGATGACGATCTCGATGGCGACGTTCTTCGCGCGGATCGCCGTCGGCATGTTGACGAGGTGGTCGAAGATGTCGACCGGCCGCCCGTGCTTTGGCGACTTGCGGGCCCGGAGTTCATCTCCGGTCTGGGGGTCGATGTGGACGATGAGCTTGTCGCGCGGCACCGGGTAGACGACAACGACGCTGTGCTTGCGGGCCAGCGACTTCACCTTGTCCCGAATCGCGGTGAAGTTGCCGGTCTGGACCTCATAGATGACCCCACCACGCAGCACATCCGCGCGGTAGCGGCCGAGGTCCACCTCGATCTCGCCGTCAGCGCCGGCATAGTGCTGCTGGAGTGCGAGATGAAGCTCGGTAGGCAAGACGTATCACGCTTCCTCTTCGCCGACAGGCAGGAGCTGGATGCTCTGCTTGAGTTCGTGGCACCGCAGGCGACAGCCAATGAGGCTTTCGGGCATCTCGCCGCCGGCGGCGATGCGGAGGCTCTCGATGAGCCTGCGAGCGATCTGGGTGGCGTCACCTCGCGATGCGGGGCCGGAGAACTCAATGACGAGTTGCATCCCGTACTCATGCCGATCTGAGCTCGCGTGCGGATTCGGCAGACTCCGCTTGCGCATTGACAGGTCTCCTTGCGTCGTCGGCGCAGGTGTCAGGCCCACGCCGCCGGAAATGGTGGCCACGCTCACGCATAGAACCCATTGTAGCAGCAAGCCGTGCGGAGGACCACTATGCCCGACCCCGGCGTCGCGCAATCGAGGGTGCTCATGTCACGCGTATGTGCCTGGATGGCAACGCTGCTGCTGGCATCGCTTGCCACGGCTGACGTCTACCCGCCGCTGGAGCTACTCAAGCGCACCGAGACTCTCGTCACGGTGGGCAGTGAGCGGATCAGCCTCACTGTGGCCGATACGGGGCGCATAACCGCCCTGAAGGCCGGCGCAGCCGAGTACATTCCCTTTATCTCCCTCTACTCGAGTCCCCGCGCCTCCGAGACGGCTGAAGCGTTACGCGCGGTCCAGGGCGAGACTGGCGAGGGCCGCGGCCTGGGCGGAAACCCGTCGCCGATAGCTGTCGAGCAGCGCGGGGAACGGCTCCTGATCCACACGGATGTCACGACCGCGCGCCCGGAGTTCGCCGACGGGCAGGACCTCTATCGCCTTCGCGAGTGCGTCGACGTTGCCCCGAACGGCACCGTCAGTCTCACCTACCGCTTCGACTGGCTGCGCCTTCTGCTCATCGACCATCCTTACGTCGCCATCGCGCTGGCAGCCGATGTCTTCGCCGATGCGCCGTTCGTCGCCGACTACACGGGTGAGCGGCGGTCGGGCACATTCAGCGCCGGGGAGGCTTACACCAGGCTCGATGCGCTCCAGGGCGCGGTACGGACGATCCACTGCACCCTACCCGCCGGCGTGCTCGATATCTGGTTCGATGAGGCCTCCAATGTCGGCAGCAGCCGCTGGGGGCAGTACTACGTGCTGACACCCAACGTGCCCGGCACCACTTACCGCGGATGGGTGTACCCGGGCACGAGCAGCACCCTTCGCTTCACGATCAAGCTCCCAACGCCCACGGATCAAGGAGGCGCGCAGTGATGCGTACTCACAGAGCAATCCTGATTGCCGTGCTGTCGATGGTGACAACACTCGCCTGCATCATCCCCGCCGCTGCGGAGTGCACGGTCACGCAGGTCGAATTGGCCGGCGAGCCGGCAGTGGTGCTCGAGAACGACCTCGTGCGGGTGCGGGTCCGGCCAATGCTCGGTGGACGCATCGATGAGCTCGTCTACAAGCCCACCGGCAAGTCGCTCACATCGCCCGTTGATGCAAGCGTGATGGTGGATCGCATCTGGAACTACGCCAATCGCGATGTCTACCAGCAGTGGACGAGCGCTCCCTATAGCTTCACGACGAAGGCGGAGGATGGGACGGCCTCGGTGACGCTGACCGGGCCGGGATCGGTCGGCATCGGGCAGCGCTTCACATTTGTGAAGACCTTCACCATCACCGAGGGCTCCGCGGCGATCAGGGCCGATCACGCGCTGCAGCTCGGGCACGAGGCGATGACACCACACCGGGCGGGCATCTGGTGCCACAACCAGCTCGGCGTCCCGCAGGAGGTCAATACCTACTTCATCCCAAGCACGCAGGGCGTCCAGGCGCTCAGCCATGGCGCGGGCGCTTCCGGCGAGTACTGGTGGTATGACGCCGCCGACGGCTGGTGTGCCGCCCTCGGCGAGAGCGGAACCGGCGTGGCCGCTGTGCTCGAATATCCCCGCCTGATGTGCTTCTACCAGTACCTGCACGGCGAGATCGGGATGATGGAGTGGGCCTATCGCTCCGTCGAGATACCAAACGGCGGGGAGACGACGCTGACAACATGGCTGGTCCCGTTCGCGGGCCTGCGCAGCGTAGCCGGCGCCGGGCAGAACCTGGTCGGGGAGATAGTCGTGCCCGAGAGGCCCACCGCGGAGCAGGCGCAGGCGGGCATCCCGATCACAGTGCGCCTCACAGCGCCCGCGGCATGCCGAGCAGACGTGCGCATGGGCTGGCAGGCGCTGCCGGAGGGCGAGCGGACCGCTCTGGAGCCGTGGAGCATCGACCTCAAGCCAAATGAGGTCGCGGAGCACACGGAGACACTCAAGCTCGGAGGCGACGGCAACTATGGCTTGTACGTGACGGCGATGCAGGGCGAGACCGTGCTGGCTCATTTCGCCGCCGGCGTGACCGTCGGAGATATCGAGCCGCGGATGGCCATCACGCCGACGGCGGAGCCCATCGGCCGCGCCGACGAGCGCTTCGAGGACAAGATTGCGGCGGCCACCGCCGCCCCGGAGGACCGCAACCCATCCGAGGAGATAGTGACCCCTCACATCAAGTGGGCCAAGCCCTACTCGCGCGGGCCGCTGAAGACGCTCATCCTCAACGACATCCTCATCGAGCGCGAGACCGTCGAACTGGCCCAGCGCGTCGACATGGACTACATCGCACCGACCATCGGCAAGGGCGACGGCCTCGGTGCCAGCAAGCTCGGGCAAGGCCTGACACACGACCAGGCCGTCGAGAACGTGCGCAAGGCGCTGCAGGGCGACCTCGATGTCATTGTCATCGGCGGGCTCAACGGCAGTATCTTCCCCGATGACGTGGTGCAGATGATCCTCGAGAAGGTGCGCGACGGCACGGGGCTGGTCTGCATCAACCCCAACAACTACGCAGACGCGATGTGGGCTGCCCTGCCGTTCTCCGCCTCCGCCGGCGGCTCGAGGCCCGAGTACGCCTGGACGGCGACGGAGGACCACTACCTGACCCGTGGTGTGCCGCTGGACAGAATGCCGCCTGCAGGGACCTCCCCCTACAAGCTCGCCGAGGGCGCGCAGTTGCTGGCGAAGGCGGACCGGTGGCCGCTGCTGGCGGTCAGTAAACTGGGCGAGANNCGTGTGCCTGGCCTACTGCACCTCCTGGCAGGGCCCCGGCTCGTACATGAACGGGCTGACGCCGTGGATCCAATCGGCGCCGACGAGGTTCGCCTACTGGGAGTACTACTTCAGCTTGCTCGCAAAGTGCATGACCTGGGCGGCGAAGAAGGAGCCCGCGCTGCAGATCGCGTCCATCATCCCGGAGCAGGCGGCGTACTCGGTCCGCGGCGAGCAGCCGAAGCTGCTGATGAGCCTCGACAACGCGGGCGTCACAGGTGAGGTCGTGGCACACGTCAGCGTCACTGATGCTTACGGACACACGGAAGGGCAGTTCGACCGGGCGATCGCCGCGACGCCGGGGCAAGCCACTCTGGACATCCTGCTCCCACCGCTTCCGGGCGGCATGCACATAGTCGACATCATGCTCGAGGATGCGACGGGCAAGCGACTCGACTGGGCCAGTGTGGCGCTCGATGTGGCCTCCCCTGCCATGATAGCCGAAACGCAGGTCGTGGATGAGGTGTACCGGGCCGGCGAGAGCGTCACCGTCTCCTACGTGCTCACTGCGGGCGAGCAGGCGCCGGCACAACTGCAGCGTGTGGCGAGCCTCACCGACGCGCTCGGGCGCCTGATCCTGCGTGAGGACGAGACGGTACCGGCCGATGACGGGCACGTGAGCTTCCGCCTGCCGGAGCCGCTGACGACCACCGCAGTCGCGCGCATCGAGCTCCATGATCAGGACGGCCTGCTCTGCGCCGCCGAGCAGAAGGTGTTGATGATCCCAAGCGGCTGGGATTCCCGCGAGTGGGGCTCATACGTGAGCGGGCTGTGGGGCAACCCGGCCGGGGCGTACTCGTGCGAGTACCTGCAGGCGCCCGCGTCGGAGCGCACCCGCGAGGCCGGCATCGATGTGGTGCTGACCTCCGACCGCTGGCCGGAGGCCAACGAGCACCGACCGGCCTTCGAAGCGGGCTTCCCCGCCCTCTGCATCGGCGTGACGGCCGACGTGCTGCGCATGGGCAGCACCAAGGGCACCGTCGGGATGAGCTATGACGAGCAGAAGGAGCAATACGTCCGCACCAAGGACAAGCAATACCTCCAGCGCCCCTGGTGCCTGGATTCGGATGAGACGAAGAAGGTCGTCGCCGATCGCATCACGATGGCGACCGGCAACGCGGCCCGCTACCGGCCGCTGGGCTACGTGTGCGGGGATGAGCTGTCAGTCACCTACTACACGAGGCCCTTCGACTACGACTTCGGCCCGCCCGCGCTGGCGGCCTTCAGGGAGTGGCTGCAGGCCGAGTACGGCGGCCTGGCGGCACTCAATGCAGAATGGGAGACCAACTTCGCGACATGGGATGAGGTCATGCCGATGACGGCAGAGGAGGTCGCCGAGAGGGGCAACTACGCGCCCTGGGCCGATCATCGCACCTATATGGAGGTCAGCTACGCGAACTTCTTCGGCTGGACGGATGCGACACTCGAAAGCCACGACCCCGGCGCGAGGCTCGGCATCTCCGGCAGCCAGGCGGCGAAGGCGTACGGGGGATACGACTGGTGGCGCCTGACCGATGCGCTCGACTTTCTGCAGTCCTACGATCACGAGAACACCGGAGAGATGCACCGATCGTTCCACGACCTCGTCACCGCGCCGTGGTGGGGCTACGGCGCCCGCGACCCGAGCCTGCGCCACCAGCTCTGGCGGCGCCTGCTCAACGGCAGCCGCGGGGGGATGTACTTCTCCTACGCTTCCCTGCTGCGGCCTGATCTCACCTTCACCGAGACGGCCGCGGAGGGGCGCGTGCATGTCAACGAGTTCAAGAGCGGCCTCGCGGAGCTGCTCGCCAACTGCGACGAGCGCGTGGCCGATCTGTATGTCCACTACTCCCAGCCGAGCATCCACGGCGCCTTCATCACCGGCGGCGAGGCGCTCTTTGACAGCAACCGCGCGGGCTGGCTGAAGGCAATCGAGGACCTCGGGCTGCAGATCAGGTTCGTCTCCTCTGCGCAGATCGAGAATGGCGACCTGCTTACCGATATGCCGAAGGCGGTGCTGCTGCCCTACTCCGTGGCAGTCTCCGATGAAGAGGCGCGCGCCTTTGAAGCATACGTGGACGCGGGCGGCACACTCATCGCCGACGCGCGCTGCGGGCTGATGAACGAACACTGCCGCCTCCGCGAGATCGGGGCGCTGGACGGGCTGTTCGGAGTAGCCAGGGCCGCGGTCGATCCACGCGCAAAGCGCATCGACGGCACCGTGAGCTTCCACCAGGCATGGGGCGGATGCGACCCGACGTCAATCACATTCGACGCACTCTCTGGCGACACCACGCTCGCTACCACGGAGGGCGCCGCGCTCGGGACCATCGGCGACACGCCGGTGCTCATCGTCCGCAACACGGGCACGGGCAAGTCGCTCCTGCTCAACCTGTTCCAGGACCACTACACCCGCCGGCGCGGATTGGGCGTCGAGGCGCCGCAGCGAGACCTCATCGCGCAGGTGCTGGCCGCAGCCGGTATCGAGCCCTTCACCCGTACCACATCCACCCAGCCGGACCACTTCTACACCGCACGGTTCCGGCAGGGCTCCGCGCAGTACGTGGGTGTGCTACGCGAGCCGCCGACGGTACAGACGGGCGGCGGACCGGGCAGTGCGAGCACCGGCACGGCGGCGGTCAATGCCATGGTCGCCTCCCGCTTCGGGCAGAAGGCGCACATCTACGACCTGCGCGCGGGACGCTACGTGGGCCACACCGATGCCGCGGAGAAGCTGCTGCAGCCGGGCGAGTGCGCGATGTACNNCTCCCGTACCGGGTGACCGACATCCAAGTGCAGCCCCGCGGCCAGAGCCGCGAGCAGGGCGGACCTATGCCGTACCAGGTCCGTCTGCACACCGAGGGCGATGCGGAGCCGGGGATGCACGTGGTGCGCATCGACGTCTCCGGCCCCGACGGCATCAAGGCGCACTATGGCAGTCAGCATGTGCTCAGTGATGGCATCGCGGAGGGCGAGATACCGCTGGCGTTCAACGATGCAATCGGGACATGGACCATCACCGCAACCGACATCGCGACAGGCACAGTCGGCACGGCGGAGTTCGAGGTGGTGAAGAGATAGGGACCACGGGGGCAGTCCCCGGGGACTNNGCCACGCGGCAACGCAATGGGTCCCTGTCCCCGAGGCCGAGTGCGTAAGGGCTATTGGGGACAGCGACCTGCCTGGGTGCAGTGCGAATCTCCAGATCAGGCGGAATGGCCAGGCAGGTAGCAGTCCCCGGCCGTTCTCCCCTACCCCGCCGCCTCGGTAGGCTCGTCCTCCGCCTCAGGCTTCGGCGGCCCGCCATACCGCCCCTGCAGCTTCAGAGCGCCCTTCGGGCAGCCCTGGACGCATTCCCCACACATCACGCAATCGACGGTGTCGGGCACCGTGTGCTGGATGCACTCGCGTGGGTACTTGCCACAGGTCGAGCAGGCCTCGGCATCGCAGCCGATCCTGAAGATGCTCACCTTGCCGAAGATGCTCAGCAGCGCACCCAGCGGGCACAGGTAGCGGCACCAGAAGCGCGATACGAGCAGGCCGCCGACGATCGCCACAACCAGCACCCAGAAGCGCACCTGGTAACATGGCTCTCCCAGCCCCCAGGCCACCTGGTAGGAGCCGATGCTGAACGCCGATGGCGAGCGCACCACGTACTCATGCGGTCTGCCGAGCTGCAGGTTGAGGCTGAAGATCAGCACGACGACAATGGCGAGGTAGGCATACTTGAAGTACTTCGCATATTCGTCGTAGGCCGCGAAGCGTGCCGAGAGCGTGGTTTTCGACTTCCTGATGCGCCCGAGTGCGTCCTGGATCAGCCCCATCGGGCAGACCCAGCCGCAGAAGGCGCGCCCAGCAAGCAGGCCCGACAGCGCCGCAATGCCGATGAACCACGGCTGCAGCCAGCGCCCCGGGCAGTCGGCAAGCGGGCAGGACGCGCAGGAGACAAACGGCACGCCGTACGGGCAGCGCAGCCAGCCCACCGCGAGCCACTCACCGGTGAGGATGAAGAAGCCTACCTGGCTGATCCGCCGCCAGATCGTGATCGGCTGCATCTCAGTTCCCCCTCCCGCGCATCATCTGCCGGGCCCGCCCGGCATGCTTGGAATCGGGTGCGAGCTTGATAACACGCTCGAAGTGGCCACGGGCGGCCTCCCCGCGGCCACGCTTCTGCAGGCAGAGACCGGCCATCAGTTCGGCGCGTGGCTTGAATTTGGCATTTCGCTTGCCCGATGGGTCTGTAACACTGACGACTTTCAAGTACTCCAGCAGGCACTGGTCATCATCGAGGACGTCCATGGCGAACAGCTCCTCAGCCACATTGAAACGCTGCCCCGGTGAGCCCTTGGCCGGGGCCGGCAACTCCGGCAGGGGCGCACTCATGGTTGCGACGACGGCCGCGCCCAGCGGGTCGGGCTGCGTCGCGAGAGCCGCCAGTGCGACATCGGCCCTGCGCGCCCACGGCGACTCAGGCCATTTCTGATGACATACGCGCAACTGCAGCACCGCTCCCTCCGGCCGCTGAAGCGCCAGGCAGCAGATGCCGGCCCGGTAGCGCGCCTCGGCAGCGGCAGGGCCCGGCGGCCCATAGATACCATGCGATACCTTCAGCATCTCCTTGAGGCAGTACACCGGCATGCGGTGCTCCCACAGCAGGCCGCCGTATGCCATTCCGCGCTGCAGGTGGGTATCGTAGGCCTGTGGGATGGGAGGAAACTCGACGGCGACGACATCATCCGCGGCGGCCGGCGTCTGAGTATCGGTCATCGACAGTGCGCGCCCGGCGGCCCTGCCCCATTCGTCGTCCGGCAACTCGGAGGCGAGCTGCTCCCACTGCTGCCGGGCGCTGTGGGAGTAGCCGCGGAGGTAATCGCACTCAGCGACGCGGAAGCGCGCCGCGGGCATGTACGAACTTGGGTAGCTAAGCGTGAGGACCTTCAGGTACTCCCGCGTCGCGGCGGCATAACCCCCGGCCTGCAGCGACATCTCGCCCGTCCCGAACCAGCGCTTCCCGTTCTTGTCCGGGTCTGATTCGAGTATCGGCACATCCACGATCGGGAAGGACACCAGCCAATTGCGGTGATTCTCGTCCGCGGTCGGCTGCGCGGGGAGCGTGGCAAGCATCTTCTCTGCTTCGCGAACCCAGTACTCGTCCTCCTGTTCATCCAGCAGCGGCACAGACTTCTCCGAGAACAGCACACTGCTCTTCCATTCCGGCTTGCCCGGCAGTGGGTAGTCGGCGATGATCTTCTCCAGAATCGGCTCGGCTGCCCAGGGGGCGCCCAGCTCGATTGCGCACTGCGCTGCCAGAAGAAGCGCCGCGGGGTCATGTTTGCACGGCCCGAAGACATTGTAGAGGGTAAAGCACCGGCGCATGGCGCTCGCGTAGGCGCCGTCCTCAAAAAGACGCTTCGCGAGGTGAAGCTGCCACCCCGGCCCGTCCTGCGGAGTGAAGACCTCCAGCAGCGCGGCGTACTCCTGGGCCTCGGGGGAGGTAATCGGGAGGTAGCCGAAGTCGGCGAAAAGCTGCTGGCCGTCGGGTTCGAGCATCCCGTCGACGAAGACGCCGGCGAGGTCGGGGTTGCCTGCATTCGTCAGCACACCGAAGCACTGGGGCGGTACCGCGCGGCAGGACTTCATCGCCGCATGGTACTTCGGGCCGATGTCTATGACGTCGATGCGCTCGCGGACGGCGGGCAGACAAGTGGTCGAGCGTGGAACGATGGCCGCATCGGCCCGCCCGGCGAGAATCGGCTCACTCAGGTCCAATCCGCACGTCAGCGGAGCCACACAGTTGTTCAGCCAGCGTTCGGCGAGGCCTGGGTGGAACTCCGCGTCGGCCTGGGCCATCAGGTGGGAGGGGCATTTCCCGCGCGGGCGCATCGCATACGGAGCATAGGTGGTCCGCACACCTTCACGCCCCAGGTCATCCAACTCCTGGATGCCCGCCGGATTGCCCTTCGGTGTGATGATGACGAAGGGGTCTATGGCGAAAAACTCCGGACCGCGGGCGAGCAGCTTCTCCCGCTCGAGCGTCTGCCAGCCCGGCCCCGCGCGCCCGACAAGCACATCGGGCGGTCGCTTCACCTGCGTGGAAAGCTCCAGCAGGTACTGCACCGGCGCGGCAGTATAGGCCACACGACAGTCGTGCGCCCGCTCGAAACGGCGGCAGTACTCGCTCAGGCTCTCATAGTTGCCGCCGCACGACCACACAACCAGGCGCGGCTTCCACGGCGCCCAGCGGCTGACGCCGAAGCCGATAAGCACCAGCAGGCCGAGCATGATGATGCCGGTGTCGACCGCATACAGCCTGCGTTTGTCCATACACTCATCCCCGTTCGACCCAGACCCCGGGGTCCGGCCGGTCCGGCAGTATGAGGTCCCCTCCCTGTTCTCTCAACGCCCGGAATGCGACGACCCGTTCCCGGGGCCCGCCAGGACACCAGGGGCGGGTGCGGCCTCATTGTTGGTTCCTGACGCAATGCCCGGCAGGCCCAGGGCACAGGCCTGCAGAAATCAGACAATACCCGTACGGTCATCCCGCTACCGGAGGATACCGCATGGGCAGGTTCGGCATCAACATGCATGCTTTTCCACCGGAGGTCCATACCATGAGACACCGCATCTCAGTCGGCCTCATGACGCTCTGTGCCACACTTGCCGCCGGCGTCGCTCAGGCCGCGGTTCACGTCGCGGTCGAGAACCCGAAGGTCACCACGCTCGAGGGCGCCCGGCGCATCGAGCAGGCGGTGAGCCTTTCTACGGAGGTCGGCCAGTACACGCTCACCTATGATATCAACAAGCCCGACGAGGGTGAGAAGATCACCGGCCACTACTGGGCCTGGCAGGGCGGCTGGATCACCCTCGGCATGACCGAACCCTCACAGACCAACTGGTACTGGCAGGGCTTCATCAAGTGGACCTTCGACGATCTGAGCCTGCACGAGTACCCGGCACAGATGACACTCATCCGCGGCGGCGGGCAGGACGGCATGGTCAGCTACACCTGGGATGCCCCCACCGTGAGGGCGACCCTGCGCTTCGCCATGACTGCCGGCAGCGACAAGCTGCTGGTCTTCGCAGACTACGAGCCGAAACAGGAGATCAAGACCTGTGAGTTCTCCCTCGGCTGCTACCCGGCCAGTTTTGCCGAGCCCCGCAACCGCTCGGTGACCACCGTACTCGGCACGCGCAATGAGGGGAGCGTCTCTCTCGATCTGGCGAAGGAGCGCTGGATACTGCTCGAGGACACCACCCCGAACCGTCCCGGCTCCGGCTCCGCGGGGCTGATCATCGGCACGCCGGACGCCTTCGAGCAGGTGAGCACTAACGCCTCCGGCTACCTGATCTCTCCACGGTTCAGGCTCAAGCCGGAAGCCAGGCGCTTTGCCATCGCTCTGTACGACTACCCCGCGCTCCCCGATTACACGCAGACACGCGAGTACTTCGGCAAGTTCGCCGATGCCGAGGCCGCCGCGTTGCAGCAGTTGGCCGCGGGCGATCTGGACTCCCCCCTTGCGGCGATGCCCGCGAGCACGGAGCGCTTTGCCGACTTGCTCGAGCGCGGCGCGGAGATATTCGCGAGGCAGTTCGAGCGCTGGGCGCCAAATCCCGAAGCACCGGCGATGCCCTGGGCCCGCTCCATCCCCGGCAAGCCGATCCGCGCCGCAGTCTACTGCCCGCGCTACTGCGCCTGGGAAAACATGGAACTGGCGCGCAGGCTCGAGATGGAAGTCGAGCACCTCTACTTCGACAGCAAGACCGACCTCGCCAACAGCCGCAACTGGCCGTATTTCGGCACCACCGGCTACGGCCCGCTGCCGCTCGGGCTGGCGGCTCACAAGGCGGCTGCGATGAGCACCGATCCCGATATCGACCTGTTCATCTCAGGCGGAGTGAATGCCTCGGCGATCCCGCCCGTCGCCATGCAGGGAATAGTGGAGCAGGTCGCCCGCGGCAAGGCGTTGCTGGTTGCCGGGAGAGCCGAGGCCAACGGCTGGCCGAAGGACTTGTTCGCGAACGAGAACGCCGCCGCCGCGGAAGACCTGCTGGCGGCCTTCGACTGGGAGCAGCTCCCAGGTCTGCGACCCGGCGACGCCGGACGCATCGGCGATGAGCGGCCCATCAGGCTCTATCGCTACGGGCAGGGCACCGTTGCGGTTGTGAACGTGAAGCTCAACAGCTACGGCGGCTTCATGCCCGATGTGATGCTCCGTGACGGGCTCGATGGAGCCTTCGACCGTGTACTGGGGCTGACGACACGGGTGGTTCTCGGCGCCGTCGGACGCGAGCTGACCAGCGAGATGCTCTTGAGCGTCAGTGACGATGTCGCGCCATCGCTCGGCGTCAGGATACTGCCCCAGGCTCCGGCGGCCGGGAAGCTCTCCGTCCGCGTGCAGGATGATCTTGACCGCGTGCTGTACGCATCAGAAGTCGCCATCGCCGAGGCCGCGCAGCCGCTTGTGCTGACGGCGCTCCCGGCCGGCCGGCAGTGCTTCATCGACGCCGTGGTGCTGGACGCCGCTGGCAACACCCTCGCAATGACGTCGCGCGCGATCCCGATGCGCACGGAGCCATCGATCACAGGCATCGCCATCGATCCCTCGACGCTCTCGCACGAGCTTGCTGTACCCGAGGTCGAGCTACCCGATGGTGGGCAGGTCACTTGCAGCGCCGCCCTTGGAGCCGCTCCCGCCGGAGCCACGATGCGCTGGACGGTCACCGACATCCACGGACGCGTCATCGCCCAGCAGGAGACCAACGCCCCGGCAAACGGCCGTGCAGCCGCAATCCTGAACCTGAGTCGGCCCGTGACGCCCCTGCACATGCTCGATGTCAGCCTCTACGCAGGCGATGCCTGCATCGCCTACGAGCGCAGCTACTTCACGATCGCCTGCCCGTACCCGTACGACGATTTCACCTGCCTGCTCTGGAGCTACTCGCGCTGCAACCCAACCCTGACACAGACCGACAGGGCCATCTACGAGTACGGTACGGACATGTGCGATCTCTCGCACGTCGGCGGCTTCGACGACCAGCGGGCCGCCGACCAGTACCTCGTCACATCCAAGTCCGGCCTGCGCCTGGTCCCCTACGTCACCCGCCTGGCCGGCGAGGCCAATGCAAGCAACGAGCGCGTTCCATGCCTGCACAAGCCCGCAACGATCGAGAGCATGAACCGCTCCATGACCGTCAACGCCCGGCAGGCGGCCCCCTACAGCCCGCCGGCGTACACGCTCGGGGATGAGAACTACCTCTTCCGCGGGCAGGGCGAGGTCTGCCACAGCCCCGAGTCGAACGCCGCGTTCAAGCAGTGGCTCGCAGACAAGTACGGCGACATCTCGACGCTCAACGAGGTGTGGGCCTTCAACTACCCGAGCTTCGACGCCATCGGCGCGCCGATGCTGATTGCGGAGGCGGCCACGCAGACGGCGAGCTTCGCCGCCTGGATCGACCACAAGCTGTTCATGGATGACACCTTCGCCGGGGCGCACCGCGACCTGGCCGAGATGATCCGCGTCGAGGACGCCGGCGCGAAGGTCGGCTGGGACGGCCTGCTCGGCTACAACTGGCGCTCCGGCTACGACTTCACCAAGCTCACCGAAGGGTTGGATATGAACCAGACCTACTCCAGCCACTACCTCCAGGGCCGCCTCTACCGCTCCTTCAAGAGCCCCAACGCCTTGACCGGCAAGTGGGGCAACAGCATCGCCGATGTTGAAGCGGGCTGGCACGCGCACCCGTGGGACTGCCTCTTCTCCGGCGACAACTCCGTCTGGTGGTGGACCTCCTACGGGCTGGACTACACGCCCTTCTGCCCCGATCTCTCAGAGACCGACTACAGCAAGTGGTTCTTCGACGCCGTCAACGCAGTGCGCGCAGGGCCGGGCAAGCTGCTGCTCCATGCGGAGCGTGATCGCGGCCCGGTGGCAGTGCTCTACGCCCAGCGGGACCTCTTCGCCGCGGCGATTGCCGCGGAGAGCATCGACGCGGGGCTGCTGGCATCGGACTCAAACCACCTCAAGCAGCATGAGCAGTTTCTCCATGCCGTCGAGGACTATGGCACGCAGGCGCACCATCTCTCTGTCGCCGACCTTGCCGCCGGCGAATTCACTCCCACCGACACGCGGGTGCTGATCCTGCCGCTGGCAAGCTGCCTGTCCGACGAAGAGGTCAGCGTGCTGCGTGAGTATGTGCAAGGCGGCGGGACGCTGCTGGTGGACGGTCGCGCGGGGCTGTTGACCGGTGACGGCCGCATCCGCGAGGCGCGTCCGCTCGACGAACTGCTGGGAGTGAGTGCGCAGGCAGGCGTCGGCGCCGTGATGACCGCCGGCGTGAACGGAGAGGGGACCGTCAGGGGCACTATCTCGGGCACAGCAGCCGCCGTGGACCTCGACCTGGCGGGGCTGAGCCTCGAGGTCATCGAGCCGGGACTGAGAGTCACAACCGGCACGGCCCTGGGCACTGTCAACGAGGCGCCGATAGTGATCGTCAACAAGATGGGCGACGGGTTGGCGGTGACGCTCAACTTCAGCGTCCTCGGCATCGGAGCGGAGCGCACGTCGACCGCCGCGGGCCCGATCGAGCAGATCATCGGCGCGGTGCTCAAGTCCGCAGGCGTCTCAGCGTACTGCCGAATGACGCGGGCCGATGGAACACCTCCGCGAGTCATCGAGCAGGCGCTCTTCACCGACGGCCAGAACCGCTACCTCGCGCTGCAGCATGACTTCCTGACCCGTGTGCCGGCGGAGGGGCAGGATGTCCGCATCGCGCTGCCGGAGCCGGCGATTGTCTATGATGTCAGGGCCGGCAGACCGGTCGCGGACGGCGCCCTCGCCGAGTGGGACGCCTATCTCGCGCGCGGGAAGCCGCTGCTGTATGCGCTGATGCCCTACACGGTCGACGCCGTGCAGGCGCAGGCGCCGGAGAGCGCATCGCGCGGGGAGACCATACAGTTGCAGGTCCGAGTCAGGGCAGGCGAGCAGCAGCCGGGTTATCACGTGGTCCGCATGGATGTCTATGCCCCGGGCAGCCACCGACCTCACCGCGAGTACTCACAGAACATCGCCTGCACCGGCGGCGCCGGCAACGCAACCATCCCGCTGGCGCTCAATGACGCGACAGGGCAGTGGCGGCTGAGCCTGCGCGACGTAGCATCAGGAGTACGCACGGACGCAACGGTCAACGTGCGGTAGGGGGACTGCGGAGAAGAACACGGGGAGACCCCATTCTGAGCGGTACGCTGCTCGGGGTCTCCCCATATCGATTCAGCCACACGACCTCGCGTTTGTCCCACACACGGCGGCAGACAGTGCCTCCGCCGCCATCCACTCGGTCGCGGGGCGTTAGCGCCCCATGTAGCTCAGTTGCGTCATTGCGCTCGCGCTCTGGCCGTCTTCGGTGCGGGCGGTGATTCGCACCAGGTATACGCCGTTCGGGACCCGCGCACCCGATGACGACCGCCCGTTCCACAGCACCGTGCTGGTCCCTGCAGGCTGTAGATCGTCCGCCACCACGCGGCTGATCGCGCGACCCGCGATGTTCATGATGTCCACCGTCACTGCGGCGTCCGCAAGCAGCGAGTAGACTATGGCCGACCCGGCGCCGTTGCTCGAGGCGCTCAGGCTCGTCACCATCGCCTGTGAGGCGCCGCGGTCACTGACCCGGACCGTGAAGGTTCGCACACTCTCTGACGAACCTGTATAGGAATAGTTTACCGCGGTGCGCATACTCACCCTCGGCCCGGCGGCCTCGTCAACCAGCCAGACGCTGTAACGGTCCGGGATGGCCGACAGGTCGGGCCAACTCACCGTCACAGCGCGCGCATCTCCCGCCGCCTGCACGGCGAAGCGGTACTCGTGCGCGCCGGCGGCGGGCTCGTCGTAGGCGGTGGAGGCTACTGTGCCATCGCGGAGGAACGCGACGCTCAGGCTGCCCACTGCCGCGGGAGCCGGCGCGCTCAGGAGTTGCCTTGCCCGCGCATCGGCGATGACTCCGAAGTAGCCGCCCCGGTCGATGTCATTGCCGGAGCTGACCACGATCTCGGCGCGCCAGTCGCCCTCACCCAGCTCGAGCACGCTGACGGCCGCGCCCTCCGTGCTGAGGGTCGCGGCCTGCGCATCGGCATCAAAGAGCGTGACGCCATCCAGCCCGAGCCGCGCTTCACCCGAGCCGGCGAGCAACTCGAACCGGATAGTTGCGAGGGTGCCGCCGGTGGCGCTAACCGCGCCAGTCCCGGCTGCGGCGGCGGCCAACCCGACGCGACCGGGTGTCGTCGTGTCAACCATGCTCACCGCGCGCCGTCCGGCCGCCTGGATCACCTGGCCCTGGTCGCGGACGTCGACGAGGCGCATGAGCGATGGGTCGTATGTGACATAGAGGTCGTAGGCCTCAAACGCCTCGAGGTCGGCTCCGCTGACGGCCACCTCGAGCAGATCGCCGGCAATCCCGGCCCCCGTAGCCTGCACGCCGTCCACTCCCGGCTGCAGGTCGATGCTGAGGCTGCCCTGCGCAATCCGCAATGAGCGTTGGCTCAAGGCCGTCGCGTGGGCGGGGCCGGTCCCCTTGTGCCAGTTCTCGGCCAGCACGGCCAGGTCGTAGAAATCCACGCGGCCATCTACCCAGAAGGGGTCCTCATCCTGGTCGGGGACGCCGCTGGCGCCCGCGAAGTCGAAGACCTCATCCCATTGGGCATCCGAGGAACTCAGGAAAAGATGGTTGGCGAAGGCCATCAGGTCAAGCACGTCAACGTAGTCGTCCGGTCCCTGCTCGGGGTAGCCGGCCCGTCCGTCCGCGGTGGGCGCGTCGCCCGTCAGGTCACCAACGCGCCACGATACAATCGGCGACGGGTTGGCCCGCCAGAAGGCCATGAAGTCACCGTACCCGATCTCACCATCGCCATCAAGGTCGAAGCGGGCCTCGTACCCGCCGTCGCCGTCGGTGCTCCCCCAGGCCGCACGGAAGAGGCGCAGGTCCGCGATGTCGACCTTGCCGTCGGCGTTGAAGTCGCCGCGCAGGCTGAAGGTGACCGAGCCCGAGCGTCGAGTGGGCACGATGGCCACGTTGTTGTGGTCCCAGAAGTCCGCGCGGCGCAAGTCAAGCGTGGTGCTGCCGCTGTCGCGACGCGCAGTGAAGCCGATCGAGGCGATCACGCCGGTGCCGTCGGGTGACTGGGCTGCGCTGCTGCCGGAGATCGTGTTACCCGCCTTGGCCACACCCGGCGTGAAGGTGTCGGGGATGAACAGCGTCGTCCCACCCTCGGAGGCCAGGAATGGGCCCTCGGTGACCGCGCCGACGCGCAGCGCAGCCGTGTCGTATGCAAGCTCGAACGACCACGTGTCGAGATTGGTCACGTTGACCGCATAGATGTCAACGGTGAAGGTCATCCCGCCCATGACACCGATGGTATCCTGCCATCCACCGGCGCCCGGGTCGCAATCAACCAGGATGCCGGGAGCCTCGGCGCCGGTGAAGTCCACATCCGCCGCACTCGGAGGCAGTGTGATCTGACGCTCGCGCGGCGAGAAGGTGTACCCTCCGGCCGCAGGTGTCACGATGTAGTCGCCCGCCGGCAGACCGGCCACGGTGAAGTCCCCGTTGGCGTCTGTCACGGCGTAGAAGACCGCGGCCGTCCCAACCGCGCTCGCCTGCTGCACTGCCTCGACGGCCACATCGACACCGGCTATGCCGGCGCGCTGCGCGTCGGCTATGGTACCGGAGGCGGAGTAGGTGGGCCCGCCGCTCTGCGGAGCGCTCACGCGAACGGAGTAGGTCCCGGTCACGGCATTCGCGTAGCCGCTGACACGGAAGTAGTAGGTCCCGTTGGCTGGGCATGTCCACACAATCCGGGAGGCCATGCCCGCGCCGCCGTCATCGTCCGTGGCGAGCCGTGTGCGCCCGTCGGTGCCATAGAGATCGAGCACTGTGTTCGCGAACGCCGGGAGCACGTCCGCGCCCTTCGCCAGGCTATCGAGGTTGGTCGTCTCGATGACATACGGCGTCGTCGGATTCGCCTGCGCCACAAAGCGGAACCAGTCCTGGTCGCCCGCCTGCTCGAGCCGCCGATTGAGCAGCGTGCCGTCGGTGGGGATCAGCGTGGACTGGTTGTACGCATCGTCAGGCTCACCCCACTGGTCGCGACCCGCGGTCACTCCAAATGCCGTCTCCCAGGGACCGCCATTTGCGGCCTCGACACGGACTGAGATGCTCACGAGTGTGCCGGCCGGGAGGCTCGTGGTGGTCGAAATAGTGCCCCATGTATCCGCCGGGCTGGAAACGCTGGCCCCCGGAGCAATGTCCCCGAAGCTCTCCGCGCTGCTTGAGAAGGTCCACGCCGCGCCGCCGCCCGTGACATCCGTGATCGTCACCGTCACGTCCTCCGCGGTGCCGGTGCCGACGTTGCCCACGGCGATACCCAGCGTCGCGCCATAGCCGCCGCTGGTCGTTTCCGTCAGCACGGCGTGGGTCACATACTCGACCGGCCCGACGACGGTCGGCGCCTGCGCGGTCACACTTACCGAGTAGCTCCCGACTGAGGTGTTGGCGTAGCCCCGCACCTTCGCGAAGTAGGTCCCCGCTGTGGCGAACGTGTAGTCGATCTTCGAGGCAAGTCCCTGCCCGCCATCGTCATTCATCGCGAGTTCGGTTGTGCCGTTGGTTCCATAGAGGTGAAGCACTGTGTCGACGGCCGCCGCGCCGACGTCTCCCTTGATCGCGACGCCCGAATCGGGAAGACGGTTGCCGACCAGATCGCCGAGGTTACTCGTCTCGATGACGGCGCGGGTGCCGGCCGTGACCACGAACTTGATCCAGTCCTGATCCCCCGCAACCTCGAGCCGCCGCGGGTAGAGGGTCCCGTCCGTCCGCACTAGTCGCGCCTGCTGGTACGTGTTGTCGGGCTCGCCGAAGTCCTGGGCGGTGACGCCGATCTTGTAGATGCCCGTTCGCGCATCGGCATAGCCCCTGACCTGAACGTAGTACATCCCGTTCGCCGGGCATTGCCATGTGATGCGGGATGCGAGGCCTTCGCCGCTGTCATCGTCGCTGCGCAGCACCGTGGTGGCATCGGTGTCGTACAGGTCGATGACGGTATCGGCGAACTCCGCGTGCACATCATTCTTGGTCGAGGGTGGCGCCGATGCCGGGCCGCCCAGGCTGCTGCTCAGGTCGCCCAGGTCGCTGGTCTGGATGACGTAGGCGATGCCGGCGGTGGCGTTGAACTTGATCCAGTCGCGATCGCCGAAGCTCTCGAGCCGCCGGTCGTAGCGCCGCCCATCGGTCTCAACCAGTTGCGCCTGGGCGGGCGTGTCATCCGGCTCGCCGAAGGCCCCGCCGACGGTGATCGTGAATTCGCTCGCCCACGGTCCGCCGTTGTCCGCGTTCATCGAAAGAGCCAGCGGGATGTCGGTCCCCATGGCCACTCCCGCGCCGATGACCAGCACAAATGACGTCTGCGCCGTCACAACCTGCGAGGGGCCTACATCGCCAAACGAGGCCTGCGATACGGCGACGGTGACGCCGCCGGTGGTCGTCGCCAGGGCGCCGCGCGCGTTGCGCGCGTTCGTGACCCCGCTGTTGAGCACACCCACGCGCACCTCGATAGTCTCGCCCGGCTCCGGGATGCCGTCCCCGTCGCCGTTGGACTGCCCTATGCTGTCGTCACTGATGGTATGCGCGCTGTACGCGACCGGGCCGACCTGCCCCTGCGGGCCGGTGACCGAAATCGAGTATGTGCCGGTCACCGCATTGCCGTACCCGCGGCACTTGACGTAGTAGATGCCCGGAGTTGTCGGAGTCCACTCGATCCGCGAGGCAATGCCGACTCCGCCATCGTCATCCGAGGTAATCAGCGTCGTCCCGTCGGTGCCATACAACTCCAGCACGGTATCCGCCATCGTGGCGTCGACATCGCCCTTGGCCGTGGGCGTGGAGGCCACCCCGCTGAGGTCGCCGAGATTGCTCGTCTCGATCACGTATGGTGTCGCCGAGACGACCGCGTTGAACTTGATCCAGTCCTGATCGCCGACCACCTCGAAGCGCCGCTGGTAAAGGGTGCCGTCGGTCTCGACCAGACGGGCCTGCTGGTAGGTGTCGTCCGGCTCGCCGAAGCCGTCGCCGCCGGTACTCGTGTCGGTCACACTCACCTGGTAGGAGCCGATGCTCGTGTTGCTGTGGCCCCGCACGAGCGCGTAGTACGTTCCATTCGCCGGGCAGGCCCAGGCGATTCTCGAGGCCTGCCCACTGCCGCCGTCATCATCGTAGGCAAGCTCGGTCGTCCCGTCGGTGCCAAACAGGTGCATGACGGTGTCCAGGGCCAACGCCCCAACTCCACCCTTGACCTTGGGCGGCTCAGAAGGCACCTGGCCGGAGAGGTCGCCGAGGTTGGATGTCTGGATCACGTAGTTGTGACCCGCGATGGCCTGGAACTTGATGTAGTCGTGATCGCCCGCCGGCGAGATGCGGCGGCTATACAGAGTCCCGTCCGTTTCGACGGGCTTCGCCTGCGCGGGGGTGTTGTCCGGCTCGCCGTACGGGTCCGCGCCCACCCACAGAGCGAACGAGTCCTCCCACGGCCCGCCGTTGCCGGCGGTGATACTCATCGTCAGGATCACCTGCACGCCCAGGGGGACGTTCTGATCCAGCGTCAGCAACAACCTGCCGGTATTGCGCGCCGTCTGGCCCGCCGCGATGTCGCCGAACGGCACCGTCGACCCCTGCAGGGCGTTCGCGACGATGCTGGCCGTGAACGTCGCCTGAACGGAGGTCGCAGTCTGGTTGCCCGTGTTGGTGAGCCACACCACCACCTCGACCGTCTCCCCAGGCTCGGCCGACCCGTCGCCATCACCGACGATGCCGCGCTCAGCGTTCTGCGCATCGTCGATGGTGAAGCTGCTGAATTCGATCGGCCCGACGCTCTGAGCCCCGGACGTCACGCTGACGGAGTATGTCCCCGTCGAGGCGCTGCCGTAGCCGTAGACCTTGAAGTAGTAAGCGCCCGTTGTCGGGCACGTCCACGCGATTCGCGAGGCCATGCCGCCGCCGCCGTCGTCATTGGACTCGATCAGTGTCGTGCCGTCGGTACCATACAGCGCCAGTATCGTGTCGGCGTATGCCGCGCCGACATCACCCTTGCTGATGAGGTCTCCCGCCACGCTGCGGACGCTCAGATCACCGAGGTTGGAGGTCTCAATGACGTAGCTGACGTGGGCGGTCGCGTTGAACCGGAACCAGTCCTGGTCTCCGCCCGTCTCCAGCCGACGGTTGTACACAGTGCCGTTGGTGAGCACCAGCGGCGCCTGCTGGTAGGTGTCGTCGGGTTCTCCCCACTGGTCGCGACCGACGGGCACGCGGAACTGCTCGGTCCACGGGCCGCCGCCGTTGTCCGCGTTGATCTGGATTGTGAACTGAATCTGTGTCCCGTCGGCGACACTCGCTCCGACCGAGAAGTCAAAGTCCTCTGTGCATGTCGCCATCTGTCCGCCGGCGATGTTGCCGAACTGCTCCGTACCGTCGATGATCGTGATGCCGGGGGTGGAGGTGGTTATCGTGGCGCGGACATTGCGGAGCGTATCGTAGCCGGCATTCCGCAGTGTCACGCCCATCTCGACTGTCTCGCCCGGATCGGGGACGCCGTCGCCATCGCCGCTGCTGCCGCCCGAGGCGTCGTCATCAATAGTGTGCTCGACATAGCGCGCGGGCCCCGCGCTGCCCGGCTGCAGCGAGCGGTGTGCACTGATGCGGCCTGAGCCCAGGCGCCCCGCATACGAGGGATTCAAGGCGTCGATGTTCTCCGCCTGCGAGATGATCCGGGCCATGATGGCCGTATTGGTGTCGGCGGGGAAGGCCGCCTTCAGCAATGCCGCCAGGCCCGCCACGTGTGGTGTGGCCATTGATGTGCCGCTGTAGGAGTCGTAACTGCCCTCCCGGGTCCACACGCAGCTCCAGATGTCCACGCCGGGCGCCGATACATCACAGAATGAGTAGGCCGCCGAGTAGTTCGAGAACGGCGCCTTCTCGTCATCCTCGTCGACTGCGGCAACACCGATGACCTTGTTGTCAACTCCGAGGACGCCGTCGTTGCACACCGGCGAGACCCATGTGCTCTGGTCCGTCGTGATGTGTGCGTACTCGTTGCCCATCGCTGCACAGATAACCGCTCCCGCGGAGTAGGCCTGGTTGATGGCACTCTGCAGGCTTGCGTCGTAGCCGCCGCCGAGGCTCATGCTGATGACGTGAGCGCCGTTTCGTGCGGCGTACACGATCCCCTCGGCCACATCGTAGTAGGAGCCCGACCCGTCCGAATCGAGCACGCGCACCGCCATGATCGAGACATCCCAGCAGACGCCGACTACGCCGACGCCGTTGTTACCGACCGCGCCCACCGTGCCCGCGCAGTGCGTCCCGTGTGACTCGCCGTCGCCGTTGTCGTCCTCGACATCCGGGTCACCGTCACCATCCGCGAAATCGTAGCCGTAGACGTCATCCACGTAGCCGTTGCCATCATCGTCGCGCCCGTTTCCGGCTATCTCACCGGTGTTGCGCCACATGTTCCCTGCAAGGTCAGGATGGGTCAACTCGACTCCGCTGTCCACGATAGCGACGACGACGGAGGAGCTGCCGGTCGTCGAGTTCCATGCATCGGGCGCGCTGATCTTGCGCATCCCGTACAGGCTGCTCCACCGCGGGTCGTTGGGCGTCGCCGCGGTGCTCACATCACCCTCCGCGGAGACGGTAGTGCCTGACGCACGGGCCGTCCCCATTGTCCGCGTGCGCTGCCCGAACGCGCGGGCGATGAAGTTCGGTGACGCGGAGAGCACGCCCGGCACGCCCTGGTACGCTTTGATCGTCTGCTCGACGCTCATGCCCTTCGGGCATGCAACGAGGTCCAGCCCGATGCTCTCGATGCTTCTGAGTGGCGTGGCGCCCATGGCGCTATGTACACCGGCCGCCGTGCGCACCCCCGCCGAGGGGGCGAACTGCACGATCACCTGCGAGGCAATCGCCTCCTGCATGCGTCCGGTGGTCGCGTTACGCACCTGCTGAGTCGAGACGGGCGCCGCGGCAGCGCTGCCGATCGCCAGGATCAGGCAGATCGCGCCCATCACGACGGCCGTGCTCCCCGACCGGGTATGCCAGTCTGTCCTCGTGCCCCTCGACATCGCTCCCTACCCCCTCGTTCGGCTCATAGCCGAGACGGGATGCTACCTGTTGATCTGCCCGCAGTTGCGACAGCCATACCCGGCGCTCTTCAGTTGCTCACCGTGATCGTGGCATCCGCAAACTGCGGTGTCCCGAACGCAGCCGTTCCGGGATGCGAATAGCGCGTCCCGGATCCCACCGTCAGGCTGAATGCAAGAGCCGCGGCTCCCGCGGAACGCCCCGTGAACACGATCGAGGCCAGCACGCCGCTGCCGTCGGGAGCGGTCAATGCGGCCGGGCTCTGCAGCGCGCTGACGATCTCAATCGCGCCCGCCGACGGGAAGTTGGTGAAGAACAGGGCGTTGCCGCCCGCCGAACCCAGGAACGACCCCTGACTGATGTCGCCCACGGTCACCGTCTGGAGCCTGCTGGTGTTGTACGTCATGCCAACGCTGAAACCGGAGAGGTCCGTCACACCGCTCGCCACAATGTCCACGACCAGCTGATTGCCTACTCGCAGGTTGGCCGTACTCTGAATACCCGCGGTCAGCGGGTCGAGGTCGAAGGCGATCGCGCCATCGTATACCGTCACCGTTGCCGTGTCGGTCGCGATGCCGCCCTGTCCGTCGGTCACCGTGATGCTATAGGTGGTCGTAGAGGCGGGAGTCACCTGGAGGCTGCCGCTGACGGCGTTGGGCTCGAAGTTCTCGGAGGCCGACACAGCCGTTGCGCCGGTCGATACCCACGTGAGGGTGCTACTGCCGCCGGGCACTATGAACTCCGGATCGGCCGTCAGTGTCACTGAGAGGCTTCCGCCGCCGATCGGCCAGGGGTCGAACCCGACCACGCAACGCAGCACGGCGATGGCGTCACTGACCGTTGCGGCGCCGTCCTGATCGGTGTCGGCCGAGGGGTTGTACGGATCGAGGCCGACGACCATGCGAAGAATGCCGATGGCATCGGCAACGCCGGGGAGGCCGTTGCCGTCGACGTCACCCCAGAGTCCGCTCTGAGCGGGGCCGACAACGGGAGAAGACAAAAGGCCACCCGCGGATTCGCCGGGGGCGGCCTGAGACAGTGCGGCGGAACTCGTGAAGCCCCCCTCACCGTGACATCCAGCCAATGCAACTGCGACAGCGACCGCCAATGCCAGGGTTGGAACCGTCCTTGGCATGCAGGACACCTCCAATACGCTCGCACACGCCGACGGCGCGACGCGACCGCTCGGCGGCGCGGGAGCAACACGAACGCGCAGTTGTCAAGAGAGAACGGCTTCACAGGGACTGCTCCACCGGACTTGTGCGCGCCACGTGCGTGGCGGAGAGCAGCCCGCACACGGCAGTCCGGCCGATACAGACACAAAGAGGGCCGGCCGAGTTGAGTCCGGCCGGCCCTCGATTCAGGCGAGGTCCACTACTCGATTGTGACTGTGCCGGGTGCGACGTCAGGCAGCGGCGTGATCGGCTGTGCCATCGCGTTGCTGAAGGCCAGCGGCGTCGTGCCCTGCGGGTTGATGGTCACCTGTGTGCCGCCGGTCGTCGCGCCCGCGGTGAAGGTGACGGTGAGTATCTCAGTGGATGTGGTCAGGAACGGTGTGGTGCCTGCAACGGCCACAGTGATAACACCGGGGTTGGTCGTATTCGGCAGAACCAGCGCGCCGGCCGGAACAGCAGCGCCGGCCGCAACCACCGGGGCACTGAGCCTGGCGGCGTCGTAGTTGATCGTCATCGAGAAGCCCGCGACATCCGTGGTGTTAGACAGGTTGATCGGGACGACAATCTGGCCGCCCGCGGCGCCCGTCACATCCCCCGGCGCCAGCAGGAAGTTGTCGACGACAACCCGACGCGTCGCCTGGCGGGTGACACCGAGGCTGTCCGTGGCGACGGCGGTGATGGTGTACTGGCCGTTGGCGACCGCCGGGTCCACTGCCGCGACCACCGGCGGAGTGACCCTGCTGTCGAACTGGACCGTGCCGGCCAGGTCGGCGGTGCCGGTGCCGTTAACTGTCTCGGTGTGGCCGCCGAATGTGACATCGATCTTAGCGATCGTCGCGCCGGGCTCCTGAGCCGCAGCATTCACATTGACGTTGAAGATGCCTACAACATTGGCGTTGTTGGCCGGAGCGGTAATGGCCACCGTCGGTGCCGCGGTGGTGCCAACCGTGCAGTTGACTGTCGCGGCGCCCGTCAGCCCGTTCGAGTCGGTTACCGTGGCCACGATGGCGACGGCAGCGCCTGCCGCCAGGCCGAGTGTAGCCGTGTTGAATGTCACGGTACCGGTGTCGGCGTTGATTGTCTGTGCATTGCCACCGTTGACGGTGATGACGATCTGCGTGATCGTCGCGCCGGCCTCATTGGCGGTCCCGTTGGCGGTGACGTTGAAGTCGCCGGGGCCGACCTCCGCCGCGTCGGCCGGAGCCGTGATCGCGGCAGTGGGCGGAGCCAGATTGGCGATGGTGACCTGGCGGGTGATCTGCGTCGTCTCACCATTGCTGTCGGTGACGACCGCCACGACGTTGTGCGTGGTGCCGCCCGCGAGTTGGCCGGTGTTGAAGGTCACGGTGCCCTGGGCCCCGTTGACTGTCTGCGTCTGGTTATTGAAGGTGACGGCGATGGTCACGATAGTGGCGCCGTCGTCATTGGGCGTGCCGGTCACGGTGACCGTGAAGTCGCCGCGGACCTCAAGTGCGGACAGCACCATCGTCAGCGTCGGGCCAAGCAGGCCCCTGCCGCTGTGGCAGCCGGCAACCACTATCACGAGGAGAAGCGTTGCGACAAGCAAGAGATGTCGAGGCACAGTCAGTCCCTCCCTGAAGCTTACCTGGAGTTGGCGAATCCTGGGTACGATAGCATGAAAGCCTAGTAACGTCAAGACGAACCGATTGTGGAGCAAACAGCCTCAATTGTGTCAGTCCGGACAGTCGTCCGGCGGCACTCGGGGTCGGTGAGATCGCGCTACGGCGGTCATTGCACCGGCCTGCTATGCGACCGCGCCTCACCCCCAACTCGCCTACGCCGAATGAGTGTCGCTGACGACGGGATACGAGGTCCCTGGCCTGTCAGTGCGTGCAATTGGCGTACCCTTTGCCTCTATTTGACGCACTCCCTGACACCGTGTTCCACGGCGCCTGTACCGATTCCTTCGTCCTGCCGAAAAAAATCCCTGCCCGGCGGCAACTATTTTCGCGCGCGTTCAGGCCCCATGGACCGGCGCGTTGTCTGGAGCTGTACCGAAGTCTGAGGGTCGCCGGATCGAGAGAGGCCGGGGTCGGCCGTGCATGCCCCGCGTCTGCCCGGAGACTTCGGTACGGCCCCGCGTTATCTTGCAGAAAGCCGCATCTTCAAGTAATGTGTTACAGCCGCCGGGTGCAACAGAGCCCGGCGTTCACTGCCCACCGTTCAAGGCCACCTGCCGGGGGAGTACTTCGCCGATGGACCTGCACGTGAGTGGCTCGCAACTGCGCGGACGCGCCGCCATGCCGGCGTCGAAGTCGCACACGATACGCGCGGCCGCCATCGCGGCGCTCGCCGAGGGGCGCAGCACCCTCGTCAGGCCGTTGGCCTCGGCCGATACGGAAGCCGCCCTCCGGGCCGTCAGCGCACTGGGCGCTCGAGTTGAGCCGCGTGCCGAAGCAGTCGATATCCTCGGTGTCGGCGGTCGGCCGCAAGCAGGCGGGGCTATCGACGTCGCCAACTCCGGCACCACCCTTCGGGTGATGTCGGCCGTCGCCGCGCTCGCCGCGGGGACCACCCACCTGACCGGCGACGAGCAGATCCAGTCCCGGCCCATCGGTCCGCTGCTCGAGGCAATCACGCAACTGGGCGCGGAGGCAGTCTGTGACCGCGGCAACGGCTGCGCCCCGGTGACGATCACCGGCCCCATGCGCGGCGGAAGCTGCGAGATTGAGTGCCGCACGTCCCAGTACCTCACCGCGCTCCTGATTGGCTGCCCTCTGGCGCCCGACGACACCCATATAGATGTTACACTGCTCAACGAGCGGCCCTACGTGTCGCTCACGCTCGACTGGCTCGACCGGCAGGGTATCGAGTACCGTCATACCGATCTGATGCAATTCGACATCCCCGGCGGGCAGAGCTACCGCCCCTTCGAACGTGTCGTGCCCGCCGACTTCTCCTCAGCCACGTTCTTCCTGTGCGCCGCGGCGGTGACCGGCTCCGAGATCACCCTGCTTGGCCTGGATTTCGATGACCCGCAGGGCGACAAGGCCGTCGTCGAATACCTCCGGCGGATGGGAGCGCAGATCGACATCGACGGGCTCGAACTCACCATCCGCGGCGGGCCGCTCACGGGCGGGCACTTCGACCTCAACTCCACCCCCGACGCCCTCCCGGCCATGGCCGTCACCGCATGCTTCGCCCAGGGAGAGACGGTGCTCGCCAACGTGCCGCAGGCCCGCATCAAGGAGACCGACCGCATCGCGGTGATGGCACTCGAACTGGGCAAGATGGGCGCCCGCGTCGATCAACTCGAGGATGGTTTGGTCGTCACGGGCTCGCCATTGACCGGCGCGCGCGTCGGCGGGCACGGCGATCATCGCGTGGTGATGGCGCTGGCGGTCGCCGGACTTGCCGCACAGGGCGAGACCACCATCGATACCGCCGAGGCAATGGCCGTCACATTCCCCGATTTCGTTGAACTCATGCGGTCACTGGGCGCGGAGATGAGAACCTCCGGCGCCTGAGCGTAAGAAGACAAGCGCGAGACCAAAGCGCCCCCCGAGGAGGAGACGCGATGCTCGGCAATACCTTTGGCAGGGTGTTCAGAGTGACAACGTGCGGGGAATCCTACGGCGGAGCCCTGGCCACCATCTGTGACGGCGTCGCGCCCGGTCTCGAGCTGTGCGATGCCGACATCCAGGTCGAGCTGGACAAGCGCCGCCCTGGACAGAGCGAGATCGACTCCCCCCGGCAGGAGACTGACCGCGTCACGATCTTCTCGGGCCTGCGCAACGGCTTCACCACCGGGGCGCCGGTCGGCATGATCGTCCACAACGTCGACACCATGCCCCAACACGTCAAGGAATACGAAGATGTGAAGGACCTCATCCGTCCGGGCCACGCCGAGTACACCTACCGCTGCAAGTACGGCGACTACGCCGACTGGTGCGGCGCCGGCCGCGCATCGGGTCGCGAGACGGTCGGCCGCGTCGCCGCGGGAGCCGTCGCAAAGAAGATACTCGCCCGCGAGGGCATCACGATCGTTGCATACGTCAAGGAACTCATGGATATCGTCGCCGATGTCTCGGGTATGAGCGCCGAGGAGCGTGAGGCCAACTCGCTCAAGAACGAGATATTCTGCCCGGACCTGGCCACTGCCGAGAAGATGATCGAGTTCACCAGGCAGATCAAGGCGGACGGTGATACCGTCGGCGGCGTGGTCGAGATCTTCGCGACCGGCGTGCCGCCCGGCCTCGGCGAGCCCGTGTTTGACAAGATCAGCGGCACGCTCGCGCACGGGCTGATGAGTATCCCGGCGGTCAAGGGTGTCGAAATCGGCGCCGGCTTCCGCTCCAGTCTCATGCGGGGCTCCGAGTGCAACGACATCCCCTACATGAAGGATGGTCAGGTGCGCTTCCGCACCAACAACTCCGGCGGCATCGACGGCGGCATCACCAACGGCGAGGACCTGCTCATCCGCATCGCGGTCAAGCCCACCTCCACAATCTCGATCGCGCAGTCGACCGTGAACATGGCCACGCTCGAAGACGCCGAACTCGCGGCCATCACGCGCCGCGATGCGACGATCTGCGGGCGCATGTGCGCAGTCGCCGCAGCCATGACCCGCATCACGGTGCTCGACCATCTGATGATGTGGCGCGGCTATGACGCCGTATCCGGCATCGAGCACAAACTCGGCTGGTAATCCACCTGTTGCACCTGGAGTGTGAACCATGGACAGGCTGCTTGTTGTCGGGTGCGGGTCGATCGGCGAACGCCATATCCGTTGCCTGGGAAGCTGTGAAGACGTCGAGGTCGTGGCCTGCGACCCGCGCCCCGAGCGGCTCGAGCAGATGCGGCAGTTGTACGGGACTGCCGATGGCATCGGCGACTACGCCGACGCGGACCTGGGCGAGTTCGACGCCGTGCTGATCTGCACGCCCACCGACCAGCACATCCCCCAGGCGATGCGCGCGCTCGAGGCAGGCTGCCATCTATTCGTCGAGAAGCCGATCTCGACGGACCTGACCGGCGTCCGCGAACTGTGCGAGGCGGCCGAGGACGCCAACCTGGTCCTTCAGGTCGGCTATGTCCTCCGACACCATCCGGCCATCGCGGAGGCCAAACGTCTCATCGCCGAGGGCGCAATCGGCGAAGTCTACATGGCCGACATCCACTGCGGCGGGTTCATCGGCGACGCCCGCCCGGAGTATGCCTCGCTCTACTGGGCGAAGCGCGCGACCGGCGGCGGCGTGCTCTATGACGCCTCGCATGAAATCGACCTGATCCAGTGGATACTCGGCCCGGTGACCGAAGTCAGCTGCCTGGCAAAGCACTTCATGCTGGATGTTGACGCCGATGTCGATGACGGCGCGGTGCTTGCCATGCGTACCAACGCCGGCGCGCTCGTGAGTATGTTCTGCAATGATATCCAGCGATGCGGCAGACGCGGCGGCCAGATCATCGGCTCAGAGGGCAATGTCGAGTACAACTACCGCGAGGGCCGCGTATCGATCTACAACGCCGAGACCCGCGTCTGGACACACCGGCAGCGCGAGTACGAGCGCGACGACTTCTACATCAACCAGATGCGCAACTTCTGCGCGGCCATCCGCGGTGAGGAGCCCCCACGTGTTGATGGTGTCGACGGCGAGTTGGCCCTCGCGGTGGCCCTTGCCGGTTACAGATCCGTCTCCGAGCGGCGCCTCGTCCGAATCTCTGAACTGCTGGGTTGAGCTCGCGCCGGGCCGCCCCAGCATTGCATCCTGTCAGGTGACGACCAGATGAAGGCCTATGTCCACGGCTATTCCGAACGTGAAGCCGAGCGCCTCGTCGATCAGGCGGGCGCGGTCTGTGACTTGCTGCATTGTGACACACGCTACCCGGAGGGCTGCACGGTGCTCGAGGCCGGCTGCGGTGTCGGCGCACAGACCGTGACCCTTGCCGCCAACAGCCCCGGCGCGCATTTCATCTGCATCGACATCGCCGAGGACTCCCTGCGGAAGGCGCAGGCCGCCGCCGAGGCGCGCGGGCTGGCCAACACGACATTCCGGCAGGCCGATATCCACGGTCTGCCTTACCCCGACGAGTACTTCGACCACATCTTCGTCTGCTACGTGCTCGAGCACATGACACACCCCGAACAGACGCTGCAATCCCTGCGGCGGCTGCTCAAGTCGGGCGGCAGTATCACGGTCATCGAGGGCGACCACGGCTCGTGCTACTGGCACCCCGAGACCGAGGCATCGCTGCGCGTGTGGCACTGCCTGATCGGAGCCCAGGCTCACATCGGCTGCGACTCGCTGATAGGTCGGCGGCTTTTTCCGTTACTCCGGCAGGGTGGTTCCGAGGATATTGCCGTCTCACCGAGAATGGTCTACTGCGACCGCAGCCGCCCCGCGCTGACGGATGCCTTCGTCAGGAGGACCATCATCCCGATGGTCGAGGGAGTCCGTGACTATGCCCGGACCGCGGGCATATCGGAGGCGGAGTGGGGGCGCGGCATCGCCGATCTGCACGCGACCGCGGACCGCGACGACGGGACATTCTGCTACACGTTCTTCAAGGCCGTCGCGATCAGATAGAACGCTGGACAATGGAGGCGAGGAGTTTGGAGCCGATTCGAACGGCAGTTGTCGGACTTGGCCGAATGGGGTTGGATCACCACTGCAGCGTCTTGAGCCGCCTCGAGCAGTTTGACCTCGTAGCCGGGTGTGATGCGACACCCGCTCGTCGGCAGACGGCCGAGGAGAAGCACGGGATGGCCACGTATGAGAGCATTCAGCTCATGCTGGCCTCGGAGAACATCGAGTTCGTCACCATTGCCACACCCTCCTCGATGCACCACGCACATGTACTCGAGGTGCTCGCGGCCGGCAAACACTGCCTGACGGACAAGCCGCCCGCAATGAACACCGCCGAGTGGGATGAGATGGGCGAGGCCGCCTGCAAGGCAGGCGTCACGCTCTGCTGCTACCAGAACGCCCGCTGGAATCCCCACCAGCGCGCGGCGATGGCGGCTACCGCCGACGGCCGCGTCGGGCGCGTCGAGGCCGTCAAGCTGATGTACATCGGCTACTCGACCGTCATGCGCACCTACGGCGTGACCGACTACCGCCCGCAGTGGCGCGCCGAGCGACGCTTCGGTGGCGGCATACTCTATGATTTCGGCCCGCACCATTTCGACCGGGTCATGCAGGTCGTCGGCGCCGCGCGGCCCGTCAGCGTCTACTGCCGGCTCGCGAGCAGGTCATGGAGCGATGAAGTGGATGACGGCTTCCTGGCGGTCATCACCTTCGATGACGGCGTGGTCGCCCATATCGAGCATGACACCGCCACCAGGGCCGACTTGAGCACCTACATCGTGGTCGGCAGCGACGCCACGGTGCAGGACGGCGTGCTCCGCACCGGGGAGCCGGGCGCACTGGTCGAGGAGAAGGTCGAAATCCCGGAAGCAACCGCCGATGAGTACCACCTGGCGCTGTATGAGCACATCCGGCACGGCGCCCCGTCGCCCGTGCCCTGGGAGCACACCAGGCGCGTCATGGTGCTGCTGGACGCGGCCTTCGAGAGCGCGCGCACCGGCGAGGCAATCAGGGTCGGGTAGCGACAGACACGACGGCTTCAGGAGGCTCCGAGGTTGGCACTCGATCCGCGGGCGGAACCCACACACAGCGAACCGGACCATCCCGCAGTCACCATCCGCGCGCTGATCGTCGGGGTGCTCGGCGTCATCGTCGTCGGCATCGGCTTCCCCTATGCCGACCTCATCGTCCAGGGCACACGGCCGGCCAATACGGCCCTGCCCTTCGGCGCGATCTTTGTGTTCTTTCTCCTGGTGGCCCTCATCAACCCCCTCCCCGGGCTCCTGCGCCGGAAGGCCCTGCTCTCGCGCCCCGAACTGCTCGTGGTCTTCATCATGCTCCTGGTCGCCTCCGCGGTGCCCACCTGGGGCCTCGTCGGCCAGGTGCTGCCGATCATGACGGGGGCCCAGTACTACGCAACCCCCTCCAATCGCTGGCAGCAGACCGTCGTCGAGCACCTGCCCGACTGGGCAGTACCGAAGGACCAGGCGGTGGTCGAGGGGTTCTACGAGGGGTTGGCGCCGGGAGAACCGGTACCGTGGGCCCCCTGGATCGGCCCGCTGCTGGCCTGGGTGGTGCTCATCGCCGGGCTCTACGCGTTCACCCTCGGCGTCACGCTGCTGTTCCACAGCCAGTGGAACGACCACGAGAAGCTGGTCTACCCGCTGATGCGGCTGCCGATTGAGATGGTCAACGGCGTCGGCGGCAACCGCCTCGTCCCGACCATCCTGAGCAACAAGCTCATGTGGATCGGCTTCCTGTTCGCCTTCCTGATCACTTCATACGTGGGCGTGCGCCACTACTGGCACTCGATCCCGGCTCTGAACCTGCGCACCAACATCGACATCCCGATGCAGAACGAGACAATCCCCATCCGCCTCTGGTTCAACCCCTCGGTCGCGGCGTTCACCTACATGATCCATGCGGACCTGGCCTTCAGCCTCTGGTTCTTCTCTCTGTTCACGCAGATCGAGAACCCGCTGATGCGCATGTGGGGGATCGGCCTGGGGACCCACGAGATCTACGGCGCCGGAACGCCGGCCATCTCGAACCAGACGATGGGCGCAATGATTGTGCTCGTGCTCTACGGCTGCTATACGGCCCGGCACCGCATCAAGGCGGTGTTCAAGGCCGCATTCGACGGCACCCCGTCACCCGATGGTGACGCCGACGCAGCCTCGCCACAGGTGACGGTGGCACTGCTCATCTTCGGCTTCCTGCTCATGGTTGGGTGGATGCATGTGGCCGGGCTCTCGATTGTCGCTTCGGTCGTGTTCGTCTTCGCCATGTTCGTCACGTTCGTCGCCTTGACGCGCGCGACTATCCAGGGCGGCGTACCGGTCTCGCGCGCCGCGTTGATCCCGCAGTCCTTCACCACAACGATGCTGGGCAGCCGCTTCATCGGGCCACACGGGCTCGCCACGCTTGCGCTGACATTCGCCTTCGCGGCCGACATCCGTGTCTTCATGATGCCCTTCACCGCGCACGCGAACAAGCTCTGGGCGGAGATCCAGGGCCACAAGCGCGGCTTTGTGTGGCTGTTCGTGGTCTCCGTGGTCATCTGCGGGTTGCTGGGCACGTGGTTCACCATCCGCGCGGGCTATAACGAGGGCGCCGTCTGGCTGAGTTCGTGGCTGTTCACGGGCTGTCCGCAGGCGGCCGCACGCTTCGCCGATGAGCACATACAGAACCCGCAGGGGCCCGGCTACTCGAAGATGGGCTTCCTCGCCGTGGGCGGCGCGGTGATGTGGGGCCTCACTGTTCTGCATTACCAGATACCCAGGTGGCCCCTCCATCCGCTGGGCTTCGCCATCGGTCCGACGCAACCGGTGGTGGACCTCTGGTTCTCGATCTTCCTGGGCTGGTTTGCGAAGTGGCTGGTTCTGCGCCTCGGCGGCTACCGCAGCTTCCGAGTGGGCGTGGCCGTGCTGCTGGGGGTGATCCTGGGGCAGTTCGTCGCGTCCGGGGTATGGGGCATCATTGACGGTATCACCCAGACGACGGACAACATGATATATGTGTACTGAGGCGGACCGGCCTCCATCTCCCTGCCCGCACCCGCAAACCGAGGAAAACCCAATGAGTCAATCCGCGCCCTTCGAACGCTTCATCCACATCCCCGGCCCCAACCCGATCCTCGTCACCGGCGGGCCCGGCACCTGGGACGAGCACTGGATCGAGGCCTGCGACATCACCAAAGAGCAGGAGACCTACTACCTCTACTACCACGGCACGCCGGCGGAGGGCAGCGACTTCACTCCCAAGGGCTACCGCCTCGGCGTCGCCTCCGCGCCGCACCCGCTCGGCCCCTGGACGAAGTATCCCGACAACCCGGTGCTCGACGCCGGGCCGGAGGGCAGTTGGGATGACCGCTCCGTCGCCTGTGCCTGCATACTCAAGGAGCACGCCGACCGCTACTTCCTGCTCTACTCGGGGATATCTCAGGCAGGCGGCGGCTGGAGCATCGGGCTGGCCACGGGGCCGTCGCCCGTCGGGCNNATCCGGCCAACCCGATTATCGAGGGCTTCGGCTATGTCGGCAACGTCTTCAGGCACCAGGGCAGGTACTGGCTCTACACCGAGCACCCGATCGGTGAGACCGGCCCCGACTACGGTCCGCTGTCACTCGCGCATGCCGAGCAGCTCGAAGGCCCGTGGACGCCGTACGAGGGCAACCCGGTGCTGCCCGCGGGCGAGTGGGGCACGTGGGATGACGGCGGCTATTCGGAGGCGGAGGTGCATCTGCGCGACGGCGTCTTCCACGTCTTCTACGGCGCCGCCCGCCTGCACCCGACGCGCATCCTCTCGCAGGAGAGCATCGGCTACGCCTACAGTCACGATGGGCTGAAGTTCACGAAGTTCCCCGGCAATCCGGTTGCCGCGAGAGAGCACGACCCCGGCGCGGCGGCGTTCGCGGAGGTCCACAGTCTCTTCGAGCCGCCACTGATCTACCTCTTCCACACGCTGCGCTATGCCGACCCGGAGCGCTCACAGCTCGAGCACCTCGGCGTCCAGATACTCGCAACGCAGACGCCGTTCTGCATCCCGATGCCGCTGTTGCGCCTGGATGAACTCGCACCGGGAGCGTTCTCAAGCCTGGATGAGTGCCCGACACTGAGTCTGGAGTGCATCCGCGAGTGTGCTCTGACCGTCGAGTGCCGCGCGCCGGAGGGCGGCAGCAACGCGCTGGGCATCCACATCCGCGGCAGCCATGACGGGATCAACTACGACACCGCCGACATCGCGACATTGACGATGCCGTTGCGCCTGGGCGAACTGACCCGGCAGAGCTTCGCCATCCCGTGCCATGCGCGCTTCGTCAAGGCATCGGTGGAGAACTGCGTCACCGGCTACGAGCGCACCCTGCGCGACATCGCCGTCACAGCCACGCTGAAGGGTAATTGAACACCCGGTGCCTGACACCAGCTGTTCAATCCTCGTCTCGAAAACCATCGCCAACGTCTATTCTCCGCATTGACAATCGAACGCATGTTTGATATAATCCCCCCGATAAGCGTGTGTGGGACACGCTCTGCCAAGCACATGCGCTGGCAAGGGGGCGCAACACAATGCACAACGCAGCGGCCAACACATTCAGACAGTCGGCAGGCAGGCAACCACCGGGCAGGCAGCCGATGTCGGCAGTCGGCGCCGGCGGGGCACCCATCGAGGCTGCTCCCCGGGAGCCGAACAACGCGCTGCTGAGCAAGTACGGCCTNNCCGCCATTTCACATGGCGCGGGAAGAAGCATCACATCAAGCAGATCGGCGGGCACTGGTATCGGCGGGGGCGGTGGTGGCAGGATGAGCCCGAGCGTCATTTCTTCCGCGTCATGACCACTGACGGCATCACCCTCGACCTGTGCCACGACCCCGGCACCGGCAAGTGGTCCATTGCCCTGGTGCATGATTGAGGGGACAAGCCCACGCCGGCCTCACCCCCCTCGGTCCCCCCTCTCCCTGTTTTCCCG
>DPJP01000001.1:0-11867 GCA_003542955.1 Armatimonadota bacterium
CCTACGCCGACTGCCCGCCGGCGGAGGCCGCCGCCGAGATGGGCCGGAACCCCCGCGCCGGGCGCTTCCCCAAGGACGTCATCATCGATCCCTTCAGCCGACATCAGAAGGACGACTACGCCGAGTTGTGTGTCGGCTTCTGGGGCGCGGGCCGCTTCGACTCCAGCGGTTGCGATAGCTACCACCTCTTCTGGACGGCTGCCTACGACCTCATCCGCGAGGCGCGGTTTGATGACGGTACACCGGTGCTCAGCCCTGAGATGGATCAGCGCATCGCCAATGACCTGCTGCTGGCCGCATGCACCGACATGGAGAACTGGAACGACATCAACAACAAGTGCGGCCCGAGTCGGGCACTGAGCGCCGCCTGCGGCATCCTCTTCCAGCGCCCCGAGAGCGCCAGGCGGGCCCTTGACGGCTTCTCGAAGCTGATGGACGACTGCTTCCACTTCGATGGGTTCTGCAGGGAATCGCCCTCCTACGCGAGCATGCACCTGGGCCTGATGGCCAACATTCCGGAGATCCTCCGCGGTTACTCCGACCCGCCCGGCTACCGGCCCGAGCAGGGCGAGCGCTTCGACAACATCAACCCCTTCGAGCACGTCGGACGCTACAGGCTCGCGCTCGAGAGCATGGTCCGGCCGTTGGCGCCGGGGAACCTCTATCCGCACATCGGCGACACGAGCTACCCGATGAGACTCGGCGCCCAGTGGCTCGAGACGCTCACAGACCGCTACAGCCACGACTACGCGCCGCTGCTTGAGGTCGCGCAGGGGGCAGACCTCGCCATCAAGGGCAGCGAATATGCGCTCTGGTACCGCGACCCCGCCATCGATGCCACCCGGGAGGCCAACCTGCCGCTGCGCACCGAGTGGTTCCCCGGCTGGCATGTGTCGGTCATGCGCGCCGGCAAGCCGCTTGGCGATACGGCCCTGTATCTGAACGGCTATGCCTATCACGGCCACCGCCATCACGATACTCTTGGTCTCATCTACCATGCCTTCGGTCGTGAGATCGCCTCCGACCGCGGCTACATCTGGGATGACCCGCGCAATGCCTGGACGGCGAGCACGCTCTCGCACAACATCGTCACCGTGGATGGGCAGAGTCAGGTCACGAGCGGCCGTCCGGCGGCTCAACTCGAGCTGTTCGGCGCCGCCCCCGGCATCGAGGTGACCCAGGCTCGCGCCGATGGCTCCTACGCGCAGTGTGACCGCTACCAGCGCACCACCGCACTGGTCATCCTTCCCGGCGAGCAGACCTACGCCGTCGACTTCTTCAGGGTCGATGGCGGCAAGCTGCATCAGTACGGGTTCCAGTGCAACGGCACTCTGGTCGACCTCACTGCCCCAACTCCCGCGCCGGTCGATGACCAGATCAAGTGGCTCGGCAACCTGCGCGCCTGCGCGCCGGTACAGCCCTTCACCGCCACCTGGCAGAACGACGACATCCGCGCCGACCTGACTGTGCTCTCGAGCATAGACCGCCTGCTGATCGCCGACGCCCCCGGCTGGCGCAGTGACAGGGGTACCGAACTCAACGCCCCGCCCATTCAGCAGCTGTTCGCGGAGCGTCGTGCGCCGGAGGGAGCCGAGAGCATCGCCAGCAGCTTCGCCGCCGTCATCGCTCCGTACAGGGGGAGCTCGCCGGTCCTTTCAGCTACCCTGCTCGAGCCGGAGGACGGCTCCGATGCGCTCGCCGTCGAGGTGAAGCTCGCAGGGCGAACTGACTACGTGATCTCAAACCCGGATGGCGTCGAGCGGCGGTTCGGCCCCGTCACACTCGCCGGCCGCTTCGGCTTTGTCTCAGTGGGAGCCGAGGGTATGCTCCTGCAGGGCTACCTGCTCGACGGTACCGAGCTGTCCTGCGCCGGCACCGCCCTGGGCATCCCCGTCGACCGCCTTGAGATTCCGGTTGAGAGCGTCGATGGGCGCACGTACCATCTCGGCCGCCCGTTGCCCACCGATGTTATGCCGGCGGGCGCATACGTCCTGGCCGGCGATACCGGCTATGAGGTCGAGAGCTGTACCGAGAACACTATCACGGTGCGCGACTACCCGGCCATCGAATGTGAGCAGCTGAGACTGCTGAACTCACTGTGGTTCGAGGCGCGGCCGTAACCGAGCACCAACAAACCTGCCGCGCGTCCGTTCGAGGCCTGCGGCCAGTGGGGGACTTACGCCATGCGAGTTTTCGACCCGCTTGCGTTCGCTGCGCCCGACCGGGCGCCGCACGATGATGGACGGCTGGACGTCGTCGCCTACTTCTCGATGGAGATCGCCGTCGATGACGCCATCCCCACCTACAGCGGCGGCCTGGGGGTGCTGGCCGGCGACACACTCCGCGCCGCCGCCGACCTCGGCGTCCCCATGGTCGGCGTGACGCTCATCTACCGCAACGGCTACATCAAGCAGAAGCTCGACGCCGACGGCAACCAGTCAGAGGTCGCATGGGAATGGAGCCCCGACGAGGTGCTCGAACCGTTGCCCGGCCGCGTCAGCGTCACCATCGAGGGCCGGGAGGTGCAGATACAGGCATGGCGCTACGTGATCGAGGGCGTCTTCGGTCACACCGCCACCGTGCTCTTCCTCGACACCGACCTGCCCGAGAACGACCCGCAGGATCGCACGATCACCGACCGGCTCTACGGGGGTGATGCGCTCTATCGGCTCAAGCAGGAGGCCGTGTTGGGGCTTGGCGGCGTCGAGCTGATCCACGCTCTGGGACTCGACGGCAGTGTCGTCTACCACATGAACGAGGGGCACTCCGCGCTGATCGCGCTGGGGCTGCTCGAGCGCAGACTGGAGCAGCAGAAGCAGGCAGCGCCCGTCCACGCNNGATGCCGTGCGGTCCGTGTGTGTCTTCACGACCCATACGCCCGTCCCGGCGGGGCACGACAAGTTCCCCTGGGACCTGGTGACGCCGGTCCTGGGACCGCGACGGGCCGACCTGCTCCAACGCTCTCAGTGCTGCATCGGCGGCACGCTCAACATGACCTACCTCGCGCTCCGCTTCTCCCGCTACGTCAACGGGGTCGCTCTCCTGCACGAGCAGGTATCAGAGAGCATGTTCCCCGGCTACCCGATCGATGCGATCACCAACGGAGTGCATGCGCCGACCTGGGTCTCCCGCCCGTTCTCGGAGTTGTTTGACCGCCACATCCCGAATTGGCCGCGCAGCCCGCAGTATATGCGATATGCACTCGGCATTCCGAGGGCGGAGATTCGGAAGGCACATGCGGCGGCGAAAGCGGAGTTGCTCGTGGAGGTGCAGTTGCGAACCGGCAGAGAACTCAACCCCGATGTCTTCACCATCGGCTTCGCGCGACGCGCCACCGGCTACAAGCGAGCAGGGCTGTTCTTCTCTGATCTCGAGCGGTTGCGCCGGATCGTCCGCTCTGGCCGGCCGATGCAGGTTGTCCTCGCCGGCCTTGCCCACCCCAACGACGTCAGCGGACAGGACATGATCAGAGCCGTCTTCCGGGCCGCGGAGGAACTCGGCGACGAGCTGCCGGTGGTCTACCTCGAGGGCTACAACATGGCGCTTGCGAGATTCATGGTCTCCGGCGTCGATGTGTGGCTGAACACGCCGCTCAAGCCGTATGAGGCCTCCGGTACCAGCGGCATGAAGGCTGCGCTCAATGGCGTCCCGAGCCTGAGTGTAGTTGACGGCTGGTGGTACGAGGGGCTGCTCGAGGGCGTCACCGGCTGGGCGATCGGTCCCGTCGGACGAAACGTCACCCAGAGCGACGAACAACTCGAGCGCGACGACATGTACGGCAAGCTGGAGAACACAATCCTCCCGCTCTTCTATGATGATCCTGACGGCTACGCGGCGGTCATGCGCCACGCCATCGCGCTCAACGGCTCATTCTTCAACGCCCAGCGCATGCTCGAGCAGTACGTCACCAGCGCCTATCACCACGCCAGAGAGGCTGCCCACGCAGACGACTTCAGGATGGGGTAGCGGCGCCACCCCTACATCGAGTAGTCGAGCCTGTCGTCGCTCTGCAGGAGCACCTCGTCGCCGTACTTGACGGTGCTGCCCCATACTGCCGCCAGATCAACAACCGCTCCCTCGACGACCCGCAGCCGGGTGACGCGGGCGTCGCTCTCAACGGGCGTGCGCACTACCGGCCCTTCAGTCGGGGCGGTCGAGTGCATCTCTCCGGTCGGGTTGATGATGATGATATCAGTGCCGGTGCCGGTGTTGATGCGGATGTCGATGATGCCTTCGCCCGAGAGCGTTGACAGACCGACCGGCTCGCGCCCCTCCGGGGAGATCACCATCGGTACCATCCGGGGACCGGCGAGTCTGTACGTATGGCGGATTGTCTTGGCACCATCCCCGGTCGATGCGGCAGTCTGCCCGCCCGAGTCGCTGAGGTATGCGGTGCAGTTCCGGGTCGCATCACCCTCGCCAGCGCTGATACGCACCGCCCCGCTCGTGCCGATGAGCGGCTCGACGGCTGCGGTCACCAACTGGGATGTGACCTCGACGGGGCCCGCCGCCGGCGCGAGCTCATCCACGACCACGATGTAGGCCCTGTCGACCATGACCACGTGGCGTGTGAAGGTCCTAAGGCCCGGATAGCACCTCGCCGCGTCGCCCGCGGCGTAGACGATATTGCCCAGTCTGCCGAAAGCGACCATCTCTCCACCCGCGGCCGCCTGGCCGAGCCCGTCCACCAGCAACGTGCTGTGGAGCTCAGTCGGCACTTTGCCGTACCCGGGGTCCTGGAGCAGCCACTGCCCGCCGACGTTGAGCATGAACGAGTTCTGGTCGAGCTGACAGTGGCTTCCGTGGTAGCCTGAGCGCATCGCGAACAGGATGTCCTGCGGCCTGCCCTCGAAGCCCGAGCGCATGATTGCCCAGCCGATGTCCCGGTAATGTGCCGCGGGCTCCCAGTCGCCCGGCGCCTCCGGCTGAGTGTCCAGTGGGTGCCAGAGCACCGACAGCGGCGGCGTGTAGGTGTGCAGCGCCGCCGTCCCGAGCGCCCGGTCCAGGTACCATCGCGCGAGGCCGTCGCCTGCCCTGGCTCGCCATGCTGCCGTCGAGTTGTACGCCCGCGAGGTGTAGCTCGAGTCGCTGAAGTTCACACTCGTCGCCGTCGACGGCTCGAGGCAGTATGTCGCAAAGCGCAGAGTCCTGTGGATGTAGGGATGCCGCGAGAGCAGTTCATCGCCGTGCGCGGCCAGCGTGCCGACGAAGGGCATGGTCAGGCTCATGGCGTAGCCGCCGTACACGAGGCCCTCGACATACCCCCCATCCCGGTCCTGGGCGTCATAGAACTCCCCGACGCGACGGCGAGCATACTCGACATAGCGCGCGGCGCGCTCATCATCACCGAGCACGGCCATGCCCGCGATGCCCATCCCACCCATGACCACCGCAAAGCCGTTGGGCCAGCTCTGCGTCCTCGCCCAGCCCTTCTCACCTGACTGGTAGACGGCCTCCGCGCCCTTCTCCAGCAGCGCATCGGCGATGATCTTCCGCTGCTCGGGGCTCAGGCAGTCATAGAGGAAGTCATACGCGAAAGCGACGGCGTGGCAGAAGTGCCCCGTATCCAGGCAGGATGGATGACACGAGTAGTCGGGGTCATTCCACGTGGGCCACTCGCACAGTGCCAGCGTCCAGGCCCGACACCCCTCGGCATAGCGCTCATCGCCGGTCAGCAGGTACGCCGTCGCCATCGCCTGGATGCAGTTCTCGATCTCGCGCGATAGCCCCGTCCAGTACGGGAAGTTGTCGTCATGGCGGGGTGGCACGGCGGGCGGCATTGTCGTCTTGTAGCGCCCCCCGTAGACGGATATCTCCTCCCTGGTCAGTGAGTGCTCGGCCTTGTCGATGAGCTGCTTGTAAGCCTGTGCGAACTCCGGGTGCCGCTGAGCGAGCTGCTCGGGCGGGAGCTTCGCCAGCGCCCGCAACCGCGCCAACTCATCCGCAGTTACGAACAACCGCGGGTGTGGTTGTGGCGCGACGGAGAACCCCTCCTCGACTGGCGGGGCGGCCTGGCGGCACTCGGGCGGATCGACGAACATCGCATCCCACGAGTTCTCCGAGTCCGCATACGCCACCGCCCGCACCGCATCAACTCCCGCCACGCCGCGTACCGGCGCGCGGTATCCGGTCCCATCCTGCCATGCGCGCAATACATGTGTGATCGTCGCGAGTTGCCGATCCCCGGCATACTGCACGGTCCTGATGTGGAGACGCTGCGGCAGGGCCGAACGCCCCGTGAACTCCGTGACAACCTCGAGGCCGTCCGCGACGGGGACAACCGGCCCCAGGATACCGTACAGCCCGTCACCGAGGGCCATCGCCTGCCCGGCCGGGGCGTCGCGCGTGGCGGCGGGGAGGATGTCCGGGGCCTCGATGGCGAGCTCACAGTCGTCGAACAGCGCTGTCCCCAGGCCGCTGAACTCGACCGACATCCGCCACGTCTCGGCCTCAGGGGGCGGGTTGGCGCTGACCTCGATCCGCTGCCACTGCCCGTTGGTGTCCCCGAGCCTGGGACTGTCGCTGATCCCCACGTACTGCTCGCCCTTCTGGAACAGCAGCCGCAGATGGGCCTGCCCCGCCCCGACCTCCGCCGTCACCCGCACGTATGCGGAGACGCCTACCCGCTTGCAGGCCGGCAGCGGCTCCGGCCGCGAGTAGTAGTAGCCCGAAACCGCATTGCCCTCGCCCTGCGTGAAGCTGATGCCCGCCGCGTAGCGCCCGGTGCGGGCATCCTCGACGAGACGATGCGCCGCAAGCGTAACACCGCGAGCCGTCCAGGCGGCAGGCAACACGCCTTCGGGGCGATTGAGGGTGGCCGCGTCGACCTCCTCGAAGCCGCCGTTGGGCACCAGAACCGCCGCATCGGGTGCAGTGTTCTGCGCGAAGGATACGCTCGCCGTGAGCAGCACGCACAGCGTCAGGGCATTCATCTTCATCATGTTTCTCGGTGCGCTCCTGTCATTGCTTGCCGTTCGGGCTCTATCGTCACAGCTGGGCTCGGGAGCACCTGGGGTCGGGGCTTTGATCGTTTGATCCTCCGACGCCCCCACTGCATCCCTGTTCGACTGCTGAGGATCAAAGGATCAAAGCCCCGACCCCGGTCGTTTGCACCTACTTCAGCACCGCACCGATCTGGTTCTTCGCGCACGGCATGATGGCATAGGTCAGAGTCTCAGACTGCCCGGCCGCCCATGTCCGCGGGAGCGCGATCAGCACACGCCCCCAGTCGTGCTCGCCCCCGTAGTGGTCGACGCTGTGATCCTGGCCGACATCGACCACCGCGCCCTTCGCCAGCACCACGATGTGCCCCTCACCCGATTCGTTGCCGAAGTGCACCGCCTTCGCCGCCGAGCCCGACGCCACCTCGAGCCCCGCCGCGCTCAGGGGTGTGGCCGTGAGCCCGCCCGGCTTCTCCTCCCCCAACGGGAACGGGATGCACTCACTCAGCGCCTCGAGCGAAATCGCCTCATCGGCCGTCACTGTCAGGCTGCACTCGACCCGGTCATCGAGAAAGCGGTAGACGCGCTCATAGCGCAATGGGGTCTTGTGGATCGTGCCCGTCAGGGTGACGGTCGCGTTCTCCGTGTCGAAGCTGCTTTCCGTCGCCCAGTAGTAGGGCCACTGGATATCGTCTCCGAGGTCCGCCAGCAGTGTGTTGCCCTGCGCCGCGCCCCAGTTCTTGCTCAGGAGCGATACACCGAACTCGGGGCTCCAGAACATGCACAACCCGTCGTTATGCGGGAACTGGTGGTTGTACTCCTTCGGGCGGGTGCCGCTCTGCCATTCACCGTAGTCTCTGGCCCCGAAGATGAATGCGTAGTACCCGGGCCTGCGCACGCAGAAGAACTCATCGCCGACGTTGCGGGTGAAGCTGTCCTCCGCCTCCATGGGTAGCTTGCCCGGCATGTAGCTGTTGCCATAGCTGCGCCAGTTGTGAAGCGATATGTCGAATCCCCCGGAAGCCCGCCCGTGGTTTGCGCTCTCCAGCCGGAAGTAGTCTTCACCAAAGTAGCGGGCCTGCGTCTTGAGCTGCTCCTCGGCCGCCGCCCGGCTCGGGCCGTCCGTCGCGGGCATCACGTATGCCCACGGTGCGTGGTCGGGGTAGCGCACCCCGGCCTCAGACAGGTGTTTGCTCATCGGCCCCAGGCCCGCGCCGTACTGGGGGCTGACCCAGTCGCCCGGCGTGCGGTGGCAGTAGCCGCTNNCGCTGCTGCCGAGCCACTGCCCCGCCGGCTCGGGGGCAATCGTGTGGTTGAACAGGTTGTAGCTGTCACGCAGCGCCTTCAGTATCTGCTCATCGTTCGTCTCATGGTACAGCCATGACAGGTAATGCCCGGTTATGCCGTTGTAGGTCGCATCCGGCCCGCTGGCCTCGGTCATGTAGCCCGCGGCACGCACGCCGTGGTTCCACAGCACCCCGTCGGTGAGCCAGTGGGTGTTGCGGATGATCGCATCGCGATACCACGGCTCCCCGGTCGCCTCGTAATAGCGCCAGAGGCCGGCGAGCAGCACCGTCCACTGGTTCGTGCAGCCGCCGACATTCCCGTAGATGTAGCGGTCCGTCACCCGCTGCTGCCCTGCGTGCCAGACCTCCTGCACCTCCGGCGGCACGTCGTTGTACACCAGCGAGAACGCCCCGCTGTGACTGTGCAGAAGCGCGAAGCCGTGGTTGCCGTAGTAGTAGATGTTGGTGGGGAAGAGGTACTCGCCCTCGCGCATCACCAGCAGGTCGAGCAGCGCCCCGACGATGATCCGGTTCAAAAGTTGCGGGTTGCGGTGGTAGGGACTGAACTCATCATCGAGCCAGTAGAGCGCGGCGAGGTTCTTGTTCAGTTGCGCAAAGCCCTCCCGCCCGTCGCGGGCATAGTCGGCCATCGGGTTGTCAGTCCGCGTGGCGCCGGTGTCGTCTCTCCAGTGGTCGATCGCGCCGAACCACGGGCTCTGCGGGTCCAGGCACTGCTCCGAGAGGATCGCCGGCAGTGCCGACATCACACCGTAGTGGCCGAAGAGCAGCTGGTTGCGCGCGGGCGCCCTGAGCAGCGCCTCCTGGAACTGCTCGATCGGCACGACCTCGACCGCGTAGTCGGAGGCTGGGCGCTTCTTGTACTCCTGCAGAAGCCTCCACGCGCGCACCTGGTGCTTGTGGAAGCACACTGTGCCGTCCGGCATGATGTCGACGGAGGCCTTGATCGCGGCTGCCGTCGGCACGGAGGGGCAGAGGATGATCGGCACGCCGCCGAAGTCCAGCCGATAGCTCGGTCCCGATGCCGAGAGCCTCCAGATGTGCTCCCCGGCACCCGGCAGTGTCACCTCGCCCTTCATCTGCTCGGAGTTCAGTGCCAGCTTCTCGGCCTTGTCGGCATCGCTCAGAACCAGGCTCTCGAGCCTCTGTGACGCCGCCACCGACAGCTTCTCGAGCCCCGGCGGCAGATACACGTACGCATCGCCGAATTGGTCGCCTGTGCCGCACAGGTACTGCAGGTGGCCGAACAGGCCGTATTCGAGGGCCGGGGACAGCTCGATATCCACCTGCACATCGCCCAGCCCCGTCACGATGATCTGGTAGACACCGGGTCCGGCGCCGGCTACGCGGATCTGCGCTTCCTCCCAGCGGGCCTTATCCACAACATCGCCCGGCAGTTCGATGTGCTCGACCATCTTCTCGGATGTGTCGAATACGCGGATCAGCACCGGCCCGGGGTTATTGACGCGACGGGAGTCGATGGCGCGCACGGTCGCATCGAAGTCGCCGCCCGACGGATTCACGATGTAGAATGTGATGCCGTCACTGAGACGGTAGGGGCCCTCGAAAGGCGCGGCCGATGCCGGGCAGATCGCAATCAGTACGCAGGCAATCAGCCCTGCCGTCAGATAGGCGGAAATGCTGCGGGGGATGGCCATCGCGGATCAACTCCTCGGTGTGTGCTCGACACAATGCTCGAAGAGCATCTTGGTCGGCGAGGGGGTGTTGACCTGCACACTGCGGGACCCGGTCAGTGGTCTGTGACGGCCTCGAAGCCGGAGACGATATCGAGCACCTCGGCGGTGATGGTGTTCTGTCGCTCGAGCTGGTACCGCATCGAGAGGTCACGCAACAGGTCGCCGATGTTGCTCTCCGCCGCCTGCATCGCCTGCAGCCGGCTCGCATTCTCGGCCGCAACCGAGTGCGCTATGCCGCGATAGATGGTCGCGAGGATATGCCCGCGCAGAAGCGAGGACAGAAGCTCGTCGAAGGGAATCGTGTGCATTGGGAGCGATCTCGATTCCCACTTGCGGGACGCGATTTCGGCCAGCCAGCGGGGATCGACGGGGGAGAGCCTCGTCGTCCGGGGGCTGTAGCTGTGCGGGCTGTCCGGCACGTTGTGGAACATGATGATGTCGTCGGTGCCCGGCTGCAACTCCCACGCGTCGATGCTCCGGAAGATGTCGTCGACGACGGCTTCGACGCGATCTACGGAGGCAGGGACGGACAGGTACTCATCGACGGCGTAGTCCAGCTCCTCGAGAGCCCCGACGGCGCGCGCGCCGAGGGCGATGATAGATATCTCCCTCCGCGCATACGGCATCCGCCCGAGCACTTCGAGCGCGTGTGCGACCACCCGCTTGCTGAAGGGGCCGCACATGCCCTGGTCGGAGCCGATGACGATCACACCGAGCCTGCCAGAGTGCTCATCATGCTCCCGCGGGGAGGTGGGGGGGCGGTCTCTGAGGACGGCCTGCAGGCCCAACTCGATGGTGCGGTTATACTCCGTCAGCGCCTCCACCATGACTTCGAAGTGCCGCACGTTCACCGCCGCGAGCGCCTTCATGGTCTTGACGACGGATGCGAGCGCCTCCGCCGTGTGTATCTTCCGCTGCAACTGCTCGAGTGCGGGCATCTGCTACTCGACCGCCGTCATCGCCGCCCGGACGATGTCCCGGCGGTCATCATCGCTCAGCTTCTCACCGCTCTCGATGCGGTGGCAAAGCTCCGGCAACTCCGCGACGACGGCCTCCCTGATCTGCGCCTCGGCTCGAGAGATGCTCTCGACCGGGATCGAGTCGAGCACGCCGTCGGCGACGGCGACGAACACCGCGATCTGCTCGGCCACGCGCATCGGTTTGTACTGCGCCTGCTTGAGCACCTCCCGCACCCGCGCGCCGCGCTCGAGCCGCTTGCGCGTCTCAGCATCCATGCGTGTGCCGAAGCGCGCGAAGACCTCGAGCTCCTCGAACTGCGTGTACGCCAGCCGCAGCTCGCCGGCGACGGCCCGGAAGGCCGGCAACTGCGTCTTCCCGCCCACTCGTGAGACCGATGTGCCCACCGACACCGCCGGCAGCAGCCCCTTCTGAAACAGCTCCGGCGACAGGTAGACCTGCCCGTCGGTAATCGAGATGATGTTGGTCGGAACGTACGCGGAGAGGTTCTCCGCCTCGGTCTCGACTATTGGCAGAGCCGTCAACGAGCCGCCTCCGTGCTCCTCGCGCAGTCGTGTCGCGCGTTCGAGAAGCCGCGAGTGGATGTAGAAGATATCACCCGGGAACGCCTCCCGCCCCGGGGGGCGACGCAGCAGGAGCGAGACCTCGCGGTACGCCCGCGCGTGGCAGGTCAGGTCATCGTAGACGATCAGCACGTCGCGGCCCGCCTCCATGAAGTACTCAGCCACGCTTGTGGCCGCGTATGCGGTGACGAACTGCAGGCCGGGAGCGTCCTCTCCGGTCGCAACCATCACCACGCAGTAATCCATGGCGTGGCGCTGACGAAGCTCGGCAATCACCTTGGCAACCGATGAACTGCGCTGGCCGATCGCGCAGTAGACGCAGATGACTCCGGTTGCCCGCTGGTTGATGATTGTGTCGATGGCGATGGCCGTCTTGCCGGTCTG
>DPJP01000001.1:11874-13120 GCA_003542955.1 Armatimonadota bacterium
CGCGCTGGCCGCGGCCGATGGGGATGAGCGCGTCGATCGCCTTGATGCCCGTCTGCAGCGGTACGCTCACCGGCGCACGGTGCAGAACCGGCGGCGCGGGCCGCTCGATGGGGTGGCGCTCTGTAAAGCGGATGCTGCCGCCCCCGTCCAGCGGGCGGCCGGTCGCATCGACGACCCGTCCGAGCAGACCGTCCCCAACGGGCACATCAAGCGGGCGATGCGTGCGCCGCACCTCCGCGCCTGCCGCCAGGTGCTGGTAGCCCCCCAGCAGCAGCACGCCGACCTCGTCCGGGTCGAGGTTGAACGCCATACCCGGCAGGTCGCCTGCCAGGTGCAGCAATTCGTCGGTCTCGACGCCCGGCAGCCCCGTCACGCGGGCGATACCGTGGCCGACCTCGCTGACGTAACCCACCTCGCGCACCGCCACATCCGCCGTCGCCTGCTCCCGAGTGGCGGCCAGCGCGTCGAACGCGGCATCAAGCTCGGAGCTCAGTGGCCCTTCCAGGGGCCCGTGCTCATCCGCCAAGTCAGCTCACCGCCTCCCGCTCGACGATCTCGGCGAGTGACTGCTGCAGGCTGTCGATGTGGTCATCCATGCTCCAGGCGATCTTCACGCCGGCAGAGCGCAACTCAATGCCGGTGAGCAGCGCTTCGTCGCGCTCGAATGTGATGGGGATGTCGCTGCCGGCCTTCTGACGCACCAGCAGCGCCAGTTCTTCGGAAAGCTCAGGCCGCAGCGCGAATGCCGAAGCGATGGAGATGCCCTGCTCCGAGTCCGCGCCGTACTGGGCCAGTTGCGCCCAATGGGCATCCTCGATGGTCCCGATCCGCTCGATGAAGCGTCTGATTACCCGCTCCTCGAGTTCACTGTCTGCCAGCTCCCGGAGCGTCTTGCGCGCTATCTCAACCGTCTCGCGGCCCGCAAGCTCCCTCAACTGCCGCAGGAACGCGGTCTTCTCACGCTCAATCGCTGCCCGCCAGTTCCTCTCAGCCGCCTCGACATCAGCCCGCGCCTGCTCCATCAGTCGCCGACGATGCTGCTCGGCCTCCTCGGCGGCCTCATGCATCATCGTCTCCCTGGCCTTCTTCAACTCATCGGTCAGTGCGCGATGTGTGCGTTCCTCGCGCTCAGCGCGCTCAATCGCCGCATCCGCCTGCCTCATCCGCTCCGCAATGCGGGCTTCACGCTCATCCATGGCCTTGATGATCGGCCCATAGAGGAACTTCTTCATGAGCACTATGAGGA
>DPJP01000072.1 GCA_003542955.1 Armatimonadota bacterium
GCCGCATCCCGCAGCCGCGGGAAGGTTGGCCCACTGCTCAGCCTCGCAGGAGAAGTGCTTCACAGAGCGAAGTGTACCACACGAGTACTCAACTTGGAGCAGCGGGGGCGCGCGGGGCGGGCTACCGAGGTGCATGCCGATGCTGACGAGATTGCTTGCCTCCATCACGGCGGGCCTGCTGTGTTGCCTTCCGGCCCTGGCGCAGGATGCCGCGGGGCACCTGCCCGACACAGTCNNTGATGGTGCGCGTTCCGGCGGGGGAGTTCCTGTACGGCTACAAGAAAGAGCCCTTCGAGTTGCCCGAGTTCTATGTCGACAAGTATGAGGTCACCTGCACGCAGTTCGCCGCCTTCCTCAATGCTGCCGGGCAACTGCATGACGAGGAGGGACACTGGTATCTGGAGTTCCCCCCGGCGCCGGGCGTGAAGCCTGCTGATGACCACTATTACCATGAGTACTTCAGCCAGGTTGATGGCCGATGGGTACCAAAGCCGGGTTGGGAATGGCGGCCGGTGGAGCAGGTTTCAAAGGCGGGTGCGCTCGCATACGCGGCATGGGCGGGCAAGCGTGTGCCAATGGAGACGGAATGGGAGAAGGCCGCGCGAGGCACTGACGGGCGCTCCTTCCCGTGGGGCGAGGAGACCGACAGGGACCACATCTTCGACTACGGCGATGCAGACAGGATCAGGAAGGAGACACAGGGGCCGAGGATCCCCGTACAGGTGGTTGGCAGCCTGCCCTCCGGCGCCAGTCCGTACGGCGCGATGGACATGTTCGGTAACTCGGAGGAGTGGGTGCAGCCCGATATGCGCATCCGCACGAGAACCGAAGGCCACCGTGTGATCGTGCCCAANNACTCCGGTTCACGCCGACACCTGGTTGCTGATGGGCGCGGAATATGAAGAGCCCCTCCGCCCCTTCACCGACATCGAGTACTACCGCATGGCTGAGCATGCCGCTCATTGCGGCCTTGAGGGCTGGTGGCGCGGCTTCAGATGTGTCGTGTCCGCTGTCGACATCCAGGCCGCGCAGTGGCGCGAGCCGACGCCGGATGACTATCCGCCACCGCCGGGCACCTGACCGCCTGGAGCAGTTGGCGAAGCCAGCAACCGTTGTCGAGGCCTGACGGGTAGCACGCCTTACCCCTCCGCCGTGCGCCCGACGATCACGCGGTAGCCACCTGTGATCGTCTCCGTCCAGGCGGTGTCGAAACGCTGCTCCATGTATTGCAGGTAGCGCCGAGCGCCCTTCTTGGTGTGGATGACGGCCCAGAACTCCCCGCCGGGATTGAGCCGCTCTGCCGCGTCATCAATGATGGCCTCGACCAGCGCGCGGCCGCGGCTGACGGGCGCATTGCACAGGATGCGGTCGAAGCGCAACTCGCCCAGCACCCCCGGCGCATCGCCCTCGATGACCTCGGCGTTGGCGACACCGTTCTCGCGGATATTGAGCTGCGCCAACTCTACCGCGCGCCGGTTGACCTCCACCATGGTCACGTGACACTCCGGCTCCAGCAGCGCCGCGGCGATGCCGATGACGCCGTAGCCCGCGCCCCAGTCGAGCACGCGCTCTTGCGCATTGATGACCATCGCGCCGATCAGTGCCCGTGTGCCGGTGTCGATGTGGCCGCGGGAGAAGACGCCGTGGTCGGTCCACAGCCGCAGGCGCAGGCCCGCGACGGTCTCTTCGACGAGTACCGGGTCGCTTGGCACCTCGGGGTCGGTGGTGAAGTAGTGCTGCTGCTCTTGACCGTCTTGTCTGGACAGGGCTGCTCGCTCCAGTCGCCCGGGCCGGGCCTCAACGCCCGATGGTGTAGCCCTTGAGTACCGCATGACCCGGGCGTATCTCGATCTGCTCGACGTAGATACCCAGAGACTGCGCCGGGTGCTTGGCCAGATTCGCGTCGATCTCCTCCTGGAGCTTCTTTTTCACCGCTGCGGGAGCCCGGAAGTTGCCAATCCACAGATCGCCGAGGGTGGCGCGTATCGAGCCGCCCTCCGGCTGCAGCGCCAGCGTGGCCTGCATGTTGTACGCTTTGCCGTTGTGGGCGATCTGCCCGCGCACGAGTGCCCGCCTGTCACCCAGCAGCACCTCCATGCCGCGAAGCTCTTCGCTGCCGCCACCCATCTGCAACATCAACGCGGCAAGGTCGGCGTTGGTCATATCCATATTGATGGCGCGCCGCTGACCGGAGGCAATAGCCTGCCTGAGCCCGACGGCGTCGACGACGGCGCTGGACATCTGAGCCCCCTCCTCGACGCCGCGCGCAACGTCCGGCGGCAGCGGAGGCTTACCGTTGAGCTGTACCAGCACCAGCACGCCGGCGGCAATGACAACAACCACCAGGCCGCCGATGATCCAGAGGATCGTATACAGGAGCTTGCGCTTCTTCTCCTGTGGAGTGAGGCTCTTGCGCACCGTTCTCGCCATCGTGTATTGCTCCTGTCAGAGTACCCGCGGTCTCAGCACAGCTCGCGCTTGAGTACTTTGCCGGCAGCGTTTCTGGGCAGTTCATCGACGAATGCCACAATCTGGGGGACCTTGTAGCTGGGCAGATGGCCGCTGCAGTGCCGCTTGATATCCAGCTCCGTGAGCTGAGCATCCGGCTGTGGCACAATGACGGCTTTCACCAGTTCTCCCAACGCCGCGCGCGCGCCCGTCGCCTCCACTCCCACCACTGCCACCTCGCACACGTCGGGGTGGCGGAGGATGACGCTTTCCACCTCCAGGGCATAGACATTCTGCCCGGCGACGATAATCATCTCTTTCTTGCGGCCCCGCACGTAGAAGTAACCGTCGCCATCGCAGACGGCGAAGTCGCCGGTGAAGAACCACTCTCCCCGGATCGCCTCCTCGAGCCGCCCTTCCTGCCGCCAGTAGCCGGAGATGATATTGCTCCTGTGGAAGCAGAGCTCCCCAGTCTCCCCACGAGGCACGTCGTTGCCGTCATCATCGACTACACGCGCGAAGACCTCCGGCAGCGCGATACCGATCGAGTCCGCCCGCTCGACTGCATCACGGCTTGGCAGCACGTGGGTCATCGAGATTGTCTCAGTCAGGCCGAAGAAGTTGTGCAGGGACACACCGGGGAAGCGCTCTCGCAGTGCGCCGATGGTCCGCGCAGGCATTGGTGATCCCGAGTAGGCGATCAGCCGCAGGCTCGAGAGGTCGGCATCAGCAAGCTGCGGATGCTGCGTGACCAGGTGGAACAGAGTCGGCACGCCGATGAAGGTCGTGCAGCGGTGGGTGTGGATCAGCGCGAACAGCTCAGTCGGGTTCGGCTGCGGCGCCACGACAACGGCGCTGCCCAGGTACGCGCAGGTGGGCAGCAGGCTGTAGGAGGCCGTCGGCGCGAAGAACGGGATCACCAGCAGGTGGATGTCCTCGTGCCGGAAGGAGTGGGCCAGGATGGCGTTTCGCACATTGAACAGCAGGTCGCAGTGGCGCATGATGGCGCCCTTCGGCTGCCCGGTGGTGCCGGAGGTATACAGCACGACGGCGATGTCATCGCCCGTGAGGTCCTCGGGTTCGTCCACCGTGGGAGCGTCGGGGCCGAAGTGCATGAACTCGACGCCGTCGCAGTCGGCACCGACGTGAATCATGTGCGGCGCCAGGCCGGCGCTCCGCAGCGCGGCCTCGATCCGCTCTGCAACCTGCTCGTGCACGAAGACCGCCGAGGGCTCCGAGTTGCCGAACACGAAGGCCGGCTCCTCGTCGCGCAGCTTGATGTTGACCGGAACGACGATGGCTCCCAGGCGCATGGCGGCCCAGTAGGCCGGCAGGTACGCCCCGCAGTTGGGCAGCGCGATAGCGACCCTGTCGCCCTTGCCGACGCCGCACTCATCGCGCAGGTATGCCGCAAGGCGGGCGACGACGGCGTCGACCTGGCCGAAGGTGTGGCGGGTGCCGCCATAGACGCACGCGGTGGCATTGGGCAGGCGCTCGGCGGTATTGCTCCAGAACGCGGCGATGTGAGGAAGTCTGCTCTGTATCGGGATCCCCTCCGCATGTGGTGTTCCTCAGCATTCGCGTCGCAGCGGCGGTGGACCTGCCACCGGCGCTGGCCCGATGTTCGGATCGGCTGGGGTCAGGTCTTGAAAATTCATTTTTCGCCCGGTCACA
>DPJP01000222.1:0-11313 GCA_003542955.1 Armatimonadota bacterium
CTCGATCAGTGTGAAGCCACGGTGTCTCATTCTCATCCCCTCCATCATGCGGTTTTCGTGCTGACACATGCCCCTTACTTTCGCGCTGACTGACCATTCACCTGCCTGGCGCGGAGCGAAAGACGCAGGCAAGCATGCCGGGGAGGCAGCCGCACGCGCAGGAGGTGAGCCCCTCAAGCACGAAATGTACCACGTGCGATTGGGCACAAATGCCGACAGCCCCAGAGCCGGACCGGCTGTTGACAGCGATCTGCTGCACTTCAGAGAGACGGTGCTCTGATGCGCCTGATGCAGGCCCAGACATCTCCACGTACGCTGCTCTTCACCGACCTCCGCCACATTGCATGTGGTGACCTCACCTGGCGCGGGCCGGAGCAACAGCCACTCCCGCTCAACGACCCTCCCGAGCCGGAGGTCGAGGTCGTGGCCGACCCCGGCCGAGTCCCCCGCGGCATCCGCCTTCAGGCACAGCCGGCGCTGAAGACCGATCCGGTAGTCAACGGCCCCCCGATGGGACATGTGATCTGTGACGGCGCGGTGTACCGCGCATGGCGCCTCCAGCCAACCTACCCTCCCGGCTGCGATATCGGCTGCTACACCACCATTGCGCCCGATGCGCTCGCCATCGTCGGCTACGAGTCCGCGGACGGCTTCCACTGGGCGGAGAGTTCGCGCTCGCGTATCTCCGCCCCCGGTCAGACCGGCTTTGACGGCTTCACCTTCCTCGTCGACCCCGTCGCGGACCCCACGGAGCGCTATAAGGCCCTCTACATGGCCAACGCCCCCGACGCGGACAGACCGGCGCTCTGGCAGCAGTATCAGCAGGTGCACCCTCGCTACCGGCATCTGTCACTCAACGAGAACTACATCACCTGCCTGTACGGGGCGGTTTCGGCCGATGGTGAGCACTGGAGTGCCATCCCACAGCCGCTCATGATCCACAAGAGCGATACCGACACGACGGTGTACTGGGACGAGTGGGTGGGTCGGTATGTCATGTATACACGCCTCTACATCCAGGATCGCAGATGGGTCGGTCGGGCGGAGGCCGAGGATTTCCGCCACTGGGGGCCTGTGCAGCCGCTGCTGTGGCCCTCGCTCGATGGCCCGCTGTCCGATGACATCTATCTCAATGCGCGGACGGAGTACCCAGGTGTGCCGGGCACGCACCTGATGCTGCCGATGGTCTACCACCGCGCCACTCAACGCTCAGAGGTGCGCATGTACTCGAGCGCCGACGGCATCTGCTGGAGCGAGGCGCCCGGTGGGGCGGTGATCGAGCCCGGACCGGCAGGAAGCTGGGACAGCGCGTTCGTCTATGCCGGTAACGACCTCGTCCCGCTTGGCGATGATCGAGTAGCCGTGCCCTACCACGGCACGCGCTTCCCGCACAAGTACCCGCGCTGGCCACAGGTGCGGGCGGCGATGCAGAGGTGGGGATGGGCGTGGTGGCCAAAGCAGCGTCTATGCGCGGTTGTGGCCGATGGCGATGGCGAGTTCTGGACGCCCGCCATGCTGCCCGCCGGCCGGCGATTGCGCGTCAACGTGCGAACAGCCCGCGCGGGGTTCGTGCGCCTCGGCGTGGTCGGCGCGGGCGGGGGATCGGTTGATGACTGCACGCCGATCGTGGGCAATGAGATGGAGAAGCCGGTCCATTGGCATGGGGAGGATGACATCGGCGCCGCCGTTGGGCAGCCCGTGGTGCTCCACATCAAGATGCGAGCCGCGGAGCTGTTCGCAATTGAGTGGGTGGGGTGAGCCCCCCTGGCCCCGCGGCGCGGGGACGGCTCGCTCGCAGTGGTACTCCCAGAGCAGGCGCAGCATGGCTCAAGAACCGAGGTGGCGATGGTGACGCGGCTCGTTCATCTGTCAACTGTGGCGATCGCGGCCCTGCTGGCGGCGGGCGCGCCCGCGCAGATACCCAACCCCGACTTCGACCAGGGCGAGTACACCGCTGACGCCGCTCCGCCCGGCTGGGCGTGGCGGCTCGAGGCCGGTGGCAAGGGAGCCTGGGAGACCGAGGGTCGCACGGGACGCTGCATATCGCTCGAGAACGTCAGGCACGAGGATGGCGCGACTGCGGTATCGGATGCGTTCCCGGTCACCCCGGGGCACAACTACCGGTTCAGCTTCCATCACCGCGCGCGGGACCCGATCTCATGGCGTGCCGAGGCATGGGTCTACCTCGGCGACCCGTCGTACAACTCCGGGTACCGCTTTTTCACCACGCCGTCTACGCGCGAATGGCAACAGCGGACCATTGAGTTCACCACACCCTCCGACCTCGATCAGACGCGCGTCTTCTTCGTTCTGAGCACCCAGACCGAAGACGGCAAGTGGTTCATCGATGATCTTGAGCTCGAGGATCTCGGGCCGGCGAAGGTCACCACCGAGTCTATCGACTGGGAACTGATCCCGACCAGCATCCTGACGCAGGTCGGGTCGATCTTCACTCCCGTGGACGGACCGAAGACGAGCCGGCCGATCACAACGGTCATCCCGCGCCAGAGCATCCAAGCGATCACCACCACGACGCCGGCGCCGCTGATCGTCGACGGGCTCTTCGGGGCCGGCGAATATGAGCCGTGGGCGTCGAGTATCGGCCCGCTACGTGACCTCGCCGCGGGGGTCGCGACATCTGATGAAACATACGCATGGGTCACATGCGACCAGATGCGGCTCTACATCGCCTGGCGCGCGACCTTCAAGGGCGATGCCCCCGCGACGGCAGTGGGCCCGGAGCAGCGCGATGGACCCACGCACAACGACGACTGCGTCGAGGTGCTCCTCCAGCCGCCCGACGGGCCGATGGTTCACCTCATCGGTAACTCGGCCGGCGCCATCTACGATGACCGAACTGATCCGGGTCAGACCCAGCCGGTCATCGAGTGGGATGGCGCCTGGGAGTACAAGACATCAGTCGAGCGCGGGGCCTGGCTGGGCGAAGCCGCCATCGCCTGGAGCGAGATCGGTCTGAGCGGCCCTCCAGCCGATGGCAGCGAGTGGCTCTTCGAGATCGCCCGCACCTCGCCCTCGCACTCGGTCCAGTGCAAATGGACGTATCTGCCCGGCGTCGCGGGCTTCTGTGACCCGAAGTATATGGGGAGGCTCCGCTTTGACTCCAGCGGCTGCGGCTTCTGCCTGCGGCCCCTGACCTCACGGCTTGGCAGGAACTCGGGCGTCCTGTATGTCCCAGCCTCGATCCACAGCGGGGGCTCCCTGATCCGGGCGATCACGATCCTTGACGATACCGGGGCGGAGGTGTATCGGCTACGCGGGGTGGTCACCCCCAACGAGGGGAACCTGACGCTCTGGGGCTTCGACTACGACCTCCCGCGCCAGATCACCTACACCTTGTCAATGAGCGTGCAGGACCCCGGCAGCGGCGAGGAGGTCTTCGAACTGACTGTGCCGCTGGACGCCAGGCCCGACCTGCAGGTCGACGCGAAGGTGCTGCCGCTGCGGAAGAAGCTCATCATCGATGCCGACACGAGTCGCACCGGCATCGAGGATGCCGCGGGCAACCGGCTGGTCGCGGCCCTCGTCGGGGAGACAGGCACGATCCGCGAAGCAGCCGTCCCACGCATTGGCACACACAGCTTCCACGGCGGCTTCGGAATCGAGGACGTGCCGCCGGGCTCCTACCGGCTCACGACCCGTCTCAGCGACGCCGAGGGCCGCGAAATCGCGCTGAGCAGCCGAGATGTGCTCATCGCCCCGACGCCGGAGTGGTTCGGCAACACCCTGGGCAAAAGTGATGTCGTCCTGCCACCCTTCACCCCCGTACGCGCGGGCGCCGGCCCGACCGGAGTACGCGTGAGTCTGTGGAACCGGGAGTACGACTTCGGCGCGGGCGGGCTGCCGACACAGCTCCGGACCGCGGGTGAGCAGATGCTGGCCGCGCCCGCCTCCGTCGCCCTGATATGCGGCGGGCAGAGCATCGACCTCAAGCTGCAGCCGGCGGAACTCGCCTCGAGCACGGACACCGCCGCGGTCGTCGCCGCCCCGCCCGCGGTCGGGGGCCCGAGCTTCTCCTCGACGACGACAACCGAGTTCGATGGGATGATGAAGCTCGATTTCACACTGGACCCGGGGCCTGGGCCGCTGGTTGTTGACCGCTTCACACTCAGCTTCCCGTTCGTGCAGCGGCGGGCACTCTACTGCAATGCGCCCGTCACCGCGCCGCCTTTCCATCACACAATCGACCACGACGGGTGGCGCCTGGACCGGCGTATCTCACCGGCCGATATCGTATACGGCCGCTTCTGGGTGGGTGACGACGACCGCGGCGTGGACTTCTCATTCACCAGTGACGAGGGCTGGAGGCCGTACGACCGCCCTGACATCATCCAGATCGACCGGCGCGGTGATGTCGTCAATGTCGACATCCACGTGCTCGGCAGTACGGTGCTTGACCGGCCGCTGACGGGGACGCTGCTGGTGACGGCGACGCCGCTGCGGCCGCTGGCGGGCAGTGACATCTGCCCGCGTGTCATCGCCTGGGATGGACGACCGATGCAGGTGCTTCAGGGCGTGGACAGCTACGGTCGCGAGGGGGTCCAGGCCTGCGCGGACCTGGGCGGCAAGGTGCTGCTGCTCAGTGACCACTGGTCGAGCGGCTTCGGACGCCCCGAGCCGTACGACCCACACAACTTCAAGCTGCTCACAGAGGAGGCACACCGACTCGGGCTCAAGGTGATCACCTACACGGGCATCGGAGGGTGGTCTGAGACGGCCCCGGAGCGCCCCTACATGGACGAGTGGGAGCAGGTCCCGATGGGACGCTCGGCCAATGCCGGACGGCCGGACCAGGCCTTCATGGCCATCTGCCAGACTGATGCCAACGGTGGGCATGACTGCCTGGTGTGGATGCTCGACAGGATGATCGACGAGTATGGCCTCGACGGCATCTACCTCGACGGCCACGGCTGGACGTGCAACTCGAGCATGCTCAACGGCTTCGGCTACCTGGACGACGAGGGCAAAGTGCGCCCGACGGCGACGATTCTCCAGACGCGCGCGCTGCTGCGCCGCATTGCGACGCTGTTCCACGAGCACGGCAAGCAGATGTTCTTCGAGCATCACAGCACGTGGCTGCTGGCCGGCCCCGTCGACCCGTACACCAACGTACACATGACCGGCGAGTACGCCGCGCAACGGGCCAATGAGAACACGCCTTTCCCCGAGGACTTCTTCCGCATCGAGAACACCGGCATCCAGTGGGGGATACCCGTGGATGTGCTCTGCTACCGGATGGGGCTCTGGGACCGGTATGTCGCCAACTGCCTCATCTACGGGGCCAGGCCGCAGAGCCCGCTGGGCAGCTTCGCGGCCTGCTACCCCTACGCACCGCTCTCGCCGCTGTGGCACGCCTGCGACGACATGGGGCTTGCCGATGCGGAGTGGATACCATACTGGAAGGCCGAAGGGCTGGTGTCCACTGACACCCCTCAGTGCCGGGTGAGCCTCTTCCGGCATCCCCGGAACGGTATCCTCCTCATCGCCGGGAACATTTCACACGAGCCGACACAGGTGACGGTGACACTGGACCTGGAAGCCCTGGGGATCGACGGGGGGGCGGCGGTGGAGGCCATCAACAAGCCCGGAGCGGAACTGCGGCTCGACGGGGGCGTGCTCAGGCTGTCCATGGCCGGTGATGAGGTGCTGATGGCTCGGGTGGTGCGGCGGTAGCTCAGTTCCTGTCAACGCACACCATCCAGGCGATTGACCGACGTCGTCATCGGCCTTCGGACGTGGAAGATGGCGCAGGGGGATCCGAATCCAGCGCTGCTTTCAGATGTGTGGCCAGCTCGGGCACGGAGTGGGCAGTGGTATCCNNCAAGGTCGACCTCAAAGTAGGCGTGAGCCAGACGATGCGCATTCTCACGATGCTGCGCCACGGCACGTTGGGGAGGGCCTCGCGTGTCGCTTCGGAGACCTGGGCCGCCGCCTCGCCGACTACCTCCAACGCGCGGACCAGGGCGAATGCGAGCATGCGGTCTGCTTCGAGGTCTCGGCGTTGGCGACCCTCAGCGAACTCCAGAGCGCTGTTGGCAGCGTCCAGCATGTGCTGCAGGCGCACGCGGTCCTGCTCAGGCAACATACTGCACCACTGCATCGGCGAGAACCTTGTCCCTGAAGTACCGGCTCAGTTCCTGCGGCGTCCGCAAGTCGACGCGGCGGCCGAAGAGCGCCGTGAGTTCATCCTCCATGCGTGCCATATCGAGCAACGTCACGACCGCCTCTCGCTCAAACTGCACGAGCACGTCGACGTCGCTCTCCGGGCCGAAATCATCGCGAAGCACGGAGCCGAAGAGCGACAGCCGAGCAATCCGGTTGCCGCGGCAGAACTCGGCAAGCCGCTCCTTGTCGATCGCGACAGGCAGACCCATACCGACCTCCTCGACCTCACGTGAGTGGCCCCAACAGTGACACGATGCGTACCTGCGGCCATTGTACACCATTGCGCGATGGAGTCAACGCGGACGCAGCGACACAGGCGCCCCCCCTACGTCGGCGCTTCAGACGTCCGTTCCAGGCACAAGCTCATTCAGCCGGTTCGGACGGTCCCACCTGATACGGCACACGTACACCCGGTTGCTCGCGCCGCGCGCCTCGGTGAGGTCAAGGTTATAGGGGTCCTTCGCGTCACCGTGCATGCACTCCGAGTTGATGACCCAGCTCTCATCTGCCGATGCCGCGACCGCGCCGAAGTTGCCCATCTGGGCGCCCCTGTTCGGGATGATCTCGCGCTCGGTGTCGCGGAGCACGCAGAGGCGCTCGGGATCGACTTCGGCAACAAACATCGGTGCGCGATGGCGAATGACCATGTCGTTGCCGGCGCCCCGCCGCGTATAGGCCAGGAATAGCCCGTCGCTGTGAGTCACCCAGTGCTGCTGTGTGTTGTAGCTGCCCAGTTGCTCACCATCGTCGAATGTCCACGGCACGGGCTCGGCGTAGTTCAGCCCATCCCGGCTGATAGCTACGTACCCGCGCAGATCGTTGCGCAGCGTCAGGTAGAAGCGCCCTCGGTACCAGGTCAGCGACGGCTCGCAGAAGCCCCGGCCGCCTGGAGTGCACAGGTCGTTGCCGCTGCGCAGGTACCGGAGCAGCTCTCCATCGAACGAGCAGCGGGCGACGGTGACGAAGTGATCCCCGGCACTGGCTGCGCGCTCGCACTCCGCGCGTGTCATGCAGTACAGCGGCAGCAGAATGTCGCCACCAGGCAGGTCGACCCGCTGGGTGCAACCCGCGGAGACAAAGTGGAAGCGATCCGGGTCGGTCATCTGCAGCGTCGACCACTCGGCCCAGGTGTGGCTCTGGTCATCGTGGACCGAGTACGCGACCTGCAGAATGCGCGTGGCATCCAGCACCAGGCCGCCCTTCTCGCCGGGCAGGTAGTTGGCAGTGTGCCCGGTGACCAGTAGCTTGCCCGTCGCCGAGTGCCAGGCGGGCGTCATATCGCACGGGCAGACGATTGTGCCATTGGGCGCGGGCCTGCGGTCGAGCGTGGCGTGGGGGACCGGCTCAGACCAGCTCTCGCCGAGGTCATCCGAGCGCATTCCCTGAACCGCCGTGAAGATATCGCTCCCCCACAGGCGCGCCTTCGTCATCGTGAGCACCGCGGTCGAGGGCGGGATGATCCCGACGCGTGGCTGGAACCACTCCGTCACGCGATCATAACCCTCCGACACCACATCAAGCTGGACCTCGTATCCGACGTCACGCATCATCGGCACACTCCCACTCGTACCGGTGATCGCCCGGGTGCCTGCGGCCGGTCATGCGGTGAACGTCGATGACAATGGCTCCGCACTTCGACGCGCGCTCGGGGCCGATCGGCTCCCGTGTCTTCTCCGGCGTGTCATAGCGCGCCTGGAAGCGGTTGAGGACCTCGATGCGCTCCGTAAGATCGTCGATGACACGCGCAGTTCCGAAGCAGAGCACACTCTCGAAGGGCATGTCGCACCTGTTGCCTCCGTGGGGGACTGCCGGCCCCTCCTGGTGGCTCACCTCAAAGCAGACGCTGGGGTTGCGGGCGATCATCTCGAGCTTTCTGCCCTCGAGCGCGCAGTGAATGAGTATCCGCCCGTCGGAGTAGGCGTAATTGAGCGCAACGACATAGGGTTCATCCTCACACGCCAGCCCCAGCCGCCCGACCTCCTGGGAGCCCAGCAGTTGCTCCATGAACCCGCGCGGGGTGTCCGTGCCCGCATCCTCGGCCATGCTCTTCACCTTCCCATTGCGTGTCAACCCGCCGTGTGCCCGGCCCCGTGCCTTTCGCCGCGCTCAAGAGACGAACCTGCGCAGCAACACCTTGCCTGGCCGAGAAGACAATATGCCACACGCCGCGACCCCGTGCGGTTGCCGTTGCAGGCGTTACAGCCGGTCGCAGAGAACTCATGGTGGGACTCGGAGAACCGTGTCAGGCCTGTCAGCATCCCGGAGGTGCGCGATTGTGAAGACAATGATGGCGGTGACGTTCCTACTGTTTGCCGGTCTGGCGCTCGCCGTGAGCGCCGAGGAAGGTCTCGTCGCGCGGTGGGACTTCGACGCAGGGACTGGCTCTGTGCTCGAAGACCTCGTCGGCGATGCCCACGGGACGATCCACGGGGGACGCTGGGTTCGCGTCGGGGACGGTTATGCCCTGGAGCTTAATGGTAAGGGCGACTACGTTGACTTCGGCAATCCGGCGTCGCTGTCACCTGATGACGCGATTACGGTCTCTGCATGGGTGTACCCCACGCGCGTACCCAGTGCCGGCGAGGCCGGCGTCATCGGGAAGGCCTACCACAACTGGGTAATCACATACTACCAGGACGGTAAATGCTGGTGGTACACCGGGCAGAGCGGCACCAACACCAAGGCAACCGTGTCACCGGGAGCCTGGCACCACGTCGTGGGCACCTACGATGGCAGTATGTTGGCGCTCTACGTGGACGGCCGGCTTGCTGACCGCAGGCCCGCGAACACCGGCAGGATCCCCTCGGGTGTCAACTGCTACATGGGCAAGAGTGACGGCGACGTCCAGTGGACCAAGAACGCCCACTTCGCCGGCATGCTCGACGATGTGAGCATCTACAACCGGGCGCTGACGGAGGCGGAGATTGTGGAGCAGTACAGAACCACGCATATCACCAACACGCCCGACGTGCAGGCGTTCGTCTACTACGCGAATCGCGAGATCGTCGTCCAGGCCGGCCTGCGCGGCTTCGCGAGCTTGCCCCAGGATGCCAGAGCCGTCGCGGAGGCCTACCGGGCGGGTCAAACTGGCGCCGTGGCGACTGGCTTCACAGCGCCGCTGGCCGGTAGTGAAGACGTCACGATCAGCCTGCAGTCTGAGCAGTTCGCTCCGGGCGATTACCGCATTCGCGTATGGGTCGCCGATGCCGACGGCGCGCGAATCGGCAGCGCCGCCCGCTCCGAGGCCAAATGGCCCGAGGTGCCATCCTGGGGTGTGGATGATCCCCGGATCAGGGTCCTCAACTCGATGGTCAGCGAACTGCGCATCGTCACCGGCATCGCCGACGCGCGGACCGTCATCGACTTCACCAATCCCCGCGACGGCTGGGTCTTCTTCAGTGCCACATCCACGACAGAGCCGGCAGGGCGGGTGACCATCACGCTGCCCGAGGTCGAGTACGCCGACCGGCAGCTCGTGCAGGACGGGCAATCGCCGCGTACGGTCGAAGCGATGCGCCGACTGCCCGCCGGTCGGGGGGAGATCACCGTCGAGTGTACCGGCGGGGCCCGAGTCGAGAACCTCGTCATCCGCGCCATCCCTGAGATCGGCTACTGCCGAGTGGACAGCGGACCCCAGATCAAGCCCTACGGCGCCTGCGACTGGGAGTTCCTCAGAGAGCACGTGCTACCGCCNNCTGGCAGTCGGGCACGCCTCGTTTGACGAGCAGGCACTGCGCGAGGAATGGAAGAGACAGGGCAAGCGCTGGATCACCGAGACGCCGCTGCCGGGGCTCGGCAATCCGGAAGGCATTACCGCGGACATGGTGGAGAAGGCCTGGATCGAGCGGGGCCATCTCGACAACCCGCTCGTCGACGGCATCATCGTCGATGAATTCGCGGCGGGTGACGACCCGATCTGGGCCGAGTGGCATGAAGCGCTGAAGCGAATTCGGGACAACCCCAGGTACGCGGGAAAGGTCTATTACCCCTACTGCGGGCCGCTGCACGGCGCGCAGGCCAGCCGCGCCTTCGCCCAGACGGTCATCGATGCCGGCTGGGCGGTCGCGCTCGAGCGCTACCTGCACGAAGAGGCGACGGAGGCCGATGCGCGCCACGCCATCAATACCCTCGTTGTCGACACCGTCAAGGCCTGGGAGGAAGCGCAGCCGGGCGTCGTCCGCAACATGCTCATGGTATGGGGCTTCTTCATCTCCGCGCCACCGGAGAGCACGAACATCTACCCCAACGTGGATCTCAAAGCCTTCACCGACATGCAGATGAACGTGCTCGCCAACGATCCGACATTCTTCGGTCTGTATGGCATCACGTCGTATCTCTCGGGTTACTCCGACGAAGAGACGATCCGCTGGTATGGGAAGCTCTGCCGCCACTACTGCATCGAGGGGAAGACCGAGCGACTGACCGACTACTACGAGCTTGACCACATAGACAACCCCGACTTCGAGCAGGGGTTGACGGGCTGGACGGTCAAGCCCGCCGAGCAGGGGAGCATCACCGCGGGTGTCGCCGACGGGCTGAGCTGGCTGCAGGGCCGCTACCCGACGACTACCGTGGGCAACACGCACATGCTCATGCGGAGGAGCGCGGTGGCCCCCAACAGCGTCACCCAGACGATCCGTGGGTTGAAACCGGGGCGGCTGTACTCGGTGAAGATGTTCAGCGGCGACAAGCAGGAGTACGATGCCGGCAAGTCGGTCAAAGGCCCCCATGCCGTGCAACTGGCGGTTGAAGGCGCTGAGATCGTCGAAGGCAGCAGCTTCCAGTTCCCCTTCGGGAGCTGTTACTCGCACCACTTCGGCGACTTCAACCGCGACAACCCGTACTTCATGAACTTCTATGGCACGATCTTCCGGGCACGGTCCGAGACGGCCCGGCTCACCATCACTGACTGGGCCTCACCGACGGAACCGGGCGGCCCCATCGGGCAGGAGTTGATGATCAACTTCCTCGAAGTGCAACCGTACTACGCCGAGTAGGTGTGCATGGCCCAATCCCGGAGGTCACGCCTCACGGCGTGACCTCATACGCGCTAACATCAGAACTCCTGATATGGGTACCAGGAGCGATGTCCGTCTGCCGCGCCCCGAAAGCCCTTGCCGGGCGGCCGGG
>DPJP01000222.1:11326-13794 GCA_003542955.1 Armatimonadota bacterium
AGTGCCTGACCCCAGCCGTTGTGCTCTATGCCCTGCGTAACGCGGAATCTGGACATCTATCTCCCGACAAACCCAACACGCGAGCCCCACTCCCACAGGGCCTCATCGCGTCGCACCCCAGCCATGTCAGGAGCTCTGATGTTAGCGCGTGTGGGGCGTGACCTCCACCTTCACCGAATCCAGGTAGAGCGCCGTCTCGCCTGAGTTTGGGCCGATGGCCAGCGTGCGGACGCGGCGGATGCCGTCCTGGGCGAAGAGCAGCCCCTCCGCCGTGTGCCCGCCCACGGTCACTGCGAACGTCCCTGCCTTCGTGTCGGCACGGATGGCCACATCATGCCAGGTGTCCGGCTCGAGCCGAATCCCCTCGATCGGCACCTCGGCATCCCTGTAGTAGGTTGCCGCTCCCTGCGGGGCAATGCGCAGATGGAACGCCCTGCGGAGGAACTCGCCGGCCCGGTTGTCATAGCCGTCGATCTGCACGCGGCTCTTGTTCGTCGATGGCACCCAGATGCGCGCGGAGACCTCGATCACCCCACCCGCGCAGTCGGCGGCATCCTGCGGGTCGAGGCTGACCCACACCATCCCGCCCTCGGTATGCGGCTCGTCGCGACGCTCGATCCTCAGGTAATTGCTCGGCCCCGGCCGGCCGCTGCCAACCGGGTCGTCGTTGAGCACCTGGATGCGGTCGGGTGCGCCCGAGACTATATGAAGCTTGCCCCCTCCGCCCTTCGCGCCCGGGTCGAGATCGAGTGCCATCGGGCTGGTGCCCGCTTCCATATCGCCAAAGTCGAATTCCGCGGCCGTGAACGCTCCCCGATCGGGATTCGCCCGTGGCAGGATGCCGATGTCGACGCCCTCTGGCCGCGCCGGCTCCGGTGCGTAGGGCACGAACTGGAACGAGTAGATGTCGGCATCGCTGAGCACAAACCGCACCCGGACCGGCTTGCCGGTGAGCGGCCGCAGGTCACCACCCACCCCGTCCCAGCGCACGATATGTGACAGCGTGTCACCGCGGATCTCCGGGCACTCGTCGAGTGAGTATCCCTCGATCGGGCGGCCGTCGGCCTCCTGCAGTTCCACGCGAACACCGCCCGCGGCCGATGTCTCCAGGTTCAGCGCGAGGTTCCCGCCGTCGAAGACCAGCGGCTTCGTGACGAGTTCCCCGCCCGAGTAGGGCGCCGAGAATGAGACAAAGCCGTCAATCCGGATCGTGTAGCGCCGCGCGGCGGTGTAGATGTCCTCCCAGTAGCACTCGGTGGCCAGGAGCGAAATCTCATCCGGTGCGTCCTCGACCGCCGAGGGCGTCTCGAACATCCCCCAGAAGACGAAGTTGTCCCCGTAGACCCAGCTATGCCTCATCCTCGGTCCCGGCCGGATGAAGGCCTCCGGCCACCGTTTGAAGGTGTTGCCGTCGCGGCTGGTCATGAACACCGCGTCCGTCACCGCGGTGCCGTAACGCGGGTGCGATTTGGCACGGATGATGCGTTCCTCGACGCCCGGCAGGTCCAGCACCGGATCAGACCAGCCCTTGTCGACATAGCGCATCGGGAAGCCCATGAAGATGTGCGGGGCGCGGTAATACGGTTGGATCTGGTTGGTGTAGAGGTGCTCCGGATCGACCCCGGTATATGTGAGCCACTGCGGCTCGCCGAAATGCGAGAAGTCTTCCGACGTCGATGTCATGATGTCACGGACGCCCGCCTTGAACCCGCGGTGGTACTCGCGATACTCCTCGCGCACAGGGTCCCAGAAGGCCAGGTTCTGCGAGTCGAAGGCGCCCTCGGTGACGAACGGTTCCGGGCTCATCAGCGAGAAGTGGATGCCGTCGGCCGACTTGAGCACGTACAGCCCCGTGGGCTTGCTGCCGACGATGATGACCTTGTAGCGTGCGTCCTCGGGGCAGTCGGGGTTGGCGTCCTTGAACACTGCCGTGTGCGCCGGGCAGCCGCCGATCTCGGCGACACTGTCCCTGGTGACGATGATGTTGTTGGCCTTCGAGCCGTTGAACTCAAACAGCCCGAGTTCCGGTCGCGTCCAGTTGATGCCGTCGGTGCTTTCGGCATAGCAGAGGTTCCAGGGATGGTCTTCGCGTGCCTGGGCGGGCTCACCAGAGTGTCGGTAGTGTACGCCATGGTAGTAGAGCCGGTAGATGTCGCCGTCTTTGANNAGACCGACTGATAGGCCGCCGCATTGCCCTCCCACGGTGCGTCGGTCCTGAAGACGATCTCCCGGCGCATGGGCTGATGGAGCTCAAGCGATGCGGCGCCCCCCATCGACTCGATGAGATAGTCGTCAACGAACAGCTCGAGCCGGCCGCCGACGTACTCGGGCACTTTGCCCGATGCCCCGGCGACGGCGAGCAGCACCAGTATGGCGCAGATCAGCACACAGAGCGTCATCTCTGTCTCACCTCGGTAATGTGCATCCGTGCATGGGCAAGAGACCCAATCCGCCGTTGTAGTTCTGAC
>DPJP01000222.1:13840-20631 GCA_003542955.1 Armatimonadota bacterium
AACGCAATGGGGCCCTGTCCCCACCACAGCCGGGCCAGTCGGCAGGTGCGCGCGCCACCGTGGCGAAGACACAGACGCGTGCCCGGCGCAGCACCTGAGGTGGCCGATGCGCCATCAATCGACGGACGGCCGGGGCGGCAGAGGGGGTCCATGAATGAGACGCACGCTTGCAGGCTGCGCGGCTGCGCTCCTGGTAGCATCGGTCGCGCTCGCGGGTGAGAACCTGGTTGCCAACGGTGGCTTTGAGCAGGATGGTGGCTGGTCAACAGCCGGCATCCACCACCCGGACTTGGTCTCCTACAGCACATCCACGGCCGTCGAAGGGGCCCGCGGTCTGTGCCAGGACGGCCGCGGCGAGCGNNGAGCCGGTCTTCATGCTCACCCAGCACCAGATCGCCGATATCAAGCCGGGGACGCGGTACGCCGTGCGCGGGGCCATCCGCACTACAGCCACGGAGGGCCATGTCTACATCGCGGTCCATGAGTACAGCAAGGACGGGGCAACCACGACGCTCACTCTCGGCCGCGGCGGAACGAGGCCGATCGGGCACTGGCAGTATGCAGGCGGCGAGTTCACGGCCCGCGAGGACACACAACGTGCCTATGTGTTTCTCTACAACATCAACAGCAAGGGTGTCGCCTGGTTTGATGACATTGAGGTCCGTGAGATATCGGAGGGCAGCCACCCGTTTGACCTCAGTTGCCGTGCAGTGGTCGTGCCGCCTGCCATCGACGGAGCACTCGAGGAGTGGGCGGGTTCAGACCGTGCCGAGGACATGATGCTGCTCGGGGCGGAGGTCCCCGTGCCGCTCGAATGCCCGACGGCCGCCGGCGTCATGCATGATGACGAGCACCTCTACGTGTGGGCGAGCCTCGCGGAGCCTCCGGGCTACGAGCGCAGGGGCGAGCAGCTCGGTCACGATACTGACGTCTACAGCGACGACGCGCTCGAGCTGTTCATCAGCGCCGACCCGGCATCCGGGGAGTACTACCACCTGTGCGTGAACGCCAACGGCGCGCTCTATGACTCGCACAGGGCAGCGGGCGCAACCGGTGTGGGCGACATCGCCTGGAACAGCGGGGCTCGGGTGGCCGCCGCAACTGCCGCCGAGGGCTGGTCGGTTGAGCTTGCGATCCCGCTCACATCACTCAATGGTATCAGCGGTGCGCCTGGCAGCCGCTTCACTATCAACGTCTGCCGCAGCATGCAGAGCGAGCCGCAGCACTGGTCGTGGGCCCGGTTGCTGCCCGGCCAGGGCTTCCATACCCCCGAGGCCTTCCAGCGAGTGTGGTTCACCGACGCCACAGACCAGAGGCTGAAAGCAGTCTCCCAGTATCGACTCCTGCGCGGCGATGGGCTCATCGCGAACCCGGACTTCCGGCAGCGCGACGAAAACGGCGTGCAGGCGCTCTGGCAGGCCGATGGCACGAGCGTACGGCAGCCGCTCCAGACCGGCTTCCTGGCGGCCGGGACCAGGCTCGAAGTCTTTGCGACCGGGAGCGACGGGCCCGACTGGCAGTGTGCGATCCGGTACATGACACCGGATGGGCAGGCACTCGAGCAGGCATTCACACTCACGCGTGATCGCCCCGGACCATGGCGTGGCTCATCCGCTCTGGCTGACAACGTCGCGACGCTGACGGAGTTCTCGGTTGTCTGTCCGGACGGTCGCATGCCGACATACATACAGCTCGTCGGCGCCGGCAAGCGCGCATTCCAGTTCGTCCGCAAGCCGCTCTACGCCTATCACGCCCGCCGAGACCGCAGCGTGCTCCCACCAGAGTCCGGTGCCGTCTACACCATCTATGACGAGATGAGCCTGATCCGGAATGTCGCCTCTCCGCTCATGTTCGTCAACATGCACACCTTCGCCGAGAAGTACTATCCCGGCGATCCGCGGCTCGTCCTTGACCTTCCGCGTGGCATCGAGGTCTACTCGGAGGGCCTCTTCAGCCGTCCACAGCGTGGGGGCGACATGCAGGTCAGCGATACCAGCCCGCACGGGGATGGCTACCGCCGCTGGACGCTGCCTTACCGAGTCTTCAAGGATGCCGACTACGCCGCCTACGCGGGGATCGATCTGACCACCAGCCTGGACGTGGGCGAGCAGCCGCCCGCATTCTACCATCTACAATGGGACAAGGGCGCACAGCCCGAGCAGCAACTCAGCGTCCGCGTCTACCCGACGCCCGCGGTCGTGGCGCCGAAGCGGCTCATCACGGGGCTCTACGTGCATCTCTGCGACTTCTATGGCCCCGAGCAGAACGGCTCGATACTCTCCGACCCGCGCGCGGAGCAGATACTCTCAGACATGCACGGGCTGGGCCTGAACTCGGTCCTGCTCGGGAATCGCTGGTCGCGAGTGCAGGACAAGCCGAAGCTGCCGGAGGTCATTGAGTTCGTCGAGAAGATGCGCTCCGTCGGCTTCACAGTCGGCCTGCACACCAGCGGCTTTGGCTACTTCAGCACGCTCGCGAAGGCGGAGGACGGCCTGGCGGTGACCATTGACGGGCAGACCGATCCCTCGATGTGCCCCGGTTACCGCGGCCCGGCCTACCAGGCGCTCATCAAAGCCTGGGGCGATGTCGCCAACTACGGCATCTACTGGATCGACAATGACTTCGAGGACTGGAACTACCGCGAGAACACCATCTGCTTCTGCACGCGCTGCAAGGACGGCTTCCGGCAGTGGCTGGGCGACAACAGGCAGGCGCTGGAGCATGTCGACCCCGTTACTGCCGAGAAGGCTCCCGGCGAGTATCCGGAGTTGCACAAGGCGTGGCTGGCCTATAAGAACGGGCTCATCGAGCAGTGGCATGCCGATGTGCGCGCGGAGCTGGATCGCGTGATGGAGGCACNNGGCGTCGTCGCGCCCGGCTTCCCGCGCATCGGCATCACCGAGTCGCATACATCCTGGGACTGGAAGCGCATCACGCAGAGTGTGGTCGACTACGACTCACCGATGATCTACTCCTACATCACCCACAGCTACGCCGAGCCGGCCATCGAGAGCGCCGGTCGCCGGATGCTCGAGTACCGGCAGCGCATTGGCGTTGACCGCGGCAAGTACGTCGTCACCATCGCCCCCGGTGAGCGGACCGGCGAGAGCATTGTGCCGGACAAGGCCCAGCTCTACGAGGTGCTCGAGGTATTCGGCTCCGGGGCGGCAGGCTTCAAGATCTGGTACGACATCGCCATGAACGGCGGAAAGTACTACTGGATGTCAGAGGGCGTTCGCATGGTTGCGCCGGTTGAGGACATCCTGCTGGACGGGGAGTTCGCCGTCGAGCAGTGCGACAACCCCAATACGCGCATTCACAGCTTCACACACGATACCGGTACGGTGCTGTTTGCCGCCGAGTACAGCCTGGGCGCCGTCACGGTCAACGTCCCGGTCTCGGTGCGCGCGGCTGCCGCGGTGTATGATCTCCGCAGCGGGGAGCAGATCGCGTCGCTGAAGGCCGGAGACAGGGCCTTCCCCCTCACCATAGACGAAGACCGCGCGCGGCTGCTCTTCATCGGCACGCAACAGCAGTGGGAGGCGCTTGAGCGATAGCGCCCGCAGGAGGGCGCGGATCAACGCCGAATGATGCCCGACCGGAGGAACCAGCAGATGCGGAAGCGAGGCCTGAGGTCCATGCAGATAGTCGAGATCGCCGTACTCACCGCCGCCGTGCTCCTCGCGGGGGCAGCACTCGCCGACACCCCCATGCCCGAGTTCGCGCCCATCCTGCGCATCCCGTTCGACGGTAGCGCCACGCCGGCAATCGGCGGCGAAACCGTCACCATCACAGGGGCGGATGGCCTCACCTACGTCGACGGCAAGCAGGGCCAGGCGGCGGACTTCCTCGAAGGCGGCTGTGTAGACTACCACGGCCTGCCCGGCTTCAACATGAAGTCAGGGACGCTCGAAATATGGGTGAACCCCGCTCACCCCCGCCAGGAGATGGAGGACCATTTCTACCTCCAGTTCATGACCGAGGACAAGGCCGGCTACATCGAGCTGAAGTTCTATCACGTCGAGCTGGCGCCGCAGGTCATCATGCGCGACCAGAAGCAGTACCGGCGCTACGGATGGTCGTTCAACGAGAAGCAGTGGAACCACATCGTCGTCACCTGGGATACGCTCGACACCGACAACGCAGGCCTCCACCTGTATCATGACGGCGGACAGACCGGCTACCCGGCAACCTATGGAGAGATCAGGCCCCCCACGTTCCTCAGAGTGGGCTGCAAGTCGCCGGAGGAGGGTCTGCACGCCAAGGCGCTCATCGACGAGATCTGCGTCTACAGCCGCCAACTCACACCCGACCAGGTGAAGCTGCTCCATCAGAGCGGTGGCCTGCCGTTCGAGCAGAAGCTGGCGGCGATGAAGGAACGCATCGCCGCGGACGATGCTCTTATCGCCGAACGGATGGACAAGCTCTTCAACCAGTCGCGCCTGGGGATCATACACGGGCGCTATACGTCACTCGTGAACTGGCCGGACACGCGTTTTGCCGAACTGGGGCTCCCGGTGCCCGAGCCGATCCACGAGNNCGCGAAGACCGACCTGAGCGTCTACGCGATGCTGCTTGTGCCCGGTGGCGGTGGCCTGCGCCTGACTGACCCCAACAAGGAGGCGCTGCATGCCTACGTTCGTGCAGGTGGCGGGTATGTGGGCATCTGCGGTGGAGCTACGACGGCGATCACCTACGGCCTCGTTGATGCCGAGATGTACCCGTTCGATGTGCGAGGGCCCGTCTTCAACACGCTGACCGAGCATCCGGTCACCGAAGGCTATGACGTAACGAAGAAACTGCTCGTCCCGCACGCCAGCGGGCCCTTGATGACATTCGAAGAGCCGACGCAGACCTCCGTGATGACCTTCAGGGTGGGCAAGCCGCCCCTGCCGCCGTTCACCAGCACTATCGCGCGCAACTTCGGCGCCGGACGGGTGCTTATCTTCAGCGGCCACCCGGAGGGCGCCGTCGAGACGCGGCGGCTGCTGCGCAATGCCGTCATGTGGGCGGCGAAGATCATCGCTCCGGAGGAGCACCCCGTCGAGCAGCCCTGAGGGCGACGGTTCGAGACGATGTGTGCGCGCCGAGGAGGGCGATGGCATGCGCCGCGAAGACCTGGTCACGCACGACGCGCAGATCGCCAGAGTCCACGAAATCATGGCTGTCTATGAAAGCATGGGCATCGCCGTCCAGTACTCGCTCCGCGGCGTGCCCCTGCACGACCTGATAGCCACGCAGGATGCGATAGAAAGGGAGAAGTACCCCCTTGTGCTGCAGCATGTAAGAGACGGCGACCTGAACGTGCCCATCATCGTCGAGGAGCACTTCATCGATGACGCCGAGGTCCGCTACGTGCTCGACGGCCATTGCCGCACGCGCGCGATGATCGAACTCGGCCACAGCCGGATCGAAGCATACGTGCTCTTCTCGCCCGCGGGCACCTTCAACTCGAACTTCATCGCTGTCGCCCGGAAGTACGGCAACATCCGCGTCAAAGACCTGAAGATGGTCTGAGCAACCGCTCCGGCCCACAACCATGGAGGGCGCCTTGTGAGAGACGTGCTGCTGCTTGCCGTGCTCACGCTCTGTACCGCTGTTTCACCTGTGGTGGCACAGCCTGCCACACCCCGGTGGGAGGTCGATATGCAGCCTCTGGAGTGGACCGCCCTGAGCGACCAGGTGCGCGAAGCGCACCGTCCGCGCGTGCTTCGTGTGCTTGATGCCCCCGGCGCACAGCCCGTCCCCACGGCCGACCGTGCCTACTCCGTTTCGCAGGCGCCCGACGCCACGCGATTCGAGGTGCTGGGCGAGTGCCCCAACCTGCGCACCATGCGCTGGAGCGCTCCCGTCGTCACTGGCGATCTGAGCGCGGCGAATCACTATGGCTTCCGGTACAGGTCTCGCGGACTCGCGCGCAGCCACGCCCCGCGACCTGTGCTCGCGGTCACTGGAACCGACGCCGAGGGCAAGGCCGTCACGGTGTCGCTGCTCGACGCCGCCGAGGTCTTCAATGACGGTCTGTGGCACACAGTGGTCGGCCGCAAGGCGCTGAACCTGGCCGCGACGGGGCTCGAGGTCGATGTCAGCACCGAGGACTCGACCGGCTTCTTCGAGTTCACCAATCTGAGCTTTGCCGAGACCGCGCCGGAACTGGTGGCCGAGACGATTGCCCCCGACCTGCCCCTGCACCCGCAGGAGGCACAACTGCGTACCGTCGACCTCGCGCCGGCGTTCAACGACTCTGTGGACGCGGCATTCGAGCGCGTTCTCGACAAGCATGCCCTGGTCACCGATGGAGCGACATCTCCAACTGCCCTGGCCGACGTCGGCGGCATTCCCTTTGCCGTGCAGGGCGGCGGCAACAACATCATCCGGCCCGATGAGCACCCGGAGGTCAACTCCGAGGAGGTCGAGTTCGCGGGGGTCAAGACCACGCGCAAGTACTTCCAGCCGCCGGGGAGGGATGATGTCGTCGAGGCCCCTATCGGCATGCCCGTGAGCGAGGTCTTCCTTGTCCTGTGCTGTGAGCTGCCCAAAGGCGGCAGCCGCTACGCCATCGCGCCCGGCCCGATGCCCTATCACGACATCGGCGTGCTCGCCGTCGAGCTTCAGTATGCCGACGGCCAGAACGATTTCGCGTATCCCTTTTCACTGGCCGATGGCGGCTATGCGATGCAGCGGATGCTCGGCGCCTACGCCGTAGCCGCCGACCCGACGCGCCGCCTCGAGAGCATCCGGCTGCACAGCCATGTCTTCGGCCTCAGCTTCAGTCTCGCGGCGGTGACGGT
>DPJP01000222.1:20654-33654 GCA_003542955.1 Armatimonadota bacterium
GCGTGCTTCCCGCCCTGGCGCAACCGCGTCCGCCGTATGCGGCGATCACCCCACCGGAGCCGAAGCCTCTGCGTCCGTTCACCCGACGCCAGGGCGAGAGGATCGTGATCGGCAACGGCTACTACCAGGCTGAGATCGACCTCAGCCGGGGCTTCGCCATCCGCGGCCTGCTCAACCACTGGGGCAACATGAAGATCGCGCTCTCGCCGGCATCCGGCCTGGAAGTGCAGGTAGGCGACACCATCCTGACAGGGAGAGCCTTCAAGGTCGCCCGTGTCGACATCGTCGGCACCAGTACGCGCATCATCCTTGACAGCACGTACCCGGATATCCCCGTCAGGGTCGCCGTGACCGTTCAGCCTAAGGGAAGCCCGCAGCTAGCGGTGGGGGCCGTCGTGACCAACCTCGGGCAGAACGCGCTCAATGCGCAGATACGCCTCCCCGTGCTCCGCGAGATGACCATGGGGGCCGTCGATGATACGTGGCTGTGCTTCCCGCGCTACACGAGCGTGGTCACCGATCAGCCGGGCTTCCTCATCTCGCCCAATGACCGCTCCTTCTGCATGCAGTTTGTCGATGCGAGCAATCCCCGCGAGGGAGCCGGGCTGTCGCTGCTCACCCACAACCGGGACAACTCGCCCATCGAGTATGCGCTGGGGAAGAACGCCAACGGCGTCACAGCCTTCATCCAGTATGATCCCACCTACTACAGGCTCGAGCCTGGGCAGGCGCGAGAACTCACCGAGACCTGCCTCGCATTCCATCCTGGCGACTGGCATCAGGCGATGGCTGCATACCAGGAGTGGCTCGGCGCGTGGTACCAGCCCGTGCGTTCACAGGACAAGGACTGGTTCCGAAAGCTCGCCTTCATGCGCGTGCACCTGACCGACAAAGCCTACTCATGGGCGATCCCTGTCTACGACGCGGAGAGCAGTGAGTACCGCATCGATTCCTTCATCTCCGGCGACACCGAATACATGGGCGGCCTGAAGCCTGAAATCGTCCATCTCGGCGGCTGGTGTGACTTCAATCGGCTCATCGGCGGCGATTTCCTCGGAGGTGACTATGCCGTCGAGGACTACACGGGCGGAGCGGAGACCCTGAAGGCGGCCGTGCGCAAGCTTCAGGATGAGCACGAGATCCCCGTATCGGTCTACATGATCCCAGATAGTTGCAGCAAGGAATCGAGAATCGGCAAGGCTATCGGGGAGCAGGCTGCGTTGGTGCGCGAGGACGGCTCGAAGCAACAGGATGAGCACACCTGGTATGTCTGCACCGACTACGAGCCATGGCGCGATCACTACATCGACGCAGCCGTCCGCACGCAGCGCGAGCTCGGTCTCAAGGCGCTCTACGTCGATGTATTCGGCTACTCCGGCGGCCACCGCTGCTACTCGCCCGACCACGGCCACCCCGTGCCCACGGCGGCGCCGCGCGCGACAGAGCGCTTCATCCGGCGGCTCCGAGAGGCTCTGCCGCCCGATGTGGCCATCTGGTCGGAGTTCCCACTTGGTGATGTCAGTTCCCAGTACATCGACGGCAACATCACCTACTACTCGCTCTACTGGAACGAGTACTTCGGCAAGACCTTCGACGCCACCGGCCGCGCCCCGCAGCACGCCCCCTTGCCGCGTGACCTGTACCGGTATGTCTTCCCAAACGTGCGCCAGTTCGTCTTCACCTGCGGCATGCCCGACTGGGCGAGCGACCAGAAGTTTGTCTTCTTTGACGCCCAGGCGCTCTACGATATCTCCTGGTTCCTCTACGCCGGCACGCACCTCGATGATATGCGGAAGGCGCTGCGCCTGCAGGTCGAGTATGCCGATTGTTTCGCATCCGGGAGCCCCACGCCCGATGTCCCCACGGAGCGGTACGGCGTACACGCCAATGCATTCCCGGGTGAGGGCCGCACCGCCTACACGCTCTACAACACCAACTACTCCACGGTTCGCGGTGCGGTGCTGCGGGTGCCTCACGAGCCGGGGATGAAATACCGTGATCTGTGGTATGACCGCCTGCTGGAGCCCGAGATCGAGCGCGGCCACGCCGTCCTGTCCGTCGCCCTGCACCCGCAGGAGCTGGGCTGTATCCTCCAGGAGAGGAGAAGATAGCGGCCATGGAGCAGCTCTTCCAGACAGACGTGCTCAGCAAGCGCGAGCGGGTCGAGGCGGCCCTCAACCTGCAACCCGTCGATCACGTGCCGATCCTCGAGCAGCTCAGCTACAACCCGCGCGTGATTGCGGACTGGACCGGTAAGCCGATCGAGGGCTTCGACTATACAGTGGATGACATCTGTGAGGTCATCCGGCTGACGACCGACCTCATCATGCCGCCCGTAGCCCCGCGTGGTACAGAGCGCTACACAACCTCCGAGGGCTTCACGTACCAGAACGACAACTGGACGAGCTGGCGCGTGGCCCGCCCCTTTGAAGATGTGGAGGGGGCACGGGAGTGGCTCATCGCCCGCACGCAGACCCTTGCCGCCGCGGAGGCGGACCCCGCGCAGGCCCGTGCAGACTACGCACGGATGATGACGCAGTTGCAGGCGAAGATAGGGGAGACGGTCATACTCAAGTACCACGACATCGGCTTCTGCGCGGCCTATGACGCCATGGGCCTGGAGCTGTTCGTCTACTTCGTTCATGACCACCCCGATGTGTTCGCCGAGTACATGGCAGCCAGCGCCGCCCGACGCCTCGAGTGGGTCCGGGCCGTCGCCGACCCCGCGCTCTCGCCCGTCATCCTCATCGCCGAGGACTTCGCGACCAAGCAGGGCCCGATCTTCCCGCCCGATTTCATGCGTTGCCACCATTACCCTAACGTCGAGCAGGTGACCGCCGCGTGGCACGAGCACGGCGTCAAAGTGCTCTACCACAGTGACGGCAACTACAGGAAAGCGATCCCGGACCTCATCGCCTGCGGAGTGGATGGCTTCTACTGCCTCGAGCCGAACGTGGGGATGGACGCCGTGGAACTCAAGTCGACGTGGCCGAACATGGTCTGGGCCGGCGGCATCGACGGCGTTGACCTGCTTGAGCGGGGCACACCCGAGCAGGTGCGCGCCGAGGTGCGTCGCCACATTCTCCAGACCGATGCTCTGCGAACGGGCGGCATGTTCCTCGCATCATCAAGCGAGATCAACCCGCCAATCCCGCCGGAGAACTTCCGTGCGATGGTCGAGGCCGTGGGTGAGCTTCAGAACCCGGATTTCACTGCGTAGAATGCACGACGACGACGCGGCGCAGGCCGTTCGGCAAGTCGCAGGCCTTCCAACCCGCACCAGACCGGCAAACTCACAGCGGACGGAGTGCTGACAATGGCTTCCACACCATGGATGGTTCTTGGTCTCACGCTCATTACCGCTATTGCCCTGGCGGAGCCGATCCGCCTGCACCCGGAGAATCCCCACTACTTCCTGTTCCGGGGGCAGCCGGAGGTGCTCATCACCTCCGGCGAGCACTACGGCGCCGTCCTCAACCTCGACTTCGACTACACCAGGTACCTCGACACGCTCGCAGCCGACGGGCTCAACAACACCCGCACCTTCGTCGGCTCGTACTGCGAGCCTGACGGCGCGTTCAAGATAGCCCGCAATACGCTTGCGCCCACGGCCGGTCGCTTCATCTGCCCGTGGGCCCGCAGCAACGTGCAGGGCTACTCCAACGGCGGCAACAAGTTCGACCTGACCAGGTGGGATGAGGACTACTTCGCGCGACTGCACGACTTCCTCGCGAAAGCCTCAGACCGCGGCATCGTTGTCGAAATCAACCTGTTCTGCCCGTTCTACGGGGACGCCCAGTGGCAACTGAGCCCGATGAACACGATCAACAACATCAACGGGATCGGCACCGTGTCACGCGAGCAGGCCTATGCCGTGGATGGAGAGGCCGCCCTGCTGGGTGTGCAGGAGGCAATGACGCGGGAGATCGTCACGCGGCTGAACGGGTATGACAACATCTACTTCGAGATCATGAATGAGCCCTACATCCGCGGTGTCCCGGATACCTGGGAGCGCCGTATCGCCGACGTGATTGCCGATACCGAGCGCTCTCTGCCGAACAGGCACATCATCTCGCAGAACATCGCCAACGGGAAGAAGCAGGTGACCGACCCCCACCCGGCGGTCTCGCTGCTCAACTTCCACTATGCCTTCCCGCCGGTCACCGTCGCCATGAACTACGACCTGGGACTTGCCATCGGAGACAATGAGACCGGCTTCAAAGGCACTGGAGACGACCACTACCGGATCGAGGGCTGGGCATTCATCCTCGCCGGTGGGGCGCTCTACAACAACCTCGACTACTCGTTCGCCGTCGGGCACGAGGGCGGCACATTCCAGTACCCCGACACGCAGCCCGGTGGCGGTACGGCGGCCCTGCGGAGGTCCTTGCGCGCGCTCTATCAGTTCATGCGCGGCTTCGACTTCATCCGCATGGCGCCCACCCCAAATGTGATCGCCGGCGGCCTGCCGAACGGTGTGAGCGCATCGGTCCTCGCCGAGGAAGGCAAGCAGCACGCCATCTACCTGTATGGCGACCCGAAGGCCCCCACCTCACGGCGTGCGCAGTTGATCCTCACGCTCCCGGCAGGGGAGTACTGGGCTGCCTGGGTGGATCCGCTCAACGGCGAGGTCATCGAGAACTCCCGCTTCGCGCACACCGGGGCCGAGGCGAAGCTGGCCTCACCGGAGTTCAGCCTGGATGTTGCGCTGAATCTGCGGCGGCTGGGGGAGTAGGCCCCGGAGGCTTGCCGTGCCGTGCGTGGTCCCTTCACCGGCACACTGCAGCACGTGCGCGCAATCCAACCTTCCCGGCCCCATGTAGCACAGACTTCAGTCTGTGGGTGTGCCATGAGCCGATAGTGTGTGCTTAATATGGCGTGTCAATGGCGCAAACGTGACGATGGGCCGCCGCCCTATCGTGAGATTCTGAGATTCTTGAGATTCCTGAGACAATGAGACGAGGACACGTGGATGCCCGGGCAACACAATATGGCATCAACCGGGCGCCAATCGGTGCCCCTGCCGGAGACTTCGCCTACCGTTCCTTCACCCCCGTCGCCTGGTTGACCACGACCCGCTGTCGCACCGCCCCGGACACCGGCTCCCCGGCCAGCACGTCCTCCTCCGTGAAAGTCGCCATCAGTATCTGCTTGGCGCCCGTGCGTTCGAAGTCATAGATGAGGTAGAGTATCCCATCGGGTCCCTGCGTGCCGTCCGGATAGGAGACCTGCACGCGCTCGTCAACCATGTACCCGCCCTGCCAGGTACCCCCATCATCGAGCGACACGTACGCCGTCAGGTGCGAGCGTGTCTTTCCATCCGGCGGATTGTGCTTGACCAGCAGCAGGTTACCCGAGGCCAGCCGCCGGATGAAGAAGCGCGCGGCCGGCACATGCTCGATGGCGCTCACATTGCTTGGCGTCCACGTCCTCCCGCCGTCCTCGGAGACACTCTCGCCGATTCCATAGGTGGTCCGCGCCAGGAGCCATACACTCCCGTCTGCACGCTCGACGAGCATGTGCTCATCGCACGAACGTCCTTCCACATCACAGCCTCCCAGCAGCTTCCACGTCTTGCCCTGATCCGTGGAGCCGACTGCGTTCGAGCCGCTCTCGTGTGGCGTCAGGCGCTCATTTTCCGGTTCACACTGGATGGGCGGTCTCGACCACACTGCAGCGGGCAACAGCCAGTCGCCGTTACTCAGGACGGTGGGTTTGTTCATCATGACCCCGTTACAGAGCCGTCGTGGGGCCGACCAGTGCGGATCTGCCGCATCGGGCTCATCGGTGGTCATGGCCCACACACCCCCACGGCCATCCCACAGGCTCCAACCCTGCGCCCAGAACAGCCACAGCCTGCCTGTCGGGTCGAGCCACAGGCAGGGATCGAACGCACGGACCTGCCCCGGACAGTCGATGATGAGCTTCACTCCCGACCACGTATGCCCGTCATCGTCGCTCGAGGAGAGCATGACGTAGTTCCACGGGCCCTCCGTCGGCCCGCCGCCGTACCAGGTTGCCCAGAGGCGCCCGCCGGGAGCACGCTCGATGCCCGGTATCCCCTGGAATATCCGCACTTCGTCGGCATACTCCGGTCCGGGCTTGGTGATGATACTGGGGGGCTGAAGCGCGAGATCGACTGGTTGGTCTCCCATGGGCGTGGGTCTCCTTGGTATGCTTGTCTGCTGCCTGGACGCTGGCGGAAGTTTTCGTCCCGGTGCCCCCACAAGCCTTCATCTGGCACAGGTTCGCGCAACACCCGCGCGGAAGTCTCCCGGAGAGTGTAAGCCGAGGTGCCACGATACCTGCTGACTCAAAGCCGAGGTGAGCGTGGATGAGAAGACAGGGCCGAATGCCGGGCCGACTTGCCCTCTTCAGCACAGCNNCACAGCGGCAATCCTGCTGGGCTGTGCATCGTTTGCGGCTAGTGGACTGCTGGTGCGCGTGCCGGCGAAGGGGCAGATCGCCGATGCTGACTCCACGGGAGCACGCCAACAGGCCTTCAACACGAGTGCGGAGGCGCCCATCAACGCGACCTGGCAGAGAGTCAAGGGGCTGCGGATTCCGGTCAAAGAGAATATGCGCGTGCCCGTGAGTGGCCTCTCGCCGAGAGAAGGCACGCTCTGCTTCTGGTTCAAGCCCGATTGGTCTCCGAATACCTGCACCCCCTTCGACATCTTCAGCCTGGATGCTGGAGATGACTTCACGCTGCTTCTCAAGCGTGGGTGGACCTCACCGGATGACTGCTACCTCAATGGCACGAATGACTCCGTATTCAGGACATTCCCATCCACGAACCTCTTCACGGCCCACACATGGCGTCACTACGCCGTCCGCTGGTCGGCGGAGGCGGGCGCTATCGATGTTGTGGTGGATGGTGACGCCGAGCCCCGGCGCACCGGCAAGTACTCCGCGGAAGTCACGGAGGCCGTCGACGGCGTGTTGACGCTGTTGGGCTCGGCACGCGGCGCCTTCTACAACGTGAAGGTGTTCGACGAGTACCTGAGCATTGAGCAGCTGATCGAGGAGGGTGGGCTGACGCGCATCGCGAGGTATCTCCAGCGCCAGGCGCCGCCGGGAGCCACCGACTACAGGCCGACGGAGCCGGGGGGCATCAGCTATGTGACAGTCGACGAGTGGCGTAAGCTGGCTGACGGGCCGGAGGAGCCGGTCACCTACAACCCTGCCGACTACCCCGACCTCCCACCGACGCCGCACACGAAGTGGGCGCGACCGCTGGCCGGTGGGCCGGTGCGCGTGCTGTTCATCATGCCCGTCGGCTTCTACAACGAGCGCAGCACGATTCGGGAGGTCGTCGAGTTCTGGCAGCGCGTCGACTCCGAATGCCTGGCGACGCAGCAACTGACTGCTGAGGTGATCTCGCAGGATTGGGATGCCATCGTCATCACCCAGCAAGGCTACCAGGGCCGCCCGCTGGGCTGGACCGATATCGACCAGAGCCTGCGGCAGTGGGTGCTCGAGCAGGTCAACACCGGCAGGAGCGGGCTCGTCTACGCATATCCAATCGCGATGGATGAGCACATCAACGCCGTCTTCAGCGAAGCCCGCCGCATCCAGCCTGATGAGGTGCTGCGCGGCTTCCCGACCGCCGCGATGCACCGTGTGGATGGCTCCGTCAGGCACAACCTGGCCTACACGGTAGACGACGAATGGTTCGCCGACCAGGACACCATGCGCAACGAGATTGTCCGGGTGTATGCCGATGACACGATACGCGCGGTGAAGCTCGACTACACGCGCTCGATCACCGGCTGGTGGGCCGGCATCCCGGCGATCACGCCCGACACCTCGACGAATGCCGCGGCGACCGACGTGCAGTACGACCACTGGCAGGCATTGGCCGCGCGAGCGGTGCTGTTCGCCGCCGGGCGACTGGATGGCCCTCGTATCACCGAGGTCCTGCACGGGTGGGGCCAACTCGAGGTCGGCACCGAAGGCACGCCGCCCGGAGCCACAATCTCCCTGGTTATCAGGGACCGACACGGACGCGTGTACAGAGCAGAGGAAGGCCCCGTGGCCGCTCCCGGTGGCTGGGCCNNCCGCCATGACCGACCACCGCGAGCAGTCTATGACATGATCCTCCGCAACGCGAGCGGTGAGGTGCTCGATTGGTACTGCGCGGCCCCCGGTGGCTCCACCGCGCCGCCTGGCGCCCGGGGTATTCGCCTTGACGGCAGGCAGTTCAGGTCGGGCGATACGGTCACCGGTACTGTGTACATAGGGAGTGCGCGTAATGCAGTGCTGGATGTCTACCTCGTGGACCACGGTGGGCGCCGAGTTGCGTCCCATCACACCGAGTTGGCCAACGACGTACGCGAACAGACTGTGCCGTTCGCGCTCGGTATCCCGAGATCATCCGATTCTCTGCTCATGCGCGTCGAAGCCATGCTTCGAACTGGGTTGAACACGCTGTACTACGAACCCATCGACTGCCCCGTACCGTCGGATGACAACGACGGGTTCTATGTGTGCATGTACGGCGCCGGCCTCAACCGCCATCTCGATCGGCAACGGATGCGCTGGTTCCGCGACGAATTCGGTATCGACTGTTTCATGCAGGGACGCAGCACCCCCAATCTGGCCCGCGAGAATCTCCGCACCATCGAGTACATGTTCCATCTCGGTTACCCGGCCAATGAGGAGACGCTGGCGAAGTGGATGGAGCCATGGGATGAGTTCTTCACAAAGGAGTGCATCTCGGACCCGCTGGCGACCATGCTCTACCGGCCGATCTACTACAGCCTCGGCGAAGAGCACTTCATGCTCATGGGCAGCTCCGAGCACCCGGAGGTCAATGCGCGCTTCCGGCAGTACCTGCAACAGAAACACGGGACGCTCGAGCGGCTCAACGAAGTGTGGGGCACGCGCTACTTATCCTGGGAGGAGGTCCACATGCTCAGCCCCCATATCGTCGACACCCTCAAGATCGAGCAGGGCGTCATCCAGCATGAGAACCGGCGCTTCATGGAGCACCTCTTCACCGCCAAGCACGCCTTCCTCGCCGAGCGCCTGCGGGAGCTCGGGCCCGCGGGCATGATGGGCATCCACGCGGGCTGGGACCTCTGGATGGGCCGCGGCTACGACTACTGGCTGCTCAGTCGCGGTCTGGACGCCATGATGGGCTACTCCGGCCCGCAGAACCAGTACATGCGCTCATTCTGCGAGCGCCATTTCGGATGCTGGTTCCACTACAGCATGGGCTCGGTGCATGATGTGCGCTGGCATCCATGGTACATGCTCATGAGCGGGGCGCACGGCTTCGGCTGGTACACCATCGCCCCGCAGATATGGGGCGCGACGACCGCCGACATGCAGCTCTCAAGCGACTGGGAGGCGTGCAAGGACGAAATCCGCGATGTCGGCGACATCGGCGATCTGCTGGTGAAGGCCAGCTATCAGGATGACCAGGTCGCCATCCACTACTCCCAGGACTCCTACCACACCGGCATGATCGGCCTGGGCATCAGCAACCTCAGTTGGGTGCATCAGGCCTTCACCAACCTCCTCTTCGATGCGGGTGTGCCGCACAGGTGGGTCTCATACGAGCAGTTGGCCAACGGTGAGGTGACACCGGAGCGCTTCAAGGTGCTGATACTCCCGCACTCACGGAGCATGTCGGCCGCCGAGGTGGCCCGCTGCCGTGCCTACGTCGAGGCCGGTGGGCTTCTGTGGGCGGATGAAATCCCGGCCACGCACGATGAATCGGGGCGCAAGCTCGATCAATCCGCCCTCGCGGACCTCTTTGAGGGTCTCGCAACTGAGCCACTGAGCGGTCCGACACCGCGCGGCCAGATTCCTATGCCACCGGCGACGATCGAGGTCGGCAAGCATGCGCGGGGCACCGTCGTGCTGGCGCCGATCGGCAACTACAACTATGACCGCAATGTCCGTGAGGACCTGCTCGCGCAACAGATACTGGCCACCGTGGTGAATGCCGCAGCAGTGCATCGCGTGGCGCGCGTGATAGATGCCGACACCGGGCTACCGGCGAACGGCGTATGGTGCGCCGGTTGGCGGGCCGGCGAGCAGCGCTACATCGTGGTGACCCGAGACTGGCAGCTTGCGGATCGCGCTCCCGCTCGCGTACGAATCGAACTGGACGAGCCCGGGCATGTGTATGAGATGCGCAGCGGTGAGTACCTGGGACAGGTCGGGGGCATTCCTGCCGAGCTGCACGTAGCGCGAGGGAAGGTCTATGCCGTCCTACCNNACCGCGTGGAAGAACTGACTGCGGACATCCGCGCCCAGGCCGTACCCGGCAGCGATCTCGTCTGCCGCGTGCAGGTGCGCGCAGACCGGCGCATCGGCTCAGAAGACATTCACCTGGTGCGGTGTAGGGTAACAGACCCCGCCGGGCAGGAAGTGACTGCCCTGCGCAGGAATGTCTACCTGCAGGGCGGACGCGGCACGCTGCGCCTGCCGATTGCCTATGATGACGCGCCGGGCGAGTGGAGAGTAGGGTTGGCGCTGGAGGGATATGGCGCGGAGTCGCTTGTGACGTACTCGCTCTGAGGCGGCCCTGCACTCGTCGACGTACGCTCGGTGCCGGATAGCACCGCCAGGAGGACACTGCATGGCAGACCGCAAACCCAACATCATCCTCACCTACATCGACAATCTCGGCTACGGCGACCTCGGCTGCTACGGGTCGACGCTGCATCGCACACCGCACCTGGACCGCATGGCGGCCAAGGGGATGCGCTTCACGAGTTTCTACAGCACCAGCGGCGTCTGCACGCCATCGCGCACGAGCATCATGACCGGCTGCTACCCGCGCCGTGTCGGGATGCATATCAGCGACCGCGGCGGCGCCGTCCTCCAGCCGGTCGCGAAGAAGGGCCTCAATCCGCGCGAGATCACCATTGCCACCCTCCTCAAGTCCCAGGGCTACGCAACGGCCTGTATCGGCAAGTGGCACCTCGGTGACCAGCCGCCATTCCTGCCCACCCGCCACGGCTTCGACCACTACTTCGGCATCCCCTACAGCGACGATATGGACCAGAGCGAGCGCCACCCGCAGTTCCCGCCGATCCCATTGATGCGGCAGGAGGAGGTCATCGAGGCGCCCGTCGACCGGGATTACCTGACAAAGCGCTACACGGAGGAGACCATCAGCTACATCGCTGCCCACAAGGATGAGCCCTTCTTCATCTATCTCCCGCACGCGATGCCCGGCAGCACGGCCCACCCGTTCGCCAGCCCGGACTTCAAGGGCAAGTCTGCCAACGGGGCGTACGGCGACAGTATCGAGGAGCTGGACTGGTCGCACGGGCAGATTGCGCGCGCGCTGGTCGAGCTTGGCCTCGATGGGAATACGCTGGTCCTCTGGACCTCCGACAACGGTGCAGTCGGCCGCGATCCGCAACAGGGCAGCAATGCCCCCCTCAAGGGCTGGGGCTATGACACCTCCGAAGGCGCCATGCGGATGCCCTGCATCGCCCGTTGGCCCGGGCACATCGAGCCGGGCGCCGTCTGTGACGAGTTGACCAGCACCATGGATATGCTCCCAACCTGCGCCGGTGTCTCCGGCACGGGTGCCCCACAGGACCGCATTATCGACGGTCAGGATATCCGCCCGATGCTCTTCGGCGAGGCCGGCGCTCACTCAGCCTACGACGACAAGGGCTTCTTCTACTACTTCATGGGCCAACTGCAGGCGGTGCGCGCAGGCGACTGGAAGCTCTACCTGCCGCTGGCGGACAAGCAGCTCAACCTCCGCGGCGACAGGGCCATTACAGAGCCGAAGCTCTATGATGTTCGCCATGATCTCGGTGAGGAGAACGAGGTCTCCAGTCAACACCCCGAGGTGGTATCGCGCCTCCTGGCACTGGCGGAGGCGGCACGAGGCGACATCGGTGACATGGACAGACAGGGGGTCGGCCAGCGTCCCGCCGGCTGGATAGAGGAGCCCGAGCCGCGGCTGTTGAATGCGCCCGAGTGTGCGGGAGGATAGCCGGAATGGAGGATAGGCAGGCGGACCGAGCGCGGGCGGGAGCCATCCCCCGAATGGTAGCCGGTCTCGGGCTGCTGGCGATGGTTGTCGGCGTTGTCGGGATTGTCTACTTCGCGCCCCGCTACCGCGAGGAGGCGCTTCTGCAGCGAGAAGATATGGAAACGGTCAATGCCACCGTCTGGCGGCTGGATGGCGATACGAGCATGCTCACCTACGTGTTCGAGGTGGGGGATGGGCGCTACCGCCGCAGGGTCAAGATCACGCCCGACGAGATGACTGCCGCGGCGCGCGACCGCCGCGTACGGGTGCGCTACTGGGCACCCCGGCCCTCCGTGAGCGCCATAGACCGCAGGCTGCGCATAGACCTGCATCTGCGACGGAACCAGATACTCGCATCAACAACCGTCGCCCTCTGCGGTCTCATCCTGGCATTCTGTTGCGCGAGTTGGGAGCACATGGCGCCGATGCTCGATGCGCGTCGCGAGCAGCGCCCCATTCCCATCCCCGAGCTCAAGAAGGCTCTCCACAACCTGGCGGTGCTCATCGCGCTCTCGACCGGCGTCGCGGGTGGCGCCGGCTTTGCGCTCAAGGACAGCTTCCATCCGACCTACGCCGAGCACCGCTGGTGCTACGGCATCGCGCTCTTCGCCGGCGTCATAGGCTTCAAGGCGCTGCAGAGGTGGACACCCTTCAGAGCTAACAGCCGGGAGCGGCAGTAGCGTGGCGAGGGGAGACTGAAGTACCAGCGGAATCGGCGATCTGACGGCATCATCTGGGCCTGATAATCTGGAGTGTGACCGTTGTCGGCGCTGTACCGAAGTCTCAGGGTTCCAGATGGAGAGATGCTGGGGTCACGTCCTGCAAACTCATTATTGCTCTCCGGGGTCCGGTACACCAAGCGGAGTACCGGCCATTGCGGGCGCCATTCGCTTGCTTTCGGGCAAAAATGAGTCTTCGGTTCCGCTGAAGAACCGTCGTTCGTGTGCGGAGATCAAGGCAACGAAGCCGGGGTCACATATTTGATGT
>DPJP01000219.1:0-2789 GCA_003542955.1 Armatimonadota bacterium
CCGCCACGGTCTTTGGCGGCAGTCGACTGGCTGTGTGGGTACGCTGGATGATGATCGCTTCCGGTGTGCTTGCGCTGGCGGGGCTGATCGGCGTTCTCACCGGCAGTATGCAACTGCGCAATATCGGCATCGTTGGCTATGTGGGCGTGTTTCTCGTCGTGGTCGTGTTGCTGGCTGTATTCTTCTACAGAGAGAAGCCCATGGATGCCTGAACTCAGGAATCTGGAGATGACCCATGGCTGAACTGGAGTTCCGGGAAGACTTCGAGGCAGTGAAGCAGAACTGGGCGCGGTTCTGGGAGGGCACATTGGGCCGCCCGATTCTATTGGCCGACGCCCCAAGGCCCGGCGTCGAGGCCATGCCGAAGCCGCCGTGGGGGGCGGCGTTCTCGCGCGGGCCCGAGGAGGTCGTCAGCCAGGTGCTTGGCTGGGCGCAGACGCATGAGTTCCTGGGCGATGCGGTTCCCTTCTACGGCCCCTCCCTGATCATCGACCTGTTCCCGGCATTGCTGGGGGCGGAGATCATCACCATCGAGGAGGCCTGGGGCACGGATACGCATGCGGTGCCATGCATACAGGACCTGTCCTCCGCTGAGATCACATTCCAGCGCGACTCGGTCTGGTGGCGGAGGTGGGTGGAGCTGGCGGAGTGCTTCCGGAGTGAGTGCGCGGGGCGGGTGATCTACGGGATCGGCGCGCCCTTCTACAACAACCTGGATACACTGGCCGCGCTGCGGGGCAATGTCGAGCTGATGACCGACCTCTATGACAACCCCGAGGGCGTGCATCATGCCATGCGGCAGATCATGGCGGCCTATGTCGAGGCGACGGATGAAGTATGCCGGCTCCTCGATGTCGAGACCTACGGCAGTGTGACGGGCCACGGCTTCTACTGCGACGGCCGAACCGGAACGCCGCAGTGCGACTTCGGCTTCAACATCGGCAAGGAGCACTTCGACGAGTTCGCGCTGCCGTATCTGCGGGAGGAGATCGACCTGCACGATGTCGTCGAGTACCACCTCGACGGCCCCGGGAACATCAAGCATCTGGAATCGATCTGTACCATCGAGAAGGTGAGGGTTGTCCAGTGGGTGCCCGGCGCCGGTGATCCTCCCCGGCAGGATTGGTCGTGGCTGTATGAGCGGATCAACGGGCTCGGGAAGGGGCTGTGGCTGTCGGCTGGTTCGCCCGAGGATGCCGTGGCGCTGTGGCAGAAGTACAACAACTCGGGCCGGATGATCCTGAGCGTCCACGCTCCCGACCGGGACGCGATGGCGCGGTATCTGGATGCCTTCGAGAAGCTGGGGGGAGGGTGAGAAGAGGCGGTCCGTCACGAACAGGCAAACGCACGCGGGCCGGTGACGTTGAACGCTCACCGGCCCGCAATGATAACGTCGCTGTTGTCAGAGTAACGATGATTAGGATGATGGAGTTACAGGTACTGCGTCAGCAGCTCGATTGCAACAGCGACGTATTGACACTATACCCGGAGAGTGGTCCATGTAAACGCATTCGGGTATGGAATTTGGCGCGGGAAGCGGCTCGGGTCCCCGGCGGCGCACCGTCCCGCAACCGAATGCGACCTACTCGGTCGGCACCGGGCCGCTCAGGTTGACCGAGAGGACGAACTGGTGTTGGGTGATGTCGGTGACCACGTCGATCGGCTGCTTCGGCGCCGACATCGTCGCCTTCGTGCCATCGCAGAACGTTCCCAGCGTTGGGCTGTAGGTCATCACATCGACGCGGTTCTCGGCGGGGTGGAAGCGCAGCAGGCGGATGTAGCCGTCGCGGATGTCGCACATCATCTCATGCACGATGTTGTCACACTCGCCCACCGACTGCGTGCGCAGCGCCTGCGTGCTCCTCTGGTCGCCGGAAAGCACCATCATCACGTTCGGGTGTCGGCTGACGAGCTTCTCCCATATCTGCTGGGGGCTGTTGCCGCGGCCGCCGTCTTTGTGGCACTTGGTCCACTGCATGCGGCCCTTCGGAATATCGTGGTAGCGCTTCTCACCCCATGGCGTGATGGGACCAAGCCACATGTGGGTGGTGACTACCGCGCGGCGGTTTGCATGCTCGCGGAGGACGCCGTCGGCCCACTGCAGCACGGAGTCGGGGGCATTGCACTCGAGGTGCAGGAAGAGCAGGTCCATGCCCTCGGCGCTGATGAGCTGGTAGCTGTTGGCGTTGTTGTCGGCCGAACCACCGTACCAGTCGAACTGCGTGAAGCGCTCGGCTCCGAAGAAATCCTCGAACAGCGGCTTCTGACCGTTGCCGGAGTACATGTCATGGTTGCCGACGGTCAGGCCATAGGGGAGCACGCCGTGCAGCCTGTCGAGCGCGCCTCGGGCGACCTCCCACTCTTCGCGGGAGCCGACGCTGTTGACGATGTCGCCGACATGGGAGACGAACACGATCCGCTGCTCGTCCCGATGGTCGACGATCCACTGCGTGATCGTGCTGAAGACCTCCTGGCCCGAGATGCCGCCGCTGGGCGATCCGCCATCGGCGTAGTCCTGGGTGTCGGGCAGCACTACGACTGTGAAGGCGCCTTCGGGCGCGGGGTCGGGCTGGGCGGCCGCAACTGAGATCAGCGCCAGCCACAGGGCAAGGGTGAGGACGGCTATGGTGTCTCTCCGCACTATGATCTCCCCTGTCTGATGCTTGCCTCGGCCACGGTCGACGTGGCCGCGACATGTTCGGAACTCCTGATATGGGCACCGGGAGCGATGCGCATCTCCTGGGCCTCAGAAGCCCTTGTCGGGCAGCCGGGGTCAGGCATTCAGAATT
>DPJP01000219.1:2874-12685 GCA_003542955.1 Armatimonadota bacterium
GCCTGACCCCAGCCGTTGTTGTCCAGGACCTTCGTGACGCCAAATGCCGACATCCATCTCCCGCGAAGCCGGACAAACGAGGCCCGCTCGCACAGCGGCTCATTGCATCGCTGACGGGCCATGTCGGGAGTTCCGATGTTATCGTCGCGTGGCTTCCTCCAGCGTGCCGCCGAATACCATCTGCTCCTGCCGCTCGGACAGGCCGATGGACCTGACCACCGCGATTTCGGCCTCATAGCGCGCGATGGCGCGGGTATGTCCCTGCATGTGGGGCCAATCGAGGCCGAAGATAGCGCGCTCCGCACCGGCCTCCGCAATGGCATCGGCGACAAGCTGCCTGTGCTGAGGCTTGGCCAGGCCCGTCAGGCCCGCATAGACCCCACCGTCCGTCCAGTGGGAGCCGTGGTTGTAGATGACCGCCATCGCCTGGTCGAAGAAGCCCCGACCGACGCCGTCGGAGACGCCCATGTGCTCGATGATCACCTTCAGGCGCGGGTGGCGATGCACGATGTTGTCAACAAGCAGCGGCTGGTAGTCCTCGAGTCGCCCGCCATGCACACCGGTGTGGAAGAGCACGAAGACGCCAAGCTCCGCGGCGAGTGCGTACATATCATCGCAGGCGCGATCATCTATGCGGAAGTCCATCACCGGCGGATGCGTCTTGATGCCGAGGAAGCCCTTGCCGACGTACTCCTCGACCAGTGCACAGGCCTGCGGGTCCTTCGGGGACACCGTCACCAGGCCGCCGATGTTCGTGTAGTCCTGCAGATGCCGGTACAACCACGCGTTGATCTCCTCGCCCGCAAGCAACTCGGCCGACCTGGGGCCCCAGAATGGCGCGATGGCGAGGGTGCGCTCGATGCCGGTCTGTTCCATGAAGCGCGCGAGTTCGGGAAGTGTGCCGAGCTCCGGCTGATCGGGGAAGGCCCCGTGTGGGAATACGTGGCAATGGTTCAGGAACATGTCTGCTCTCCAGTTTCGTGTACTTGAGTGCTGCGCGCCCGATCCATCACTGCCCTTCCGGCATCTTCCCGAGCGCCTGGAGGAAGGCCATTGAGAGCGCCCCGTACTCGGCACTCTGGGCGTGGCCCATCGTCGGCGTGGGCACCATCCGTTTCGGCTCGGGCAGAACGCTGTAGGCGGCGTAGATGGAAGTTGACGGGCAGGTGGAGTCGGCGAAGCCGCACGAGATGACTGTGGCACACTTTGCGTGGCGGGCGAAGTTAACGGCATCGAAGTAGGGTGCCACGGCGGCGGAGGGTTTGTCTGGCCCTTCGATCAGCCGCGGCCAGCCGGAGATGCGGCCGATCAGGATGCCCGTGTGGTCGCACAGGGCGGGGACGTTGGCGCCGATGGCGGTGACCTTCGGCTCGAGGCCGGCGCTGACGAGTGATAACCCGCCGCCCTGGCTTGAGCCGGTGACAAGCAGGTTGGTCCCATCCCACTCCGGGCGGCTCATGAGGTAATCCATGGCGCGAGTGCAACTGAGAAACACGCGGCGGAAGTAGCATGTGTCGCGGCTGTCGCGGCCCTCATGCCGGTAGCCTGCCAGCTCGCCCGCGCCCAACTGCTCGTAGCGCTCCGTGGGGAGGTCGACGGGGTAGTTGTGGGCATAAATGCCGATAGTCAGGAAGCCCTTGCCGCCCCAGCCGGTGACCCAGCGCGGTCCGTACGGCCACACGCCGGCGGCCGGCACCAGCAGCATCGCGGGCAGCGGGCCCTGCTTCGTCGGCACACTCAGCCATCCNNTGAACTGGTAGGTGGTCTGCTGGTCGGTGGAGTCGGTGTCGAGTCTAGTCATCTGCATGTCTTCGGGGATGGCCCGCAAGAGCGCCTTCTGCTCTTCCCAGTACTGGAGGAAGTCCTCTGGCTCGTCGGCGCTGGGGCCGATCTTCTCGACCTCGTAGCCGGCGCCAACGGGGATCAGCGACACGCTCTTGTCGCCGACCTTCAGGATATGCAGTCGCAGGATGCCGGGCACCCCCAGGGTGCCCTTGATGACGGTGGGCTGGTCTCCGAGTTGGGCCTGCCGCTCGGCCAGCACGCCGATGCCGTCGTTGCTCAGCCTGTAGTCGAAGGTACCGGTCGTGATCAGCTCATCGTTCTTCGTGATGGCGACGGTGAATACAGCTTCCTCACCGCATCTGTACATCCCATCGGGACGATCCCCGGTGCCCGTCGCCACATATTTGTCTTCGGCGACCTGTGCCACGACCATGGCGGTCGTTAGCCCCAGCAGCATACATGCAAGCAATCTGATACGTTTCATGGCTCAGAGCCCCCTCCGCAGAAGTGATGCGCAGCATCAATTGAGCACGAGATGGCTCCAGCNNNGAGCCGGCATGGGACTGCCCGTGTCGCGCCCGCCGCCGCAGGTCTCCGCTGCCGTGGCGAGGAAGTTCTTTGGGTGGTTCCAGCCCACGCGCGGGCCGGGGTCGTTTGTCGCCCGCGCACGGAATGCGGAGGAAGCAACTCATCGCCCCGAGGCGTTCGCTTGAGCAACTGATGGCCACGCGCGTGCTGGAGGGGATCGCGCGGCTGGGTGGCGCCGCCATACTGTGGGGGCAAGATGTCCCTGCGCGCCGGTCGCGGAGGGGCCACTTCCCGAAAGTGGACTTCTACGGTCGCGAGACCATGCCCTCGGGCCTGCTCGGACACCAGCATCCGCGCTGCGAGCTGGCCTTTGTCCTCAGCGGACGGCTGAATGTCTGCATCCAGGCGCGTACCTATGAAGCCCGGCAGGATGACTGGATGCTATTTCTGCCCGGCGTTGCGCACGGCGAGTGCTGCCTGTCGACGAAGCGCCCGTACGAGCTGCTGTGGCTGACTGTGAGCCGTGGGAGTCATCTCACCAGCCATCTGACTGCATACTCGGAGACGCACGGCTACGAGGTCCTCTCGCGACGCGACTTCGGACCCGCACCCACCGAGCTGCTGGCAGCCTGGGGGCGCCTGACGTCAGGGCCGTGGGCGGCGCTTGACAGCACACGCTGCGAGTTGCTGCGGGTTGTCACATTCTGCCTCGATCGGCTGAGTGATCACATCGACCCGCCGGTCGAGGCGCTTCACCCCCTCATCGGCCAGATCAAGGCGATCCTGCTGAGAGACCTGACCTCGCCGCCATCGGTTCCCCTGGTTGCCGACGAGGTGGCGCTTTCGCCCAACTACCTCTCAAGTCTGTTCCACCGCGAGACGGGGCTGACTATTCGGCAGTTCGTCGACATCGAGCGCGTGGAGGCCTCCAAGCAGCTGCTCGCCGACGCGCGTCGGAGCATCAAGCAGGTTGCCCATGCTCTGGGGTATGCCGATCAGCACCATTTCAGCCGCGTTTTCCGCCGCTTGACCGGCCTCCCGCCAAGCCGCTACCGTGCCCGAGCCCCGGGCGCCAGAGAAACGGACACACCTTCGTAGCTGCTGCTATGGATTGCGGGGTGCCGATTCCGGACAATACCGGAGTTGTGTACCACCACAATCGCTGCTACGGAGGCGACGTGGCATGAGCAAACCCGACATCACTCCCACGGACCTGGCCATCAACGGCGGGGAGAAGGCCATTGCATCTTTCGAGGCGACACCAGAGCCCAAGATCGGCGTGGACGAGTTCATGGAGCTGGCCTCGGTCTGGGGCTTTGGCGAGCAGACCATGGCCGCGCTTCGATCCGCCGTCGAGCGAGATCCCCTGCCCTCGCCGCATTTGAACCGCTACTACAACCCCCGCCCGTCAAAGGTAGATGAGCTTGAGGCATACGCGCGTGAGCTGTTCGGCGTCTCGCATGCGCTCGGGGTGAACTCCGGCACCTCGGCGCTCAACGCCGCGTATGTCGGGTGTGGGATTGGTCCGGGTGATGAAGTGATCGTGCCTGGCTACACCTTTTTCGCCACGGCCGCGGCAGTTGTGGCGTGCAGGGCCATCCCTGTGATTGCAGATGTCGATGATACGCTCGCGATCGACCCGGTAGACGTCGAGCGCAAGATCACAGCACGGACTAAGGCCATTGTGCCTGTCCACATGGGCGGAAACTGCTGTGACATGGATGCGATACGGAGCATTGCCCGTGAGCACGAGCTACTGGTGGTCGAGGACAGCGCGCAGGCATGTGGTGGGATGTACAAGGGGCAATACCTCGGCACGCTGGGAGATGCCGGCTGCTTCAGCATCAGTGGCTACAAGATCACCGGGGCGGGCGAGGCCGGGTTGGTGTTGACCGACGACGAGTGGATATACACGCGGGCGCAGAGCCAGCACGACACGGCGGCCTGCTGGCGGCCCGACCGCTATGCGAAGGAGCGCCGGCCAGGAGAGTTGTTCTGCGGGCAGAACTACCGGATGTCTGAACTCGAGGGCGCCGTCAACCTCGTACAACTGCGTAAGACCGATGCCCAGGCGCGTCGCTACAACGCCAACATGCGGCGTATCGCCGCAGGGGTGGAGCCCACTGCCGGTGTCAGGTTGCGCCCGAGTAATGATATCGAGGGCGATGTCGGATATCGCCTCGCGCTGTTTGCCGGTACGCCGGAGCACGCGGAGGTAGTCGCCGAGGCCCTGCGCGCGGAGGGCGTGCCGGCCGGCGGGCGGGGGACGAATGTCTCTCGCGATTGGCACCTGTATAGCTATTGGGAGCAGATACTCGAGCAGAAGACCGCTACGCCCGAGGGCTGTCCGTTCACCTGCCCCTACTACAAGTCCGAGCTGCCACCGTACTCCCAGGAGATGTGCCCGAACACGCTCGACTTGCTCGGCCGGGCGATCTTCATCAGCATCGACCAGTGGTGGACGGGTAGCGATTGCGACCGGGTTGCGCAAGCCGTCAACAAGGTCTGCACCGTCCTCGGTTGAAACATGCATGACACCGCGGCGTGCTTGTGCGATGTGCATGCCCTCGGGTGACAGGCTGGCAGATAGCTGATCGTGCCGGCCGTGCGGAGGTGCACACACCTGCTCACATGAGGTGTATTCTGATGAGTGATATGCCAGACATCCAGGGGAAACGCCCCAACCTGCTCTTCGTCCTGGTCGACCAGATGCGCCATGCGGCCATGGGCTGCGCGGGTGAAGCCCAGATCAGTACGCCCAACCTGGACCGGCTTGCCCGCGGGGGCGCGATGTTCAGGAACGCGGTGTCCACCGTTCCCGTGTGCACTCCGGCGCGAGCCTGCACCCTCACGGGGCGATACCCACTCTCCCACACGACTCTAACGAACAACTCGATGCTGCCCAACGATATGCCCTCGATGGGGAAGATGCTCAAGGCGGATGGCTACTCGACCGGGTACATCGGCAAGTGGCACCTGTCGGGTGAAGCATATATCGGCCAGACGCCATACAACGAGTTCCAGGCCGGTTACATCCCGCCGGGTCAACTCCGCCACGGCTTTGACTACTGGGCCGTCCACCACTGCTCGCATGCTTACTGGAATGCGACCTACTACAGAGATGAACCTGAGCCGATCTTGGTAGAGGGCTGGGAGCCGGATACCCAGACGGACCTGGCCATCGATTTCGTCCACACGCATGCGGAAGCTGAGCCATCGCGCCGACGCCCATTCGCACTCGTGCTCTCCTGGGGCCCGCCGCACACGCCGTTCACAGCTCCGTCGGAGTTCCGGGAGCTCTATGATGCCGAAGGCTTCGAGCTGAGGCGCAATGTGCTCCTGCCGCCGGAGGGCTTCCCGCTCACCCCGGAACTCGCAGAGGACGGGGAGAGCGCTCTGCGGGAATGGACGGCCAACTACTACGGCGCGATCAGCAGCCTCGATCACAACCTGGGGCGCCTGCTGGATGCGTTGGAGCGGCACGGGGTCGCGGATGAGACGGTCGTGGTGTTCACCTCCGACCATGGTGAGATGCTCGGTTCGCACGGGCAGCTATACAAGGTTCAGCCGTGGGACGAGTCGATTCGCGTGCCGCTCATCATGCGCTACCCACGCGCTATTGATGCCGGGCGGGTTCTCGATATGCCCATGGGGCAGCCGGACATCCTGCCAACTCTGCTGGGGCTGATGGGCCTGCGGGTGCCCGACGGCGTCGAGGGCGACGACCTGTCGGGGGTCCTGCGCGGTGAGGCCGTGGAGCCCGTCGACCGTTCGGCCCTCATGCTGTGGGTATGCTCGGCGCTCACCTGGGGCATGAGATGGCAGTACGTTGACGACTATTCAGGCCTCGGCGCTCCGAGAGGTTTTGTCCGCCCCTACCGGGGCATCCGTACGCGGACGCACACCTACGTCAGAGACAGAAGCGGGCCATGGCTCCTGTACGAGAACGAGCGCGACCCATACCAGATGCACAACCTCATCGCATCGCGCGGCCCCGCGATGGTCCCCCCGGAGATCGATGCCGAACTGCAGGGGTGGCTGGACAGGACCGGCGACCTGTTTGAGGACACCGACTACTACAAGGACCAGATCGAACTTGAGACAGGCCTGTGCATGGCACCTGAGAAGCTCGTGCGGCATTAGCGAGCCCGGGCACGCGGCGGTCTCCGGGGCACTGGGTCAGTTCGTGTATGATCGGCTGCCGTCGCGCAGGATCGGGGACGGAGTGCGTCACCGTGCGCTGCCTGCTCTCTATGGATGTGCGCTCAGACCGCCAGCAGAGCGCTGGACGCTCGTCACTGGAGGGCATCCCCTAAGCTCAGAACTCCCGACATTGCCGGGCTTCGGCGCGATGAGCCCCTGTGCGAGCGGGGGTCACCGGCTTGATGTCGCGGGAGATAGATGTCCAGAGTCCAGACCACGCAGGGCTCCAAGTACAACGGCAGGGGTCAGGCACTCACAATTCANNGCCCCAAGCCGAGCAAGACTGAATTCTGAATGCCCGACCCCTGCCGCCCGGCAAGGGCTTCCGAGGCGCAGGACACGGACATCACCGCCGGTGCCCATATCAGGAGTTCTGATCTGGAGGCGATGCCGGCACTGCGGGGGGTCGTGGCTAGCGCAGCTACCTCTCCAGCCGCGCGATGATCTCATCCTGCAGCATCTTGCCGCAGTGGGTGAAATCGGCACTGTAGCCGGCCACGCGCACCATCAGGCCCTCATGGGCCTCCGGGTCGGCCTGAGCGGCGCGCAAAGTCTCCGCGTCAACTATGTTGATCTGGAGTTGACTTCCCCCGAGGGCCACGAATGTGCGGATCAGGCCGACGACGTTGCGGCGACGCTCTTGGTCGAGGAAGTCGGCGGGGAGCAGTCTCAGCGTGGAGGCATTCCCCGCCACCATGCGCGAATGGTCGAGCCTGCACAGCGAGCGTATCACCGCCGTCGGGCCCGAGCGCGTCGCGCCTTGGGAGCCGGCCAGCGAGTCCGCCAAAGCCTCGCCCGCACGTCGTCCGTCGAGCGTCGGCCCCATCCGCAGGCCGTAGGAGATGTGCATATTCTCACCGCCCGCCAGGTGCCCCATGACCAGGTGCGAGCGCAGGGGCGTGCCGCGGCGCTCCAGGGCGTCGGCCATGATCGTCACCAGCCGCGCGGCGAGCGCATCCACCGCCTCGTCCCCATTGCCGAATCGCGGCAGCCGGCGCAGGCGCTTGCGTAGCGTGGGGTCGCCGGTCTGCAGGCTCTTGAGCAGCTCCGGCAGGCTCTGCCTCTCGTTCAACACGAGGACCTCCGTCGCGTGGAGCATATCCGCGGCGTTGGGCAGCCCAATGGCCTCCCAGTGGCCCATGTAACTTGCGGCGCCGCCGTGGACGATGTCCCGGCACTTCTCCAGGCACACCGGCATCAGCAGCGTGGCGTTGTAGGCCCCGTCCTCGCGCTGGTCGTCGACCCACTCGTTGCAGATGCGGCAGACCTCCGCCAGCTCGTCAGCCCTGCGCTCGAGTATCTGCCACAGCAGCTCGCGGGTGGGGGTGGGGGCGGCTGCCAGCTCCCCGATGGCCTCATCGGCGACCATTGCCAGGTTGATCCAGCCATTCGGCGCCCCCCAGTTGGCCAGGCCCGGGAGGACTATCTCCGTGCAGCCGCTGAGAGCGTAGTCACGCGCCTGCTCGACCGGGACACCCAGGCGTTGCAGACCATCGATGACGGGCGTGTCGCCGTAGAAGTTGGGCTCCGCCAGACCCTCGCCCAGCATCTCGACGGCCAGCTCGAGCACGTTCTCGGGTGTCCCATCGTGACAGCGCACGTAGATCGTCGGGCGGAGCAGGCGCACACTGCGGATCGCCTGCAGGAACAGGCGCGTGAGGGCATTGCAGGCGTCGGAACCATCAGGCAGGACGCCGCCAAGCGTCATCGTGTGGATGGAGCTGACGTTGTAGACGCCCTCGGCGTAGTCGCCGTGGAGCTTGATCATCAGGCACTCGATCAGTTCGCGGGCGCGCTCGGGGGTGATGCGCCCGGCCGCCAGATCGGCATCGTAGTAGTCATTGAGATAGACGTCGGGGCGGCCGACGCCGTCGCCGGCGACCATGTAGGCAAACCAGAGCATCTGGATGGCTTCATGGAACGTCTCGGCGGGCTCGCGGGGCACCCTGGCACAGATCCGGGCCAGTTCGCGCAACTCGGCGGCGCGTCCGGGGTCGGCGGTCTCAGCAGCCCGGAGGCACTCGCGAGCATAGGTCTCGGCATGGGCGATCATCGCCTCGTGGCCCATGGCGAAGGCGATGGCGAACTCCTGCTGCTCTCCGGTTCGTTCCGCGGCGATACGGCGCGCGCGCTCCGCCAGGGCCGCCGACCCGACGCGGAGGAACCGCGCGTAGTCGACCACCTTGTGGTTCATTGAGCCCTGGGGCGACAGCAGTCCGCGCAGGGCCATCTCGTGGATGTCAGGTCGGTGTGACGGCGTGTTGCGCGCAAAGCTATCGACGTAGCTGTCCGTGCCGTCGGGCAGCCAGCCACGGACGACCTCTTCACTGGTGGTGCGGTGGCGTGCGCCGACGATCAGCTCTCCGTCGCGGATCAGCGGGGTCAGGCGCGGGTGAACGTGAGCGAATGCGTGGGCGGTGGTGAGTATCCGGCCCAGGCCCTGTGGCGGTACGAATGCCGCATACAACTGCGCCTGTTCGCCATAGGGCAGGAAGTGGCGTGCCGCCGCATCGGCGGCGAGGGCGCGGGTGCGGGGGCTCGAGCCGCGTGGGATAGTCTCCCCGGCGATGCGACGCAGGGCCGGGACACAGGGCATCTCGAGCATGGGATGATGCATGCTTCCACCTCGGCAACGTTGGGTTGTCGATTATGGGTGTGCGGCAGGCGAGATGTCAAGCCGAGGGCGTTGACGCCAGTGCGACACACTGCCAGNNCAGTGATCAGCCCTCGCGATGCCACATCAAGAGCGCACAGGGCTCACAGACGCGGTGGGCCGGCGGCCTGTGGCGTCAAGAACGCACTCAGCGTGCATATCGGCGAACTGACGCTGCGAGGCCCCCGCTGACGACGGCATCGGCGACCGGAAGTGAGTTCTCCGCGACTTCACAAGCCATGTCCAGATACGCGTCCCGGAGTTGTCCGGCTCCTGGCGACTGCGATCTTGTCGAGCGAGGCCACTCTGGGCGCGGTAGCAGCCGTCTCACACGTGTGGCGATGGCTTGCGTCTCGCCGCGCCGGCACCTGCCCATCGACTTGCGCTGCGGTCTCTCACAGACCGCTCGATGCGAGTGGACGGAGCTATCCTATGGATCTGGACCGTGGCGGCCTGCAGGCACGGGGCGACCGGGTTGACATTCTGAAGCAGCAGGCAGGAGATACGTCCGTGTCCGTAGAACTTCATATGCGCATTTCACCATCGTGGCTACTCAGTTCGGAGGAGGTCAGGCAAATGCGCAGAGGGTTCACTCTGATCGAGCTTCTGGTTGTGATTGCCATCATCGCCATCCTGGCGGCG
>DPJP01000219.1:12748-17756 GCA_003542955.1 Armatimonadota bacterium
GTACGCGCAGGACTATGATGAGCGGTTCCCCCACGGCTACGTGTACGGCACCGGGCCCGAGGCCGGGGGTTGGTACACCTTCATCGGTCCCTACATTAAGAACACGCAGATTCTCATCTGCCCCAGCCAGAATGTCACGGTGACCTGTAGCTATGGCGTCTCCTACAACAACATGTTCACCGACACCACCTCCGGGCCGCGGGGCTGCAAACTGGGCGCCATCGATGCTCCCGCGGAGGCGCTGCTCCTCGGTGAGACCGCGACGGCCGCGGGCGGTTCGACCTGGTACTACTACAGTCCGAAGAGATACCCATACCCCTACGACGTAGCGCCGTACAACCGCATCCCGAACCCGGGGCGGCACAACGACGGCAGCAACGTCGCCTTCGCCGACGGTCACGCCAAGTGGGTCGCCTCGCAGACGATGATCTCGAACAGCTGGAGCGGCTGGACGGCCCAGCCCGCGTCCGCCGTCCAATAGCCGACGTAGCAGGCCAATTGACGAGAGTCACAGACGCCCCTACCTCATGTGTGGGGGCGTCCCAGTTCTGCTCTGCGAGACGGCGCTCCCGGGCTCCGTGGGATTGTTGAGCGCGCCGGCGCCGTCTGATTGCGCATGGTGCCGCTCCGGGTCACGGCGCGGTGGGGGAGACCGCCACGCCCGTTTCGGCCGATGCCCGCGCGGCCAGGGCGACGGCAAGCGAGCGGGCGGCGTCCTCAGGACCGATCAGCGGCTCCTCCTCGCCATGAATCACCCGGCAGAAGTGCTCAAGCTGCGCCTGCAGGGGATCGGCGAGCCGGACTTCGATCCGCCGACACTCGAGTGGGTGCGTCCATCCGCGGGGGGCGCCATCCGGGTATCGCCATAGCTCCATCCTCGGGAAGGCCAGAGAGCCGTTGGTGCCGACGAAGTGGTAACAGCTCTCGGCGGCGTGGGAGTAGGTGNNCGTCGTTGCCTCGTATGACCACGGCGCCGGCGTCGCGTCCGAGGCGAGGATGGTGCCGAGCGCGCCGCTCTCCATGGTCAGGGAGATGCTGAGCGAGTCCTCGACGTGGAAGCCTCTGGCAGATGAACTCATCCGTGCGTAGACGCTCTTCACCTCGCCACAGATAAAGCGCAGGCTGTCGAGATCGTGGATGAGGTTGATGAGCAACGGGCCGCCGCCCGGACGCTCGCGTCGCCAGGCGGCCTGGAAGTAGTCGTCGGGCTTCAGGAGGGTCCAGAGCGCGGAGAAGCCGATCAGCGTGCCGAGCGTCCCGTCGCGGACGAGTTCACGGGCCTTGCGGATCAGCGGATTGTGCCGCCGATGGTGCCCGACGAGCACGGAGATCCCGTGTTCGCCGGCCGCCGCGATGATCTGCCGCGCGTTGTCGAGCGTATCCGCGATGGGCTTCTCGACGAGAACGTGCACACCCCGCTCCGCGCAGACCACACAGGCAGGGGCATGGGCGCTGTTGGGCGTGGCGATGATGACGCCATCGGGGTGCTCCCGCTCGATGATCCCTGCCACGGAACTGGAGAACGGTACGCCAAGCACATCGGCGACCGGCCTGCGGGCGGGGTCGATGTCGCAGATGCCGACCAGTTCGCACGCTTCGTGCGTCTTCACCAGCTCTGCGTGCTTCGCGCCGATGAGTCCGGCGCCGATGACTGCAATCCTGACGCGCGCCATCTACGTCTCCTCGACTATCTGCCCGTACAGCTCAGGGCGCCGGTCCTGTCGGATGAAGTCACGGACGGGCTCGGGGGGCGCGCCGCTGCAGCGATTGCGCACCCACGGCGCGTGCAGGTCGACCTCCGCAATGGCGACACCCTCGTAGAGCCCTGCCTCCGCCAGAACGGCGCCGTCGGGCGCGATCACGCAGCTGCCGCCATACACTTTGCCCGGCGCGTACTGCTCTCCGGACGGTAACCCGTAGGAGGCGCGGACGAGGTGGCATGTGGAGTCGATGGCCCTGACGCGACCCATCAGCATGCAGCGCTCAGGAGTATCGGACCGTTGCAGGGAGGGGAAGATGATCAGATCGGCCCCCTGCAGCGACAGCAGGCGGGCGACCTCCGGGAAGTAGATATCATAGCAGGTCATGACGCCGATCCGGCCCAGAGGCGTATCCACCACGGGCACCGCATCGCCCGGCGTCAATCCGAGGTCGCGCCTTTCGGTGATCGTGAGGTGGGTCTTATCGTATCTGAGTATCGTGTCGCCCGAGGGGGAGAACAGGTGCGCGGCGTTGTAGATGAGCGCGCCCCGCTGCTCGATGATCGGCAGAAGCAGCCACCCGGCGGCATCGCGGCAGAACTCCCGGGCCTGCTCGATGATGCCTCCGGGTTCCGCGGCGCGATGGCGCGCGGCTTCACGGTCAAGCCCCATGGCGTTGAGGTACTCCGGCAGCACGATGAGTTCGGCGCCGCGATCGGCCGCATCTGCTGCCAGACCCCAGGCGGCCGCGACCATGGCCGCGTGCCCGTCGGCACCGACCGGCGCGGCCGGCTGGATTGCGGCGATACGGATCATCCCTGCTCCCATACGTTGCCCTCCGTCGCGCGTGCGACCAGATCTCGCCGGCAGCCCCGGAGGCCGCTGCCCGGAGCGGGCACTGCCTCGCGCCGAGACTCCGCCCGTAGATACTCGACGACGGTCACTCCTGACGGCGTATGTATGGCCGCCAGTCGATGATGTAGTCAAGCATACTCCGGTTGTGCCGGAAGCCCAGTTGGGCGTAGAAGCCCTCCTCCACGCCTTTCAGGCAGCCGACCGAGATGAAGCATGCGCCCATCCGCTCGAGTTCACTCAGTACTGCCTCGCCGATGCGCCGTCCTACGCCCGATGTGTCATGCTCGATGAGCGACCCGTTGTGGTAGATCGGCTGTCCGCCCTGCAGCCGGAGTTCGACGCTGAACTCCACAATCACGGCATGGAGCCCGTCGCACAGCACTCTCGCCAGACCCACCAACTCGCCCGCTTCGAAGGCGCCGACGACGAGATCACTGCGCTCAAGCGCGCCGGCTGCCAGCTCGGCGCCGTAACCTGCCTCGCAGATGTTGTTCCGCTCGTAGAAGCCAAACAACTGCCGGGTGGGGATGGCGGGACTGACCAGGATGCTGATCCCGTCGGCGTTTTCCATGGCGGGCGTGCTCCTTATCCGTGTGCCTGGCGGCCTCTCAATGCGTGATCCCGACGTTCGCGTCTGCGCTCTTCGGGTCGAACGCCAGCAGCGTCGCGTCGCCATCGATCCAGTACGTCCCGCTCTTGAATGCGGCTTTCGTGGCGGCGCGCTCGAGCGGGGCGCCGTCGACCGTCACGCCGCGCACCTGTACCCCGCTCACCCGCAGCGTCAGCTCAGGCGTCAGCACCGGAAGATGCAGGCGGATGCTCCGGCCGTCGACTTCGAGCCGGGCCATCTCCCGCATGCACGCGTAGTTGGTGATCTCGCTGCATGTGCGCCAGCGCGTGAGTGTGCCATCGGGATCGAACTGCTTCAGGCGGCCGAGCATGGTCTTCAGCACGCTGAAGCCGCGACGGTCCTCATTGTGCAGACCATAGAACCCTTGCCAGTGGCTACAGAAGATGACGGGCTGCCCGGCGGCGACGAGCTCCGGGATGCGGCCGCCCTGGAGGTCCTCAGTCAGGTAGTAGTTGGCATCGGCTTCCCCGTAGCCGGTCCACGAGCCGGTCCGGTCATTTGTCGAGGCGATGATCTCGCCTGTCGCCGTGCCACGGGCGGCGTCGGCATACCAGACGGGGGTCTCGATGTCGGTTCCCTCGGCTGTGATCCGCTGGAAGAAGAAGGGCGTCGGCACGCCGGTCGTCTCGCGCACCGCCGTTCCAGTGGCCCTCGCGTACAGGTCGAGCGATTGGCCCCCGAAGCCGCCCGGAGAGGTGACACCGGTGGGGGTGAGACCGACGTTGACGAGGATGCGGCAGGCGGCGGCGATGTACTCCGTGACCAGCTCCTCGTCATCAGGGAGCTTTGCCCAGTCATACTGCTCCCACAGTTGCGGCTCGACCGGCAGGCAGGTTCTCGGGTCGACGACAACGGAGTGTGTCATCATCTCCGGGGTGATGTCGAACGAGGGCACGATCAGCTCCCGGCACATGCGCAGCCAGTCCTCCTGCTGCTGCCGGCTGAACAGCGGCAGGCCTTCGTCTATGCGGCCGACGGCGGCCGGGCAGGGGATCACGCTGAACTTGCCGCGCACACCGTGCTCGAGGCACAGCCCGGCCCATTCGCGGGTGAAGGCTTCCGGGTGCACGACCGGGACATCCTCCCAGCGCCGGTTCTGCCCGTCGACGGGATTGCGGTCGCGCATCCAGAAGTAGTTGACATTCACCAGCACCGTCGAGTCGTCGATGATCAGCGACAGTGGCACGCGGTCCAGTGAATGACGGGCAACGGCCACGTCCATGACACACCCCCTGAGTGCTGTACACGCTCCTGGAGTCCGTCGGCGCGACTGCTCCGGAGGACCGCTGACATCTATCAGATCGCGGGCGTTGGCGGACGATGGCGGAAATGTCGCCATCGGGGCCTCTCCGGTGCGAGGCGCGCGGCACGGTGCACAATGCCCGCCCCCTTCGCAGCTGGATGTGGATTCTCCTGCCGTACCATCGGGGCAGGTATGGCGGCGCCACCCGCGGAAGCTGGCCGCTGTCGGTACCGTGACCATCGGCTCACACCACATCAACAGGCAGGTCTGGCCCAATGAGAGAGAAGCGTTCACTCGGCGTCAGTACGTCACTGTTCCGCGGCATCCTGGAGGCCAACTGCGAGCCCGAAGGCATTCGGGCGCTGCAGGGCACGGGTATCAGCCACATTGAGTACTTCTGCGATGACCACGACCGCAATCACGCGAACCCCGAGCACATCGCCGCGGTGAAGCAGGCCGCGGCCGACCGCGGGATCACCATCTGGAGCTGCCACGCGCCGTTTGGCACTACGGACATCTCCGACCCCGATGACGACGTGCGGAGCGCCTCGGTCGACAACGTCATCGAGGCGATCGACA
>DPJP01000219.1:17778-24320 GCA_003542955.1 Armatimonadota bacterium
AGCCGCGAGCCGATAGCGGTCGAGGACCGCCCGGATCGTCTGGAGCGCTGCATCGGCAGCCTGAACGAACTGTGCAAGGCGGCCTCGGAGCGCGGCGTGGTGTTGGCCCTGGAGCTGCTCCCGCGCACCTGCCTGGGCAACCGCAGCGCAGAGATGCAGATGATACTGGAGCGGACTGAGGGCGATCTGCGGGTATGCTATGACGTCAACCACATCACGCTGTACGAAGGCGCGCGCGCATCGCTGAACGCCCTTGGTGACCGCATCCTGACACTGCACATCTCCGACCACGATGGAATCGATGAGCGCCACTGGGTACCCGGCAAGGGAATCGTGGACTGGCCTGGCTTTGTGGCCGGCCTCGACGACATCGGCTATAGCGGCTGCCTCATGCACGAAGCGCGGGACATTGAGTTGGACCTGCCCGGCAACCTCGCGGCGNNGGCGTGGTCCTGAAGCCGGGGGGCGATACCCTCCATGGTGAGGGCCACGGTGACCGTCCGGGTTTCGCCGCGCCGGAAACGCGGCAGGAGGCTGCCATGCTATACCGTCGTCTTGGACGTACCGAGTTGCAGGTGTCAGAGTTGAGCTTCGGCGCCGCGCGGGGCTACGATCGGGATGAGTTCCCCGCACTCGTAGAGGCGATCATCGGCGCGGGCATCAACCTCATCGACACCGCCACCGGTTACGGTGACTCCGAGCTTGCGCTGGGCCGGGCTCTGGCGGGGCATGATGACATTCTCATCGAGACAAAGTACTGCCCATACGACAGCTACCGTCCCGAGGCGACCTACGTGGGCACTCCGGAGGCGCTGGTGGCCTCGGCCGAGGAGAGCCTGCGGCGGCTGGGGCGGGAGCACCTGGACATCTTCCTGGGCCACGGCATGCGCTCGGTCGAGACGCTGGAGCGCTTCATGAATGACGGCTGCTATGAAGCCATGGTGCGGTTGCGCGAGCAGGGGAAGGTGCGCTTCATCGGCATCAGCGAGCTGTCCGAGGCCGACGGCACGCACCAGGTGCTGCAGCGCGCGGTCCCCACGGGGGCCTTCGATGTCGTCATGCTCACGCTGAACTTCCTGCTGCAGACCGCGGCCGAGAGCGTGTTACCGCTGTGCAGGCAGCATGACGTCGGTGTGGTCGTGATGATGCCGCTGAACCAGCCATCGAAGGTGTCGGGGCTTGTGAGCCTCCCGGCGGCTCTGGAGTGCATCCGCCGCCATGTCGCGGCCGGGAACCTGCCCGCCGAGCCGCCCTACACGGAGACTGACGTGCTGGACTTCCTCCAGCCCTACTCGATACCCGAGGCCGGGCTGCGCTATGTCCTGTCGCACGATGTGGGCGCATGCTTCGTCGGCATGAGTTGCCTCTCGCGCCTGGAGGAGAACCTGAAAGCCGTTGACCCGCCGTACCTGGACCGCGAGCGCAAGGCCCGGCTGCAGTCGCTGTTCGGCGGCATCCAGCGCCAGGTGCTCTGACACCAGGCGTGCAACCACGGGAGGAGACTCGAACATGAAGTGTCTGCAGATCACCGCTCCGGGCGAGTTCGCGATCATCGATGTGCCCACCCCCACGCCGGGGGAAGGGGAGGTGCTCATGCGCGTGGAGGCGGTCTCGACCTGCGTGCAGTGGGACCTGCACTGCTGGCACAATGAGCCGATGTTCCTGGGCCACCAGTTCCAGTACCCGTATACGCCGGGCCGCTGCGGGCACGAGGCCACCGGCACCGTCGAGGCCGTCGGGCCGGGGGTCACGGAGGTCAGCGCGGGAGACCGGGTGAGCGCCTGGCGCGACCAGGCGGAGAGCATCCAGGGCGCGTACGCGCATTATTACATCGTCCCGGCGGCCAGCATCATCCGCGTGCCCGAAGACCTCCCCGCGCAGGCTCTCGCGCCCGTCGAGATGGCGATGTGCATGGGGACGGTGTTCCGCATGCTGCGCGATATGGACGTTCTGCGGGGGCGGGTCTTCGGGGCAACCGGCCTCGGACCGGCGGGGCTGATTGCGATCCAGATGGCCCGGGCGGAGGGCGCGGCGGAGGTGATCGGGTTCGATCCGCTGCCGGAGCGCCGCGAGTTGGCCCTGCGGTTGGGAGCCGATGCGTGCTATGACCCGGCGGCGCTGGATGAGAGCATCCCCGTCCGCCCGGCCGCGCCACGCCTGGAGACGACCGTGGACTGCGTCGGCGCGAAGCAGACCGTCGAGTTCTCCATGGATGTGACGGAGGATGTCGTCGCGCTCTTCGGCGTGCAGCGGGAGGACTACGCGTATGCCCCGCGCCACGGGCGCCTGCGCCTGTGCGGCTACAAAGGGCACTTCCGCGAGTCGGCGGAGTACGCGGTGTGCCTCATCGAGCAGGGCAAGCTCGATCTCGCTCCGCTTGTCACGCACAATCTGCCGTTGGAGCAATACGGCGAGGGGATTGCGCTGCTGGAGGCCCGCAAGGCAATCAAGGTGTGCTACTGGCCGTGGGAGCCGGAGTAGGAGGCGGACGCCGCAGTTGTGGGGCGGCCCGGCGACTGCTCTCTGGCGGACGGCGACAGGCTGAGATTGCCTCCCGCAAATTGTGGCATTTCTGTGTAATTCGTATGGTGTCCCCGGAATGCACGGGCCTACGACGGGTTCCAGAGTATCAGTGCGCACAGCCCACAGGTGAACAGGCCCAGGAGCAGCAAGGCTTTGAGAACCTTGAAGGTGCGACGGTCCGAGCGTGCTCGACGAGGCAGACCATTGTGCTCGCGGTGCGCGGGGTACTCGTAGCCGTCAATCCTGTCCCAGACGCGACTGTAGGTGACAGGCACGCGTAACCAGAGCCAACTGCATCCCCCCCGCGGCAGCCTGTCCCGTGTGTCCAGGCGAAGCCGCCGGACAACGGCATCGCGGAGCGCACGGAAGCCAGGCGTGGGATAGCCCCGGAACATCGCGCCATACCCGGCGATTCGGATTCTCCGCGGCATGTCCCCGTCGATGAACTCCAGTGTGAGTACGTGGTCGGGAAATGATGGGAAGCCAGACTGCACCTCAATCATGCGAACGATCTCATCGAGGTATATCTCGACGCTGCTTCCGTCCCAGTCGCGCGCGGTCAGGCTCTCATGCCCGAAGGTGACCCTTGCCCCATTGCGGAGCCACAGCGTCACCAGGACCCCAAGGGCGACGAAGCCACAGATGGCAGCTCCGTGAGCCAGCGCAGCCGGATGGGTGATGCCGACGGCGGTCACAATCGCTCCGGGCACAAGAGGCAGCGCCAAGCAAATGGCGACGAACACACACCCGTGGGACGTGCTGTACATTGGGTACGTGAGCTGCTCCTGGTTGGGCGCGGGATCGACGGCTGTGGGGTCAGTCATTGCCGTCCGCCTCGGCAGGGCGCGTGGCGTACAACGTCCGCATCGCACACCGGCCTCAAGTCCTCACCCACGTGACGCTCCCTTCCATGTCCCCGGAATCGAGGCCCGCGGCTCTCACGCGTCGCGGATCCATGTCACCACCCCTGCTGTGCTCGTGGATGTGAGCGTTGTCATGTCGATGCTGGAGAGGCGTTCGGAGTACTGCAGGTCGGCGGCGGCACAGACGCGCTCGCGGAGCTCCGTAAGGCGCTGCAGGCCCCGAGGACCGGCCCCGGGCCGCATGTGCATGAGCGGCACCCTCCCCATCGTGTCGGCCTCCGCCGGGTCGCCGACGTAGAGCGTCAACGTGCGGTGCGTGCCCAACAGGGCGATGGCGGCGGGTCGAGTCTCCGCAGCCAGACCGGCGACATCGGCCCACGAGAAGAAGTCCGACCGGCCGCCCCCATAGTCTATGACGATCCCGGCGTCGCACGCGCCAATCTTCGTCCCCCGCACACGCGTCTCCCGCAGTACGGGGTAGATGCCTGCCAGCGCGATCAGGGCGGCGGTGAGCGGCATCAACAGCAGCACAGGCCTGCGGGTGGGGTCCAGCGAGTAGTGGATCGTGAGAACCGCGAAGCCGACGAGCAGCAGCATCGCCACGGGGAACGCGAGCCTCCCGAACTCCCCTCGGCCCGCGCCCGCCGGGTAGATGTGGCTGCAGTCGTACAGCGTCGGCGCACCACCGGCTCCAGGCGCGGGCGCGACCGTGTCCTTGCCCGGTCGATACCAGGTGCCAGTCGTCTGCGCCTCGCGGACCCTCACCTCATCGGTCCGGGGCGCGACCGTGTCCTTGCCCGGTCGATACCAGTTGGCAGTCGTCTGCTCCTCGCTGGCCCTCATTTCATCGGCTCCGGGCGCGACCGTGTCCTTGCCCGGTCGATACCAGATTCGCACTGTCCAGTTGACGACGGCAGTGCGCCGCGGGCCGCCGATGCTCCGCAGGACCGTCTCCCGGCGCTCGGTGAGGTCTCCAGTGTCGCGGAGGCCTGCGCGAGCGAGGGCAGTATCGCGGATGGCGTCGAAGTCGCGCTCGATTGCTTCACCTGTGGCCGCGCCGGTCTCGAGAACGCGAACGAGGCGCTCGTCACCGCCCGCAGAGCGTACGCGGATGTCCAGCCGTCGCCCGTACGCGGCTCCGGTCAAGCTCTCCGTGCCGCTCATCTCCTGCAGAGCGACGATCTCCGCCCAGCGTATGAACCGGGCGCGCCGCGGCCATGCGCGGATCAGGAGCCCCTCCGATGCAACGCCGACGCGATTGTGTGCGCCGGCCAGACCGACAGCGATGGCGAAGATGAGTGCCAGGCCGGCTCCCGCCCACATAGCCCAGATCATGATATCGAGTTCCGCGGCGTTGGTGTGCGCAGAGTACGCGATCCCCACGGCAAGCGCGAGCGCGACCGCAGCCTCCCACCCACGCCCGCGGGAGACACGGTACACCTTCTCGCACTCATCGAATCTGGGCATGCCGTCCTCACGCATTGGTGCGTCTCCGCCAGACATGGTTCCGGATGTCGCCGGTGACGGACCCTCCGGCCCTGGACAGGTTGACCTCGACGAGTGCGCGGATATGCCGGTTCTCGACGGCCCACTCGCTGCCGTCATCGATGCTCTGGCAGCCGGCATCCTCGAGGCGGGCGCGGGTGATGATCTCGTGGCGGAGCTGCTCGAACCCGCGCAGGCGCTGACCCGACTGCGGTGACGGCCCGACGAGTGTGACCCGCTGCAGCCGCCCACCTTCTGCCTCGTTGCCCTCATGCACACCCAGCCAGTGCATCTCCTCCTGAGCCTTGCCCGGTGTCGCCAGCCACATCGTCATGTTCTCCATGCGCACAAGACGGTGCCACGGGATGAAGCTCTGGGCCGACAGCCACGGCCGCCACAGCAGGCCATCGGGATGGATGCCGACGATGTCCTCATCGCGGGCCCTGAACAGGAACGCGACGGACGCAAACAGCAGCCCGACGGGCACCCATGCCAGCCACGCCCACGGGGAGAAGGTGTGTATCCCGATGGAACCGAAGGTGATGGCGAGGACGATGGCGACGAGCAGTACGCCCCAGGCGTGCTCGCGTCGTCCGTGGTCGAAGCGGTAGACGCGGTGGCATTCACCCAGCGTCGGCGTGCGTCCGGCGGGCGGCGGCTGCAGGTTGGGCGCGGGCCTCGGAGGCTCGCGCTGATCGCTTGGGTGTCGCGGTATGTGACTGGCCATGCTTAAAGGGCTCCACTTCCGCCCACATAGGCCCCGAGCCATGCGTTGCGGCGCACCTGCAGGCGTGCGGACGTCGCCTTGAACTCCCTGTGCATCACTTCCAGAGGTCGTACTCGAGCGGATTGCTCAGTATGCTCGCAGCCCGCTCCCAGAAGCCCGGTGCCACCCCTCGCGCCCTCTCAAACCCCTTCTCCCGGATGATCGCGTCACGCAACGCGACCAGGTCGTCATCCAACTCGTAGCAGTTGTAGCCGATGCTCACGGGCATGATGTAGCCCTGCTCGTCCTCGGCATGTATGTGCAGCACCCAGTGCTCCTCGCAGAATCGCGCCGCGTTGTGTTGCCACCCGACCGCTCTGACGGCCTCCCAGGCGTAGAGGGTGGTGCGGCCGCGCCAGTCGGTGACGGTGAGGCCTTCGGCGGCCACTGCCGCACGCCCCCTGGTTTCGCGCAGGGAGCATGAGAGCGCCCAGGCGAGGCCCAGCGCCGCAATCAGAAACAGCGGCCACACCCAGTGGAACACCGCATCCGAGCGCGGCACGCCCAGCCGCTCATACGCGCCCCAGGCCAACGCGATGACGCCCAGGTAGACGGTCACCATGACGGTGATCGCTCGTGCCTGTCGCCTGCCGCCGCTGCCGGTCCGGTAGACTGTCTCCCCGGGAGCCTCGGTCATCGTGTGCGTGCACCCCTGACCCGGGCCGTCATTGCGCCGTAGTTTGCGCCCGTGTGGCAGTGGGCTCATCAACCATTCTCATTGTGCGTTCTCCGGGCACGGTTTGTCCTCCTGCCGCGATCTGGGCAGCATCAGAGAACAGAGAGACCACAGGGCGTCGAGATGAGGGGTTTCCCCGTCACCCAGAAAGCCCGCAAACGCAGGAGACCAACACGGCACTGCCATCCCCCACGTGGGAGCGTCGTTCGCCGTTCTCCCCCCTCGTCCC
>DPJP01000404.1 GCA_003542955.1 Armatimonadota bacterium
GGGTCCCTGTCCCCGATTCACCCCCTGCGCACCCGGAATCGGGGACAGCGACCCGTCTCGTTGCAGTCTGTTGGCTTCTGGCGATCAGCGGCCGACGAGACGAGTGGCAGTCCCCGGGGACTGGCACCCATGCCGTCCACCGTTGCGCCGGAGAGTACGCCCTCTGCATCGGCATGGGTCCCTGTCCCCGAGTCAGGGCATGCAGAGGGCTTTGGGGACAGCGACCCGTCTCGTTGCACTCTGTTGGCTTCTGGCGATGAGCGGCCGACGAGACGGGTGGCAGTCCCCTCTACCCCATCGGCTCCATGCCGTCCAGTTCCTCCAGCTTCAGCCGCACGGAGCAGATGAACGGCTGCTTCCTCCAGTATCCCAGACGCGCCCCTGATCTTGACACCCCCTTGACGCCTCCGTGCTTCACCTTGCCAACGACCTGACGCCGCCCACGAGTATCATCTTTGGTGGGTCGGAACGTTCGCCATTGACTGCGGAGGCATCGCGAATGGTTGCCGGTATCGGCGTGGTTGCGGTTGCGCTCTTCGTGTATCTGGTCATTGCCCTGGCGCACCCGGAGTGGTTCGCATGACGTCTGCTCACCTGGCGGAACTCCTGGCTCTGGCGGTGTTGGTGGTCGTTCTTGGACGGCCGCTGGGGCGCTACATGGCTTCCGTCTACGACGGCAACGGCCGATCGCTACCGTGGGGTCTGAGGTCTGTCGAGAGAGCCATATACGCGGTCACAGGGATCGACGCGGAACGGGAGATGGGGTGGCGCGAGTACGCGCGTGCCATGGCCGTCTTCACCCTCGCCGGCGCGGGCATTCTCTACGCGATGCTGCGGCTGCAGAGCTATCTGCCCTTGAACCCGACCGGCACGGCATCCGTGCGGCCGTGGCTGGCCTTGAACACCGCGATCAGCTTCGCGACGAACACCAACTGGCAGAGCTATGCCGGGGAACAGGTGATGAGCTACTGCTCTCAGGCACTCGGCCTGACTGTCCAGAACTTCCTTTCAGCAGCGGCGGGGATGGCGGTGCTCGTGGCGTTGATCCGCGGCATCAGGCGCACGGGGACGGGCCTGCTTGGGAACTTCTACGTGGACCTGACGAGGAGTGTCGCCTATATCCTCCTGCCGCTTGCCGTGCTGTGCTCACTGCTGTTGATCTCCCAGGGAGCGGTACAAACATGGGCAGGCCCCGCCGTGGCGCACCAGGTCGATGACACACTCGCGCAGACACAGCGCATTGCCCGTGGGCCGGTAGCATCCCAGGTCGCGATCAAGCAACTCGGATCCAATGGCGGCGGCTTCTTCGGTGCTAACTCGGCGCATCCGTTCGAGAACCCTACACCGCTGACGAACTTCGTCGAGACGCTGTGCATTCTGCTCATCCCCGTTGCGTGTTGCTTCCTGTATGGGGAGATGGTCGGCGACAGGAGGCAGGCCTGGATGCTTTTCGGGGTCATGGTACTGCTCTATGTGACGGCCGCGACGGTGACTGTGAGAGCTGAGTTGGCGGGTGATCCAGTCCTCGCGTCGCACGGGGTGAGCCAGGCATCTGCCGATCTGAGCCCGGGTGGCAACATGGAGGGCAAGGAGGTCCGCAACGGCATCGTGATGTCCGCGGTCTGGGCCACTGCGACGACGGCTACCTCCAACGGCTCCGTCAACTCGATGCACGCAAGCTACACGCCGATTGGTCTGATGGCGCCGCTGCTGCTGATGCAGGTCGGGGAGGTCGTGTTCGGGGGCGTAGGTTCCGGGCTCTACGGCATGCTGGCCATCGTCGTCGTCGCGGTCTTCGTCGCCGGTCTGATGATCGGGCGAACGCCGGAGTACCTCGGCAAGAAGATCGGCATCTTCGAGACGCAGATGGCCAGCGTCATCATCCTGCTGCCCCCGGTGCTGGTGCTTGCCGGTACGGCCCTGGCTTTGTCGATCCCATCGGCCGCCGCCGCGATGCACAACTCGGGTCCCCGGGGCTTCACCGAGGTGCTCTACGCGTTCACCTCCGCGGGCAACAACAACGGCAGCGCGCTGGCCGGCCTGGGAACCGATACACCCTTCTACAACTGCACACAGGCGCTTGCGATGCTGGTTGGGCGCATCATCCCCGCGGTGGCCGCTCTCGCTCTTGGGGGGGCACTGGCTCGCAAGCAGCCGACGCGGCCGGGCCCGGGGACGCTCGCGACCCATACTCCGCTGTTCGCCCTGTGGCTGGTCTTCATCGTGCTCGGGGTCGGTGCGCTGACATTCCTGCCGGCGGTATCGCTCGGGCCACTGGCCGAGCACTTCGTCTCCGGGGGGCGCTGGTGATGGCGCATTCTGCTTACCTTCGAGCCAATGAGAGGGCGTGAATACCGGTTGGACGCTGAGAGAGGAAGTCGCCTGGTGAGCAGCTCGATAGTGCGGCGCGCGTTCGTCGACGCGATCCGCAAGCTCGACCCGCGGTACATGGCACGGAATCCGGTCATGTTCGTCGTCGAGGTCGGTAGCGCAATCACGACCCTGCTGTGGCTGCGCTCGTTGGCCGCCGCGGACAGCGGGGACTCTGCCTTTGCAGGGGCCATCTCGGCCTGGCTCTGGCTGACGGTGCTCTTCGCGGCATTCGCCGAGGCGCTTGCCGAGGGACGGGGGCGGGCACGCGCGGACGCCCTGAGAGCGACGCGCACCCAGACGCCCGCGCGACGCCTCCTGGCTACGGATATCGACGAGGCGACACTACCCGGCGTAGGCCGGGAGACCGTTGCGTCCACGGACCTCAAGGCCGGCGATCTGGTGATGGTGAACGCAGGCGAGCACATCCCCGCCGACGGAGATGTCATTGCCGGTGTGGCGATGGTTGATGAGAGCGCCGTGACCGGCGAAAGCGCGCCGGTCCTGCGCGAGGCGGGCGGGGATCGGAGTGCAGTCACCGGGGGGACGCGCGTGATCTCAGACTGGCTCGCCGTGAAGGTCTCGGTCGAGCCGGGAAAGGGCTTCCTCGACCGCATGATTGAGCTTGTCGAGGGGTCGGCGCGGCAGAAGACGCCAAACGAACTCGCACTGAGTATCCTGCTGTCGGCGTTCAGCCTGCTCTTCCTGGTCGTATGCATAACGCTCTACACCTTCTCCGTGTACGCAGCGTCAAAGGCTGCCGACGGCGAGCCGCTCGGGATCGTGGTGGCGATCTCGCTGCTTGTCTGCCTGGTCCCCACGACGATCGCCGGCCTCCTGCCCGCAATCGGTATCGCGGGGATGGAGCGGTTGGTCTCGCGGAATGTGATCGCCACCTCCGGGCGCGCCGTCGAGGCGGCCGGAGACGTGGATGTACTGATGCTCGACAAGACGGGCACGATTACGCTGGGCAACCGCCGGGCAGTCGCCTTCATCCCGGTCGGAGGAGTGGACGAGACCGACCTCGCGCGCGCCGCGCAGTTGTCCTCGCTCGCCGACGAGACACCCGAGGGCCGGAGCATTGTCGAGCTGGCCAAGGAGAAGTACGGGCTTCGCGGGAGCCCGGTCAGCCGGGGGCTAGACGACGATGGGCTCCGCAACGCGATGCGGTTCGTCGCCTTCTCGGCTGAAACGCGGATGAGCGGCGTGGACTACAACGGCACGAGCATCCGCAAGGGGGCTCCGGATGCCATGTACCGCCACATCGAGGAGGCCGGCGCGTCGCCATCCGCCGAACTGCGCCGGCTCGTCGAGGGGATATCTCGGGAGGGCGGGACACCGCTCATCGTCGCCAGAGACGGCGGAGCCCTGGGTGTCATCCATCTGAAGGACGTTGTGAAGGGCGGAATGAGCGAGCGCTTCGCCCAGTTGCGGCGGATGGGGATCGAGACGGTCATGGTGACCGGGGACAACCCGCTGACGGCGGCGGCGATCGCCGCTGAGGCTGGGGTCAGTGACTTTCTTGCCGAGGCGACACCGGAGGCGAAGCTGCAGCTCATCAAGCGGCGACAGGCAGAGGGCAAGCTTGTCGCCATGACGGGCGACGGCACTAACGACGCACCGGCGCTGGCGCAGGCCGATGTGGCGGTCGCAATGAACACCGGCACGCAGCCTGCCCGTGAGGCGGCCAACATGGTCGACCTCGACAGCAACCCGACGAAGCTGATCGAAATCGTCGCCATCGGCAAGCAGTTGCTGATGACACGCGGCGCGCTCACGACGTTCAGCCTCGCCAATGACGTGTCGAAGTACTTCGCCGTGATCCCGGCCGCGTTCGCCGCGACGTACCCGCAACTGCAGGCGCTCAACCTCCTGCACCTCGCGACGCCGGGCAGCGCCATCCTCTCGGCAGTAGTGTTCAACGCGCTCATCATCGTCGCGCTGGTGCCGTTGGCGCTTCGCGGAGTGCCGTATCGGGCCGTGCCCGCGGCGCAGTTGTTCCGGGACAACATGCTCATCTATGGTCTCGGGGGCCTGGTCGCGCCGTTCGCAGGCATCAAGCTGCTCGACATGCTGATTGCGCTCGCAGGCTGGGCGTAGCCGCCGTTCTCGCTCAAAGATGCGACGGCCTATCGCTCCCGCACCTGGATGCGCTATGATAGGGTGATGTTTTATGCTTCGTGACTTCGAGGAGTCAATGAAGTTGACGGCGGTGTTCGTCTTACTGTGTGGAGGGTTGTACGGGGCGATGGTGACGCTGCTGGGGTCTGCACTGTTCCCCCGGCAGGCTGCGGGCAGCCTGCTGCGCGTCGATGGGAGGCTATGCGGGTCCGCACTGATCGGGCAGGAGTTCTCCGACCCCGCCTTGTTCTGGTCGCGTCCTTCCGCGACCATCCCTCCGTATAACCCGGCCGCCTCCGGCGGATCCAATGACGCGCCTGCCGGCCCGGCGTTCAGGCAACGCGTGTCCGAACGGGTCAGTCGTCTGCGTGGGCTGGAGCCGTCCTCGGCAGGACCCGTGCCCGTCGACCTGGTGACGGCATCGGGGAGCGGTCTCGATCCCCACATCTCGCCGGCGGCGGCGCACTGGCAGGTGCCGCGGGTNNTTCGGCTCGATGAGGCCACACTGCATGCGCTCGTTGATGAGTGCACCCGGTCGCGCCAGTTTGGCGTTCTCGGTGAGCCGCGGGTCAACGTCGTGCTGCTCAACCTGAGGTTGCGTGAGTTGACCAATGCGACACGGTGACGATGTAACCCGTCCGGACCCGGATGAGATGCTCAGGCAGGTCCAGTCGCAGGGCCGGGGCAAGCTGAAGATATTCCTCGGCTATGCCGCCGGCGTCGGCAAGACCTATCGCATGCTCCAGCAGGCGCAGTGGCGACAGGCGGAGGGAGTGGACGTGGTCGTCGGGTACGCCCTCAGCCACGGTCGCGAGGAGACGCAAGCGCTCATCGACGGGCTCCCATCTGTGCCGGTGCATGCCCGCGACTACCACGGGAGCACCTTCGAGGAGCCCGACGTCGACAGCATCATACAACGGCGGCCGGACCTCGTGGTGATCGATGAACTCGCGCACACCAACGCTCCCGGGTCACGACACGCCAAGCGATACCACGACGTTGAGGAGCTTCTCGCGGCGGGCATAGACGTCTACACCACGCTCAACGTGCAGCACATCGAGAGCCTGCACGACGTCGTTGCCCAGATCACAGGCATCGATGTGCGCGAGACGGTGCCGGATGCAGTTGTCGAGCAGGCATCCGACATCGAGCTGGTGGACCTGCCCCCGGACGAACTCCAACAGCGCATGGCGGAGGGCCGTGTGTACATCCCGGCACAGGCCCACCACGCGATGCAGCAGTTCTTCCGCATCGGCAACCTGCGTGCGCTCAGGGAGATGGCGATGCGCCGGGCCGCCAGGCATGCCGATGGGCAGATGACGGCCTATATGCGCGCGCACGGCATCGCGGGCCCCTGGGCGGCGACTGAGAAGCTCCTGGTCTGCGTCAGCCCAAGCCCGCTGTCGCAACGCCTGATCCGCACGGCAAAGCGGTTGGCCGACGATCTCGGTGTCGAGTGGATCGCCGCTTACGCAGAGACCCCGGGCAACACCTCGATGGGGGCACACGCCCAGGCGCAGGTCGAGGAGAACCTCCGTCTCGCCGAGCAACTCGGAGCCCGCGCGCTGTGCCTGCCGGCGGGCGACGCGGCAGACGCCATCGTCGAGTATGCCGCCAGGCACAATGTAACCAAGATCATCGTCGGGAAGCCAACGCGCCCCCGCTGGCGGGCGCTCTTCAGGCGTCCGTTCGTCGAGCGCATCATCGATCACAGCGGACCGATTGATGTCTATGTGATCAACAGCGCGGGCTCGGAGGAGCATCGGCANNCTGCCGCACCGCTCTGGGGAAGCTTCGCAAGCGCCGTCGGCCTCGTTGCCCTCGCCACACTCGTCGGTCTCCCCGTCGCCCGCCATGTGGAGTTGTCGAACCTGGTCATGCCCTATCTGGTTGCCGTGCTTGTCACGGCCCTCTACCTCGGGCGCGCACCGGCGATGGTGGCGTCGGCGTTGAGCGTGCTTGCGTTCGATGTGTTGTTCGTGCCGCCCCGGTTCACTATCGGCGTTACCGACAGCCAGTACCTGATCACGTTCGCCGGTCTCCTGGCCGTCGGCGTGGTGGTTAGCTCTCTGGCCGCGAAGGCCCGCGAGCAGGCCCGGGGTGCCAGAGCACGCGCACAGCAGACCACATATCTCTACGAATTGAGCAGGGACCTCGCCCGCGCCGCCACACTTGATGAGGCGATGGAGGTGGGCGTTACCCACATGGCCTCCGTCTTCGAAGCGGCGACTGCCGTACTGCTTGTCACCGAGGGCAGTATCGTTCGTGCGCGGAGCAGTGAGCAGTTCCCGCTCGATGCCTCCGAAGCGGCGATCGCGGTCTGGGCGGTAACCAACGCCAGGTCCGCCGGTCGCGGCACTGAGACGTTCGCCGGCGCGGATGCCATCTACGTTCCTATGGGAGCCAGAAGCACGCCACTCGGCGTCGTCGCAATCGTGCCGCCCATGGGCGAGAGTCGCGAGCTGGGTTGGCAGAGGATGCTGGAGACCTTTGCGAATCTCATCGGGTCTGCCGTCGAGCGCATCCAACTCGCCGAGCAGGCACGCGAGCTTCACCTGCTCCAGGAGACGGAACGCCTGCAGACGGCCCTGCTCGACTCGATCTCTCACGACCTCCGCACTCCACTCGCGTCCATCGCAGGTGTGCTGAGCAGTCTCATGGAGGCGAATGGCGACGCCCGAAGAGCATTCGCTCCCGGCGAGATCAGTAGCCTGCTGCGCACGGCGTGGGAGCAGACGCAACTGCTCAACAGCCTGGTGGGGAACCTGCTCGATATGACGCGCCTGGAGGGCGGTGCGTTCTCACTCTCGCGCGAACTCCATGAAGTCACCGACATGGTCGGCGCTGCGCTCGGCAGACTCGAGGATGCACTCGGGGACCGGCCGGTCAGAACGAACCTGCCCGACGAGCTGCCACTTGTGCCGGTCGACTTCGTTCTCATGGTCCAGGCGCTTGTGAATGTCATCGACAATGCCAACAAGTACTCGCCCGCCGGCGAGGCGATCACGATCTCGGCGGGTGTCAAGGATGACGACGTCGAGCTGGTCGTAGTGGACCGCGGATGCGGGATTGCGCCAGAGGACAGGGGGCGCGTGTTTGAGAAGTTCTGGCACCTGGCGCCTGGCGGCACCGGGCTTGGGCTGTCGATCTCACGAGGCATCGTCGAAGCACACGGGGGGCGGATCAAGGTCCGCGATGCCGACGGCGGGGGCACTGTCGTGGCCATCGCCCTCCCCCTTTCGGTGCCGGACGCCGAGGGGGATGAAGGCTGATGAGCAGCGGCGCACGAGTACTCGTCGTGGATGACGAACGCGCCATTCGGGCTTTCCTCCGTTCGTCACTCAATGCCGAAGGGTACATCGTCTATGAGGCCGCGACGGGGCACGAGGCATTGCGGTCGGTACCGGCCCACAAGCCCGACATCATCATCCTCGACCTGGGGTTGCCTGACATGGACGGAACCGAGGTGATCTCGATGCTCCGTGGGTGGAGCGAGATCCCAATCATCGTGCTTTCGGTCCGCGAGCGCGAAGCTGAGAAGATCAAAGCGCTCGACCTCGGGGCGGACGATTACCTGACCAAGCCATTCAGCGTCGGAGAACTCCTGGCACGCATGCGGGCGGCATTCCGCCGGACGGTCCGCGACGCTGACGACGCGGTCTTCGTCGTTGGCGACCTCACCGTCGATGTCGCCCGTAGGCGCGTCACGCTTCGCGACGAGCAGGTCTCACTGACGCCCACCGAGTACGAACTGCTGCGCACCCTCGTCCAGCATGCCGGGCGCGTGCTCACCCACACTCAGCTCCTCCAACGGGTCTGGGGCAGCGAGTACCGTCCCGACCCGCACACGCTCCGCGTCAATGTCAGCAACCTCCGCAGGAAGCTCGAGCCGGACCCGTCTCGCCCGAGGTACATCATCACCGAGCCGGGAGTTGGATACCGGTTGCGCGACGAGGAGCCCTAACGCGGGGACTGGCACACGGGGACTGGCACCCATTGGCTTCGGGGACTGGCACCCATCCGGCCGGCCGCAAGGGCCAGAGACCGAGCCCTCCGCAACCGGATGGGTCCCTGTCCCCGAGTCAGGGCATGCAAAGGGCATTGGGGACAGCGACCTCTCGCGGTGCAAGCGGATAGGCTTCGGCGTACAGCGGGGGGCGCGACGTCCGCCTTCGCCGTCGACTCGTACCTGCTGTGGGCCTACGCGCCAAACATCGCGCTTCGGCCGGATCTTCGCCGGTGCCTGCGGCCCCGGCTACGAGTGGCAGTCCCCCCTACCCCATCGCTTCCATCCCGTCCAGCTCCTCGAGCTTCAGCCGGACGGAGCAGATGAATGGCTCCTCGCTCTCGATCCAGTGCCCATAGGTCGTGGTGACGATGGTGCCATCGGGGAGCAGCTCCCTGGCCGGATAGGCACAGTCGCCATTCTTCAGATTGTCCATCAGCCTGACGCGGTATTGCCCCTCACGGCCCTCGACGATGTCCTGATACGTTCCCACCCACGCTGCCCAGTCTCCCCGTGTCGGGCTCTCGTGGGTCATGTCGCGGAAGCTGATGAAGAGCCGCCCATCGGGCGCATAGAGCCCCTGGTGCCGGTCACCCGTGAGCGCGGCAGGCAGCTCGCGGGGTTCCGCCCACGTCTCGCCCTCATCATCACTGAAGGTGACGAAGGAGTTGTACTGGCGGCTGTTCTCCCGCAGGAGCATCGCGATCTGGTTGCCGTCGGGGGAGCGCACCAGTCCGGGCTCGCACAGGTGCGTGTTGGGACGAGTGACGCAGACCAGTGTGTCGCTCCAGGTCAGCCCGCCGTCCTCGGAGAGGATGCGGTAGACCTCCCACACGCCGCTCGGCTGCCCGGCATTGTGTAGAAACCGCCCGTCATCATGGAAGACGGCCATGTAGCGGCCGTCCTTCAGCTTGATGCAGTCGGCCATCGCCACCACTCCGCCGAACTCCCCGATCGGCTCGAGCGGCGTCCAGGTGTCACCATCGTCCTCGGAGACGGCCATGCGCACCGGGTAGAGGCCCGAGAACATGATCAGGCGCTTCACGCCCTGGGGATCGACCACGCGGTACAGCGTGGGCACTTCCAGGGATGTCTCCCAGTTCTGGGGCGTGGGCAGCCTGTCACTCCACGTCAGCCCGCCGTCNNTCATAGCTCTTCTTGAGCACCACCGCCCCGCGGCCGTGGCCCTTCGGGTAGACGCACACCATCGTCTTCCCATCCTCGAGCAGCACGGTGGTCGGGTGGCCGAGGTACTGGCCGGGCTCGCGGTCGACGATGACCTGCCGATCTGTCTGCTGCGACAGGTCGATGGTCGGGATGGCGTATCCAAGTGGCATTGTCGTGATCGGGCTCATGGTCGGGGACCCCCTCGTTGAGGCGCGGTCTGCGTGTGAAGCTGCGGACACCATGGGGCTGTTCGACGGGGCTGGGCGGGTGTCCTCGTGCCCGGCGCGGAGGCGCGGGGTCCTCCTGCATGCCGCGCACGGAGGCGAGCATCCTGCGCAGGTGGCGCAGGGGTGCGAGGGCAGTAGGGTGCAGAGGCACGGGGCTGAGCCCCACACGGACTCAGCCCCGCATTTGCACAGGTTCAGTCGGCCATTCGGCAGTTGACGACTGCCTCCGGCCCCTTCTGGCCGGCCGCGTTGACCTCGAAGCAGCGCACGCGATACCGCAGCTCCAAGTCGCGATCTCCGAGCGAGACCCGCGGGCTCGCACACCGGAATGCGAAGCTGCCATCCTGGTTGGTGTAGTGTCGGATGCCCGGCACCGACCTCAACACCTCGCCCGTGTCCACGCGGATGCAGTCGGTCATCACCACAAGCAGCGCCCTGTAGGGCATCGAGCCTGAGATGTCGTAGTTCGGTCCCAGCACAGCGCCCTCGACAGGATCATTGATCGTCGGCTGGTCCATCGCCAGAGCGGTTCCGGAGGCTCCAAGCAATGCGACCAGCGTCACGGCCAATAGCACGCGACTCATGCGGATCATCCCTTCCATTGTGTTGGTACACCACTGATCACGACCGTAATCTGCCCGGCCCTCCTACTCGGCGCTGCTCAGACGGTCTCCAGTTGCGACGTGCAGTGCGGGCAACGGACGGCGGCGATCGGGATATCTGTCTGGCAGTACGGGCAGGTCTTCTCCGTGGCCTCTTCCACCGCTTCCTCCTGCTTACGGAGACGGTTCACGGCCTTCACAAGCATGAACACCGCGAAGGCCACAATCACGAAGCTGATGGCCTGGTTGAGGAATACGCCGTAGCGGATGAGGGGGGCCCCCGCCGCCTTTGCCGCGTCGAGTGACTCCCACTCCTGCCCCGAGAGGTTGATGTAGAGATTGGCAAAGTCGATCTTCCCCAGCAGCAGGCCGATCGGCGGCATGATCACGTCTTCCACCAGTGAAGTCACGATCTTGCCGAATGCAGCCCCGATGATAATGCCCACCGCCATGTCCAGCACGCTGCCCTTGACGGCGAACTCCTTGAACTCCTTCCACACAAGCCCCACTCCCCTTCGCATCCTCCATCTGTGCGCTGTCCGGCTCTTTGAGCCGGCTGTCCACACCTGTTCCCGCAACGGCACCATGCCGCTACAGACACCCTCAACTCCGTCGTGGATGGCGTCCAACACCGAGCTGCCATGTTCTCACTGGTGTGTTCACCGAGTGCTATCCTGCCTCCTGCCCGACCCGCCGAGCACATGCCCACGCGCAATCGCCCCCAATCACGCTCCATTTCCCCTACCAGGGCCACCGCCGAAGGGACTGTGCAGGCCAAAGTGGATCAGAGCCGTACCACCAGCTCTGCGGAACCTACCCGGTGCCTGTCGGGGCCAAACTGCCCTTGTATCTGTGGAGGGTCCGGGCGATACGGCTTGCCGCTGCCGCTGCGCCGTGCTATCCTCCCCCACCGTGATCGCATCCCAGGGCCGGCGCAGGCCCGATAGCTGAAGCCGGGAGGTCAGGCGATGAAGAACGATACGCAGCGACGACTCTGTCTCCTGCCACCACGGGGCGTGGTTGCTGAGCTGTCCGGACAGGGCAGCCAACTGCGCGCAGATGTGCGCTGGCAGCCTCCGAAGGTCAATGCCGACGCCGTCGGCGGCTATCACGTCGAGCGCACCAGTTGGTGGCCGGGGGTGGCTCCCGTCACCACGCGCCTCACCGAGACCCCGGTCGCCGACTGCCGCTTCTGTGACGAGGCGGTCGTGGCCGATCAGGTCAACGAGTACCGGATCATCGCCGTGAACCGACACTTCCCCGAGGTCCTCAGCCCACCGAGCTTCCCTGCCGCCGTCTACGGCTTCGCCTTCATGCGCTATGAGCAGATGCTTGCCGAACTGCAGGCCCTGGCAGCAGGGAATCCAGGCATCTGCCGCCTGGTGGATGCCGGACCCAGCGCCGGGAAGGGGCTGCGTATCTGGTGCATGGTGCTGGGTGAAGACACCTCCGACCAGCCCGACCTGCCAGGAGTGCTCTTCATCGGCAACCCGCACGCCTCGGAGGTCGAGGGCGGCGACGCGTGTATGGGGATGGTCCGCGAGATCGTCCGCCGCTACCGCGGGAATGACCCGACGATGCGCGATATGCTCAGGCATGTGCAGGTGCGGATAATCCCGCTGCACAACCCCTACGGTCGGCAGGCCAATGAGCGCGGCTTCGCGGGCGCCGTGCGGAAGAACCACCCGGGCAAGCTGCTGGAGCCCCCGGTGGACCCGCTCGACATCACCGACTGCTGGCCGGCCGACACGACACCCGGCACCGACCCCAACCGCAACTTCGACGCGGGGTGGCGCTACTCGGGGCTGCCGCGCGATCCCGCCTCGTCGACCTACCCCGGTGACAAGCCCAACTCCGCCCCGGNNAGCGATCATCCGCATGGGCCGCGCCCTGCGCCCGCAGATATCGATCCACTTCCACGGACCCTGCGGCTACCCGCTCGTGACCGACAACTGGGTAGACGGCACCGAGCCCGCGGACAGGAAGATGCACTACGAGGTGGCCTACGCCTTTGCGGAGCTTTCCGCGCCGCTGTTCACCTCCGAGGTCCCCAGCCTCTCGCCCGAGCCGCTGCGTCTTTCGGGTGAGGTCTCCACGACCTGGTTCTACAAGGAGTTCTACGGCGCGCACCTGCTGCCGGAGGGCTTCTACGAGCAGGTGCCCTACGAATCGCGGCTGCTCTGTGTGCATGGTACAGCTTCGCTCGAGGAACTGGTTGCCCGCGACATGGATGCCCTCCTCTGGATGGCCCGGCGTGTGCGGGGCGCCGGGATCACGGTCCATGTCCGTGGTCCCTCGGGGCGACCGCTGCGCGCCACGGTCGAGGTGCTCGGCCACATGGACCCGCACTGCTGCCCCCAGCAGACCGACCGCCGCCACGGCGCATATCGACGCATCCTGTCGCCAGGCAACTACACTCTTCGGATCGGCTCGGTGGGCTATCCTGACCAGACGGTCGAGGTTGATGTCACGGCAGACCAGACCGCCGATGTGGCCATCACTCTGCAGCCCGAGAAGCGGAAGGGGGATGCCAGATGAAGGCCAAAGACGAGGCCCGTGCCGCGCTGACCGCCGCGCGGGAGGCCTACCTCAAGGACATGAAGTGGCTGCGGAGCCGCTACGGCATCATCCCGGAGCCGGAGCCGCACCTGGTCAAGGGGCTGCTGCAGACGGCCCTGGCCGCGCTCGAGAAGGATGACCTGCCCGCTCTGCGGCAGGCAGCCCAGAGCTTCGATACCTTCCACAAGGACATCCTGGCCCGCGTGACGTGGGAGCTGCTCGAACAGACCAAGCGCAGCCTCAAGGCGCTGCGGGAGACCGAGCCGGAGCTGTTCGAGGAGAAGCTGAAGCTGTGGAATGCGGCGTCATGGGCGTTCACGACCGCGCGGTTCCGGAGGGTCACTGAGAAGTACCGCGAGGCCATCCGGACGGTCACGAAGGTCTGAGGCGACTGCGATCTGGAGGTCCGTATGGAGCTTGTGTTTCTGGGTAGCGGAGGCGGAGAGCTATGGCCATCCGCCTTCTGTGATTGTGATGCGTGCCGTCGATGCGTACAGGAGCATGGCGAGGGCCTGCGCATCGGCTCGTGCCTGCTCGTGGACAGGACGTACCTGTTCGACCTGCCGCCGGGCGTGAACGTGTCGGCGATCCGCCACGGCGTCAGCCTGGCCGGTGTGCGGCACCTGTTCATCACCCACTCGCACCAGGATCACCTCGACCCATGCGTGCTGGCGGCAGCCGGACGCGTAGACGGTCCCCCCCTGCAGGTGCACTGCAACAAGCGAGTCATCGACTTGCTGCCGGCCTACCAGCAGTTCAATCGCTTCTTCGACCCACAGAAGCTCAATCTGCACTTCCGCACAATGCAGCCGCTGGATGTCCACGACGACGAGGGCGGCGCCTTCAGCCTGACCGCGCTCGCCGCGAGCCACGACACAACCGGTGGCGAGCAGCCGCTCATCTTCATATTGAGCGTGGCCGGGAAGACGCTGCTGTACGCCTGCGACACCGGATGGCCCCCTGAAGACTCGTGGCGTGAGATATGCAGGTGGCGGTTCGACGCCGTTGTGCTCGAGTGCACATGCCACCAGTTGATGGAGTGCCGGTCCGGCCACCTGAGCACCGGCCCATTCCTGGAACTCAAGGCGCTCTTCGAGCAGCACGGCCTGCTCAAACCCGGAGCCCGTTTCATCGCCCAGCACATCCTCCACGTGCACAGGGGCGATGACCCGTCGGCCGAGGAACTGGATGCTGTGTTTGCCCCGCACGGTGTGGACGTCGCCTCCGACGGGATGATACTGAACATCTGAGGGATAGACATGGAGTTGGGTGTTTCGACGTTGCTGTGGTATGAAGACACACTGATCCCCAACCTCGGGCTGCTTGCCGCGGAAGAGATCCGGCCTATCGAACTCAGGCGCGTGCCCCAGCATCTCGACTACAACGACGCTGCGGCGGCAGGGCGCCTGTCCACCGCGCTGACGGAACACGGCGTGCGCGTGCACACGCTGCATGTGCCCGACCAACTCATCATCGCGATGTCGGGGCTGGATGAGGAGGCCCGGCTCGCCGCCGTCGCGGAGGTCAAGCTCATTGCGGCCGCGCTCGAGCGCGTCGGCGGGCGCATCCTCGTTACTCACTGCGGAGGGCCGCTCGAGGACGAGACGACGCGCGCCCGGCAGTTCGCCGCCGGTCAGCAGAGCGTGGCGGAGGTGGCAAGGTTCTGCAGAGACCTCGGTCTGCGGGTTGCAGTCGAGAACGCATTGCCGACGAGGCTGCGCGTCGGCGACACCGTGGCGGAGGTGGTCAGATTCGTCGAGGGGATTGGGCTCGACAACCTCGGCTACTGCCTCGATACCAGCCACGCGAGCATCGGCGAGGACCCGGTCGCGGCGGTCGACATCGTCGCCGACAGGCTGCTCACACTGCACATCAGCGACAACGACGGCCAGTCAGATCAGCACGCCCTGCCGTTCGAGGGCACTGTGGACTGGGCGGGGTTCATGCGCGCGCTGAGAGCCTCCGGCTACGACGGGGTCTTCATGCTCGAGGTGCGCGCAACCCGTGAGCCGCGCGAGATGCTCCGGGAGGCGAAGGCCCGGTTCGAGGCCCTTGCGCGCATGTGCTCGGGCGCGTAGACGCGCCTCGGATATGGCGGCCGCAGGGCCCCTGTCGCATGGAGTCCGCTCACTCCGCGTAGAACCAGTCCACGCCCACACGCGCAAGGTCTATGCCCTCCCGCGTATGGTAGGCGATCAGCACGGTCTGGTCATCGAGGAACTCCACGCACTGGTAGCCGAAGTCGCCCTCCGGGTCGGTCACAATGGTCCGTCGGTTGATCAGCGTCTCACCTTCATCCTTGCTGATGGCCGCCGAGAGCGTGCAGCGGCGCCAGACCTTCGGGTCCTGCGTGTCCTGGGACTTCTCGCTGATCCAGATGAACAGCAGGTCGCCCGTCGGCAGTCGCCGCACGGTAGGCATGGCGGCGTATGGCATGGGGATGTCGTGGCGCGGAATCGGCGGGCCCCAGCTCTGCCCCATGTCCTCGGAGTAGGCGAAGATGGGATAGCCGCTGTAGGTGCGTGAAAACATCAGCAGCCGCCCGTCGCTCAGCTCGACTGCATCTGCCTCCTGGACCTCCACTCGGGCACCGTCCTTGAAGGCGTCCACGGTGTTGCGGCTCGGCTGCCATGAGTAGCCGCCGTCGTCTGAGAAGAAGCTCATGCCCACATAGCCGCTGTGGTCATCAGAGCTTGGCAGATGGGCCTTGTACTCGGCCATCATCAGCAGCCGCCCCGTGGAGAGCCTTTGCAGCCGGTCGTTGTGGGCCGGGAGGTAGCCGGGGTAGGGCGTGAAGCAGTACTGGTCGCTCCACGTCTGCCCCTCGTCGGCGGACAGGCGGTAGTAGTTGTGCCCGTAGTAGGGCGTGGTCGGGTGGGTGGTGTAGATGTAGGTGAGCATGATGTCGCCGCTATCGAGTCGCAGGAACGATGGGTGCGCGATGCTGCCCCTCGCCGGCGGTGAGGGACGCTTGACCAGCATCCGAGGCGACCCCCAACTGCGCCCCTGGTCGGTGGAGGCGACGGCCATGATGTCGCCGTCGGTGTAGGACAGCATCAACGCGCCGTCCGTCAGGCGGATGAAGTCGCCCATGATGCCCCGGTAGCCGTAAGTCCNNCGCGGCTTCTTGACCACGGAGCTGACCTCGAACAGCGGCGCGGCACAGGCCAGTGACACGGCAAGCAAGAGTACAACTGACAGCGGCATGGTCCACATGGCTGCACTTCCTCCCTGTTCCGGGGCCGGCGTTGACAGTCTCAGGCCGCCACATACCCCGAGGTACCCTGCAGACACTCTACGCCCAGTTCCATCACCCCGCATTGCCATCCTTCGTCCGGGCCGCGACGCCATTCGCGCTTGACGCCGGCCGGCTGAGAACGCGGTTTACTGTGCGTGCGGCGTCGGCTATCCGCCCGGGCCACGATTGCGGCATTGCCTCACCTCCGTTAGCCAACACAGCATCAAAGGAGTCGCAGGCTTTCCAGCCTGCGCGAATGCCTACCATAGTAATGTCTACATCGCGGGCTCGAAAGCCCGCGACTCCTCTGATGCTCGGCGGAAGCCCGCGACTCATCTGATGTTCGGTGTGTCGAGCACGCAGGGCCGGCTATCTGGCGATGGAAACCGCCGTCGGCCCGGCGAATGTCCCCTCGACGAAGACGACGAACGCGTCGCCCTCGCGGCCTGTGTGAATGCGAGTGGCACCGGGGACCGTCACGGAGCTGCTCCCACCCCATCCCTTGACGACAAATGCCGGATTGCGGACCGGTACACCCGCCGCGGGGAACAGCTCCAGGCGGCAACTCTCTGCACCCGCGTCGGCGGTGAGCATGTAGGCGCGCTCCTGTTGGCTGTAGCCTGTATAGGTGGCGCCGGAGATCACCCGTAGATCGCCGGGCTCAAGCCAGCAGCCCCCGCAAGTCCGCGCTTCGGTCGCCTCATCAGGGAATGGCGTGTGCTCCATCCCGATGAGCCAGAGGAAGTCCTTGCGCGTGGTGGTGCTCTCGACGGGGTCGTTGACGAGGTTCGCCAGGTTACTGTGCGTGGGGTTGGCGAACAGCGCCGGGTCATCGAGCCAGCTCGTGAGCATCCCGCGCGTGACGGGCCAGTGCGGGTAGCTGTTGAAGACATCGGGTTTGTCCAGGTATGGCTCAGCCCAGACCTTCACCTGCGTCGGCGCATTCGGGGTGACCATGAAGGGCCGGGGGCCGTTGCCGAGGTTGACCACGGAGATGACCTGCGGCCAACCGGTGAGGCTCAGGCCCGGTCGGGGCCACTCCGGCGCCTGGGAGCGGCCGTCGGGGCTGTGGAACGTGACCGCCTGCGCGTGCAGGGCGTCGGAGGCGCGCCGCCCGGGGCGGTTGATCACGATGAACTCCTGATTCTCATGCCATCCGCTGCCGTAATAGCCCCGCAGGTACCTCGTCCCCACGCCGTCGGGGTAGAGCGTGAAGACCTCCTCCGCGTGCTCGTTATTGATGATCTTGCAGGCGAAGTCGGTCAGCGCGTAACTCCACTTCACCACCGNNCACCGCGCGCGCGGGCGTACTGCTGATGATCTCGACGCGCGAGTAGATGCAGTCGCGGTCCTGCAGCGGCTCGACGCAGTCCTCCGCCCCATAGAAGTAGGGCTCCGCCTCCAGCCATTCGTATGTCAGCCAGCCCTCAGGCAGCGCCCAGCAGGGCACATAGCTCCCGCCGCGCCAGAAGACCATCCTGTATGGCTGCCCGGGGAAGCTCACGACGACGTCGCGCTTCTCACTCTCCCCCCACAGCTCCTCCCAGCTCCGTGTGGCGGCGCCATCGACGACGGGGAGCGTGTAGCGGAGGTCGGTCTCGTGGGCGCCGAACTCCGGCGCCGGCTCGGCGAGGTGGATGTGGAAGGTGTCCTCCGCCCCCGTACCCACCTCGGTGGCGACAACCGACATCACCGCCTGCTCGCCCTGCGCCCTGAAGCGGATGCTGCCGACGAGGTGCCCGGTGCCCGGGTCGACGGTGCAGGCCCCGAGCGGCGTCGCCGCGTCGTCGGTCGCCAGGTTGACGCGGACGGGCATGCGGGTTCCGTGGCAGAGGCCCACTCGCAGCGACACCATGCTGCCGCGCACCGCGGCACAGGAGTTCGCCGGCAGGAGCGCCACGCCTGCATCCGCCTCCGGGGCGGGCTGCTCGGGCTCGAGTGAGTAGAGGATGCGCGGCGCGCCGCGACTTGTCGTCACGAGGGCCTCAGCCAATGTGCCGGAGGCGTCCCGGAGGCTGACGCGCATGTCGGCCCCGCGCAGAACCGGCAGCCAGTATGAGCGCATGCGCGGGTAGCGACCAACCCAGTCGGCGGGCGCGGAGTGGATGGCATCGCCCGTGGTGGTGGCGAGTACGAGCAGGCCGCTCTCGCCGATGTCGACGGGCCCACGCGCCTCGATAACGCAGAGCCGCTCGATCCCCTGCTCCCCGACGCGGAACGTGTCCTTCGGGTGGACGGCCAGCTCCCAGCCGGCAGGCGCATCCGAGCGCCCCCAGTCCAGATCGTCCTCCGGACGCGCGTGGGTGGACTTGGGCAAGAGATCGATGGGCCTGTTGCCGTAGGTGTAGTTGCTCTGCTGTGCGTAGACAGGCACGAGCGAGAGCAGTATGGCGGCGAGAGATGCAAGCGGCATGGTCAGCCGGCGCATGGGCGGGAACTCCTCCGGTGGGCACTTGTGGGCGGCTTTGCAGGGAGGAGTTGGCCAGGGAGGCGGGAGATTCCTTGGGCGGGACAGGCATCGCAACGTGGGCAGCCGGAAGTTGGTGTCAGGCACTGAATCATGAATCTCCTGTCCACGTGCGCGCAAATGAGCCGCGCGTTTGGGGATTCATGATTCAGTGCCTGAC
>DPJP01000076.1 GCA_003542955.1 Armatimonadota bacterium
AGCCACTTCTCGAAGAAGTCGAAGGCCTTCCTTCCGCTGAACTCACGTGCGACCGGGAAGCGGTCAGGGAGCAGTCTCCAGATACATCTTGACTCCCCCCCCTGTAGTGTTATCATGGTAATGATAGCGAAGTGACAGTCCGATACACCGGTCTCCCTGGTTGCGCGTTCGGCATAGCCATGCGAGGGGTACGACTGGCGGCGCGGTTGGCAGGGGCGGAGCGAAGCATTGTGCATGCCCGTGACGTGGCCACCGGGTGGAGGATACCACCACGGAGGACGCGATGCGTGTGCCTCAAGCCGCCTCAGTAGACAAAACCCGGTGCCTTGCCGTGTACCCGCAGGGCGACCCCGCATCGCTTCTTGCTTCGAGTCCCCCAAAGCGACAGTGCGCTCCGCGACGGGTACTGGCGGCATGCGTGCTCTGGCTGAGCGTCGGGTCTGTGTTCGCCGCCTCGGCGACCGCCGATGCGCCATCATTAAGCTTCGACACCCCCGTGCCCGGCGGCCTGGTCGTTTCTGTCTGCCTTCCGCACATCCCCCCCGACGCCTCGTGTCGCATCTCGATCGATGGTGGGCCGACCCACAATGAGACGTTCGGTGAAGGGGTGTCAGTCACGGTCCCCGCCGAGAGGATGGCAGCGGGCCGACACTCGCTTTCGGTCCGCATCTACGACCCGCAGTTCAGAACGAGATACCTCTATGTCGGCTCCGCCACGGTAGTCAAGAACCCCGCGCCAGACGTGGAGACAGCCACCCATACAACCGCAACTGCAACGTCGCCGCCACCCACAACGGACATCGTGTTTGGGCTCGACGGGTCCGCGTGGACTCACAGGCCGGCAGACGGCGACCACGGGCCGGCGTGGGATGGCCAGGGGCGGCTGTCCGCATGGTTGGGGGAGACTGCGACCGAGGAAAGCGTCGTGGCCACAGCACGGCTGCTCGGCGATGGTGACACACGCATCTCTGCGGGGACGCAGCGGCTTGAAGCCGAAGTGAGCATCACCAATTCCGGGCAGCGTCCGGTTCGCGTGCTATCCTGTGACCTCGGAATCGTGACCGATGACGGCCATCTCACCAACTGCCTGGTTGTTCCCATTGGGGCGCGTCCGGCGGTGATCGGCGACGGTGGCACCGCTACCCAGAGCTTCAGGGCCGACACCTTCGACGACACGCCATCGGGTACCCTTCACCTCAAGCCGATTGTAGCCGTAGTCGCCCAAGAGCAGGACCTCATGCAGGGCGGCGACTTCGATCAGCCGGTGGTTGTCGAGGGCGATCCTCAGCCGACACAATGGTGGCTCCCTCGCGAACTGCAGAGCATCGCGGGTGCGGAGTGTATCCGTGGCGAGGGTCCGGCATGCCGGAGCCTGACGACACTCCTCCTCGATTGGCGGACGTACAGCCAGATACAGACGTCAAACCAACGCGGGGCGAACCTCAGCGGTGAGGGGTACGTGCAGGTCAACCTCAGTGAGCGCCCGAAGGCCACCACGCCGGTCATGGCTGCGCGGGTGGCTGGTCTGGCGGAGAACACCGACTACCTCTTCGGGTGCGCGTCCTGGGGTGGGGATGACGCCAGTGTGGAGCTTCTGGACGGTGCCGGAGAGCCGCAAGCCGGACAGCGGCGGAGCTTCTCAGGCTTCTGGTGGCGTGCGGACGTCCCGAACTGGACTGAGCGCGCTCTTTTGCTTCCCGGCAGACCAGGCGTCACCGGCGCCGACGTGATTCTGTCCTCACGCAACCAGGCATCATCGTGGGACGCATGCTACCTGGTTGCGAAGGAGAACATCCGGGTCGCACAGCTTGGCGACACCGGCACGCTGGTCGTCGCACCCTCCGCCCCCATCGCGTCCGAAGAGCCCTGCGTTGTGTATCTTGGCGAGGACCGCCAGACACAGGGGAACTGGATAGGCAACTACGGCTCGTACTGCTGGGTGCTCTCCGCGATGTCTGCTCCCCGAGACATGGTGGGCGGTGAAGTGACCCCCGCCAAGTGCAAGACCACAGCCTTTGCTGACGAGCTGCAGAACGAGGTCGTCTGGACGCGCGGCAAAGGCGCCTTCCGGTACACATCAAGCACCACCGATCCCTCGGACGCGTTGACACGACACTGGATCGGCGCGATGCGTANNGGCTCTTGAGAATCCCCAGTGGGGTGGGCGAACCTATGCTTCCTGGGATGACCACGGGGAGCTACACCCAACCGACGGGTGGGGGCCCGACCTTGTGGCAACGCTGCAGATGCCACCAGGTGTCTGGCGTCTCGGTCTCTACTTCATCGACTGGGACTGGTATTCGGCGCCGTTCCCCCGCGCCCACCGCATCGAGTTGTCCACCACCGACGACCGCGACGCCTGCACTGCCCGTGTTACGGACTTCGGCGGCGGGGTGTACAAGGTGTTTGGCGTGCGAGGGGGGCGTGACCTGACGATCAGGCTCCGCAAGGACCGTAGCGCGGCGGTGCTCATCTCAGGGATATTCCTCGATCCGCTGAGAACCCCGGACCTCCATGTCGCCGGCGTTGGGCTCGATGACGCTACCTCCCGCGGGCTACGTGAGCTGACCGACCTCTGGGACACCGCCGGCGCCGGATGCCTGATCAGGACACGGGACGCGCTCCCACCCCTGGCCTGCCAGTTGAGTGCCGCAGCTCTGGCTGATGGCGCGGCCGAGAGTCCGGCGCTCCAGCGTCTGCGACTTGAGACATGGCAGCATCGCCCGGGAGCGAACGAAGAGGTCAAGACGGCGTTTGACGCCTACGTCAACGCTCTCGTCGCGACAACGGACCGTGCCCGAGCCATCGAGCACCTCCGGAGGGAGGCCGATGCATTCCTGGCAGCCGGTGTGCTCGCTCCGGCGCAACGGCGCTATGACGCCGTCGCGCACCTGCTCTCACAGGAAGGCGCCCCCGGGTTGGTGGCGGACGCGCACCGGGACATCGCCATCAAGTTCCGAAGCATCCATCCGCTCTACGCACAACGGCGTGTCGCGGCCTGTGTCGAGGTATTGGGGAGCATGCCAGAGACAACCCGCATCGCCTACCTCAGGGAGATGGCTCGCGAGCTGTTCGACAGAGCGTCTGGAGACTGGAAGCAGGCGCGGGGCATAGTACGTGTGCCCTACGCACTCGCCGAGTATGCCTACGGCGCGCTTGCTGAGCAGATTGGGTATGAGAATCTGGAGCCGGAGGAGCGCGCGAACCTCATGCTGTGCTGCAAGAGGCAGACGTGGTACTCACTCGGCTGGGAGCGGCTGGCTGCCGAGCAGGAACGCCTGATCGCCTCCATCCCACCGGAGCAGGTCGAGGGGGCATTGCTCGCGGACCTTGTCCGAACGTATGCCGTGCTTGCGCAGAGCGATCCGCACTACGCGGAGAAGGCCGAGACACAGTGTGCTGAACTACGCAAGCAGCGCCCGGACGGCGACTGGGCTCTGGAGAGCTATTTCCGCATGGCACAGATCTACTACAACCTGGGGATGTGGGCCAAAGCGCGTGAAGCATGTCGGGCAGTGGTCGCGACATGGCCCGACGGGGCGGAAGCGAAGGAGGCGAAGCGGCTTCTCGAACAGATGCAGGGCAAGTGACCCCGTCTGCGGCACGCGAACTCGGAATACCAGTGAGAGAGGACTGTGTAGCATGTTGAGAACAACACTGCTGGTGTGTTCAATGTATATGTGTGTGCTGTGTCTGCTCGCGCCTCCGGCATCGGCCGGCAAAGTGTGGGACCCGTACACAGCCATCGATGGTGAACTAGACGACAAGGTGATCGAGATTGCAGCCTCAAGCGAGGACGGCGACTCCACGGACACCATGGGCTGGATGGGCTCGGATGACGACAGGTGGATAGATGGAGACCAATCCACCACTTCCGGTAAGGACGCGGACGAATGGGGAGGATGGGGGGAGAGCTCGAGATGCTGGTGGACCACAACCGATGGGACCGTGTCACAGTACTCATTTGACACCATCTGGACGGCGCCGTACAAGCAGGGGGCAGAGGCCAACATCGAGATCGCTGTGGTCGACCTGCCGAAGAGCATTCCGAGCGGCGAGACGGGCAGCCGCGGCGATAGCAGAGAGTACTTCGGTGCCCAAGCGTCCAACGCCACCGCGTACTGGGTGGTATGGCATATTAGAACCAGCGGCTCGACGAGCCATGGTTTCGACTTCAACGACTATCCCTGTGACCCGTGCGGAGATGGCACTCAACTTGGGATCGTGAACCCGGACAGCGCAGACTGCAATGGTTTTCACAAGAAGGTGGAGATCGTCGGTGTACTGGACCCACGCAAACCCAACAAGAAGTTCGACCTCCACCAGACAAAGCACGCATTCGCCAAGTACAACGGCTCTACAGCGTATCCGGGCTACGATGCGCCGGCAGGGACACCAGACGATCTCCCGGACCACGACATATCAGATGCGGCCGGCAAGGTTTTCATGTGGGACGCGCCCGGCAACAAATTCGTGTCGGGAGCCAATGAGTGGTGGAAGGCGAACCCGGAATGGTACAGCTTCAGGCACTGGGGCCACTACACAGATAAGGCCTACTTCAACGGCGTGCGCTGCAGCGCACCGTTTGAGTGGGAGTATGATCTGCAACTGACTGGCCCCATCGGTGCGAACACCTGGAACAAGCCCGGTAGCCAGCAGTGACCATGGTATGGAAGGGGGAGCACCAATGGAACGCACAGGCCTACGGGCCGGAGATGTGCATCTATTGTGTATGGGATACCTGCGGAAGCTGGCCATGGTGACTCTGGCCGTCTGCGTGGCATCTTGTACAATCGCCGGATCGCCCGATCGCAGTGAGTTGCCCAAGGTCCTGCGCCCCGGCGATACCTCGACTGTAGCCGCCTACTACGACATGGTACAGACCATCGACGACGCTCTCGCGGGTGAAGCCTTGCCCTTCGCGTACGTCCGAGACCTGGTCCAGGTACTGGCTCGCTTCAGACCTTCGTCAGAGAAGCCACTGATGGCTCTGGGCTCCGTGCTCACGTTGCGTGACCCGTCGTACCAGGAGCCAGGGCCGTATCAGTCGTTCGGGGGCATCGGGTTGCCCTTGGAGGACACCACCCCCGGGCCGTGGGCTCTGGCACGCGTTGGCGCCCCCGCAATCCCCATCCTGTCCCGAGCAGCTCGGGAGGGCAGCCCCGAGGAACGCGAGAAAGCTCAACAGGCCGTGGCACTCATGCTCCGGAGTGCGGCGGTGTACTGGTACACTCATTGGGCTGAAGAGAATGCCGTGGTCGACAACGCAGAATGGGGCGCGGCGATGGACAGTGCCCGCTCGCGCGGACCGTTGCCCTGTCCGGAGAGCAACGGTTTGCTGAACTTGTTCTTGGTGACCCCCCGCGAAGTGCCGCCACGACTGCAGTGCCCGCCGATAGCGGCTCTTCTGTCCGATGACCCCGGAACTCGTTACCTCGCGAAGCGCGGGCTGCACAGTCAGCGCGAGCGGGTCGTGCACGATCTGGCGGTGCGCATCGGCGATGCCGAGAGAAGACCCGACGACCGCGCGAGCGCCGCGACCACCCTCGGGCTGATCCGCGGGGTCTCTCAAGGATCGGCGGAGAGACTCATCGCGATGATGGGCAAGGAGGTCGTTCGTCCCGGCGTCCGTCTCACGGAGGAAGACACTCCCGCGGCCCTGGCGCTGGTGCGCATCGGGATACCTATCGTGCCGGTACTGACAGATACCATCCGCCTCTCGGGAGACGAGCGGCTGCGATCGAACTGCGCCGGGGTGATGGCCGTCATGCTCGGACGATACGCAAAGCCCTGGCTGGCAGATGTGCAGCAGGCAGCGACGGGGCAGACACAGCAACACCGCGTGGCCCAAGTCCTCGAGGCCTGGGGTCCCCATTGCACCGGCGAAGGCTACTACGCCGAGGGTGGGACGTAGCCCCTTCCTCGACAGCCGCCGCACCGTCCCGGGACGCTCCGCCTCACTGCTGCAGAGATGACACCGCTGCTGGTGGCATTGCCATCCGTCGGCAAGCTACAAAGGGGTCGAGGCTTTGATCGTTTGATATTGGGGCGCCGGATTGCATGCCGAATGCCTGTATCAAGATCAAAGGATCAAAGCCCCGACCCC
>DPJP01000031.1 GCA_003542955.1 Armatimonadota bacterium
GAACATCGGCGAACGCAGGACACCCATCAGGGCGATGCCGTCATGAGTGTTATCCAGCACGCGGATGATATTGAGCAGGTCCATGACCTCGGGCCGGTACCAGAACCCCCTCCCGACCACGGTCTTGAAGGCTATGCCATGGCGTCTGAGAGCATTCTCGTAGATCGCGATGTTCGTGGTCGAGCGGAACAACACCGCGATGTCGCCCGGCCGAACCGGCCGCGGCTCTCCACTGGGAAAGCCGACCGTGAACGGCTCGTCGAGCAGGTGCCGGACACGGGCGGCGAGGTTGGCGGCCTCCGCCTCGCGGTTCTGCTCGGCTGACACCTTCTCGTCGGACTCCGCCGGCACGACCTCCGTCAGCAGCACTTCGCCGGCAAGCCCATCGCCCCGCGGCGGTCGCTGAGACGCGAGCGGCTCATAGCCCGCCTCGAAGTCCCGCCGCCGTCCCACGCCATCTCCCTCGAGCAGCCCCATCACGGCCTCATGGCTGAAGAGCCAGTTGTGGAACTCGACGAGTGTGCTGGTACTGCGGAAGGCTGCCTGCAGTGCGTGGGCCTCGACATCGCCGCCGCCGCTGGCGAACTCATCCCGCGCCCGCTGAAACACAGTCACATCGGCGTTGCGGAAGCCGTAGATCGATTGCTTTGCATCGCCGACGACAAACAGGCGCGGACCCTCACGCCCCGCCGTCTCCGCGCTGAAGCCGGTCAATTGGCGGATGATGCTGTCCTGGAGTGCATTGGTGTCCTGGAATTCATCGACCAGCAACTGGCGGTAACGGGCCCGGCAGCGCTCACGGACCTGTTCGACATCTGCCAGGACCCGGTCGGCGAGCAGTTCGAGGTCGGCGAAGTCGAGCGCCGCGCGCTCTGTCTTCGCTCGAGTGTAGGCGTCGAGGCAGGCGGCGGCCTCCGCCCAGAGAGCAGCAGTGAGTTCGGCCGCTTCGGCGTGGACTTCGTCGGAAACGTCGATCTCACAGGCGCGCAGGTAGCCGCGGAGCAGGTCCTTGACCGCGTTGAGCGTTGTCTTGAGTGTCTCGTACTGGTCCGGATCGGGCCATCCATCGGGCTTGCCGACTTTCCGCACCGCCGCTGCCTGCTCTGCCGCACGGAGGTGATCGAGGGCCATCGCGGGCCGCCCCCGGTTGAGAGCGCTGACATGGTCGACGACGCTGAGGGCCTCCGGAGCGAACCGGGCAGTCGGATTGGGTTGCGACAGGCGCGCCAGCAAGTCGAGATGGCTACCGAGCACGACGTCGGAGCCTGCCTGAATGGCCATCTCGATGGCGGCCTCCTCCAGGTCGCGGCGCCAGTCCTCGATGACCTTCCCGACGCTCGGCGGCGATGCCAGCCAGGCGCTGTAGCGATCCCGCGCGCTGATAATGCCGGCGATCTCGGAGACAATCGTGCCGCGGCTCCAGGCGCTCGCGAGCGTCACCGCGGTGGGTTCCTGCCGCCTGAGCCGCTCGATGAATGTCGCCCCGATGGTGCGATTGAGCAGCAGGGCCGCCGGGCGCGCCTCGAGCGTCACGAACATCGGGTCGACGCCGGCATCGAGCGCGTGCGCATGCAGCAGTGAGGCGCAGAAGCTGTGGATTGTCCCGATGTGGGCGGTCTCGAGTTCCGAGGCGATCTGACGCCAGTGCCGTGCCTGCTCTTCGTCGGCGCCGAGCATCATCGTGCGGCACTCCCCGCGCAGTCGCTCGCGCATCTCTGCGGCGGCCTTCCTGGTAAAGGTCATGGCGACGATCTCACGCGGGGAAATCCCGGCCTGTAACGCCGCCATGTACCGGCTGACCAGGACGCTGGTCTTTCCGGTCCCCGCGCCCGCGGAGAGGAAGATATCGCGTTTCAGCCCCGCGGCGCGCTGTCGGACCTGCTTATCGGGCGGCTCAGGGCGCGGAGACATTGGACACCTCCGCGCTCTTCATCTCCGAGCGCCAATCCGCAAACCGGCACGCGCGGCGGATGTCGCAATACTCGCAAGACTGCTTCCCGGCCGGCGCCACGGCGAACCGGCCCGCCCTGATGGCCTCCGCATACGCGAGCACGTAGCCCTCCGCCGCGTCCAGGAGCGCATCTCGCGCGCCGCTGTCGGGGACAATCTGGATGCTGCGTCTGGCCTTTCCGCCGCGCAGTTGGTAGTAGGAGGCGAGCAGGCATTTCAGCGGCCCATACTCGGGCCCGATCATCCGCTCCGCCGCCATGATGTACAGAGGCAGCTGCAGTTCGCGTCCCTCCTGGATGTCCGCGACCGACGGCAGCCCGGACGATGTCTTGAAGTCGTAGACGGCGTAGCCGATCGGGGTCCGATTCGGGCCGAGAACCAGCTCGATGATATCAATGTACCCGCCGACGCGCACGAGGCGCTCACCGGCGCCGAGCACCAGCGCCGAAGCGGTCTCGTAGCCGTATGGCTTCTCGGACCAGAGGGGCGCGTAGAGCCCGGGAGCGGCTTTCTCATTGACGTCGGCCTCCGCGGACGGCCATGCCAGCAGGTCCTCGAGCAGCCGCCGACAGACCGCCTGCCAGAGCTGGGGCACGGCCACCAGTTGCTCGCGCTCACGGCGCCTGAACGCATCCTCCGCGGCGCGTCGCAGGAGTGCCTGTGCGGCGTCGAGGTTCTCGACGGTGATCGGGGCGGCGAGACCGGCCTCGTCGCCCCAGCGCCGAACGAAATCGGCCAGTATCTCGTGCGCGAGCCCGCCGAGGTCGACACGGTCCGGCTCTTCGTCCGGCTCCCTGATGGCCTCGAGCCCCAACACACGCTCGGCGAAGAACCGGAACGGGCATTTGCCGTAGGCGGAGAGCTGGCTGGCGCTGAAGGTGTGCTCGATGCCCCAGTTGCCGGGAGAGGCTATGGCATCCAGCACGTCGGCTGCATCCAGGACCCCGTCGTACTGATCGAACGGCTGCTTTGAGTACCTGGCATGCTCCGCAAAGGCGCCGGCGGCAGCACGCGGCGACACGCAGGCGTCGACATCGCACAGCAGGTTGTACGCGGCATCGAGGGAGTCATCGGTGGACTCCCCCGTGGTCGAGAACAGCCTGATGAAGACGCCCTCACGCAGTGCCGAAACGCTGACGGCGTCGAGCGGCCCCTTCTGACGCGGCGACTTCCGCCGCCGGGGCAGCGCGCCGCTCGGATCGGCGAGGCCGGCGAGCTCCTCGACGTAGGCCGAGGGCAGCACGAGTTCATCGTGGCCGGCCCCATCGCTGTAGCTCACCGAGAGCCGGCGCGTTGCCGCCGAGAGCGCTTCGTGGAAGAAGAACGCATCGGCCGCCTCCCGATCCCCTCGCGTCCGCAGGTCGCACGGGGCGCCGGCCGAGATTGCCAGTCGGTCTGCATCCTCATAGAGCACGCTCTCATGGTGTAGAGCGGGATACGCGCCCTGGGTCAGGCCGGCGAGGAAGAGGTACTCGACGCGCCGCTGGCGCAGACCATCCTCGACCGCGGTGATCGTGACCCGGCCCGGGCGGTCGCGCCCCGCTCGGAAACCCGTCTGGGCGATGAGTGCAGTCACGTCGGCGGCGAACTCCGACAGAGACAGCATCGCTCCGCGGTCCAGTGCCGCACAGACCTCGCGATAGAGCCGCAACTGCTCGCAGAACTCATCGAAGCCGCGGAGGTTGGCATTGCGCATCTGCGAGGCGGGTACCCGTGTTGGCAACGTGTCTGAGGCAAGCCCCAGCGCCTCCAGAACGGAGGTCAGGGCGCCGACGTGCTGATCCGCGGTGCCCGAACTCGGGAGGCGATCGATGAGTTCACACAATCTCTGGAGGAACCCCAAAACGGCGTGCGCGTCGGCGAGCTGACGCTCAATGTCCTCGATGCGGGCCGTCCGCGGGGCGAGATCCTCGTCGGCATCGTCGATGCGGGTGGCTGCTGCCGCGTCGAGGCGTCTCTGCAGACGCCGGGCGTGAAGTTCAAGACCATCAGCCCATTGGGCTCTCCCGGCAACCACACCTGCCGCGCATGCGGTGGGATACACGTCATCCGGGGCCAACTGGGAGCCGGGAGCGCGCAGGCAGTCGAAGTCGATGAGTGGATTGCGAATCAGTGCGACTACGTCATCCCGATGGAACTCACCGGCCACAAGTCTCAGCAGACACCCGACGAGCCGCACGAGCGGCTGAACTGACGCCTGCTGGCCTGCTGCGAGGCTGTAGGGGACGCCCGCCGCGCCAAAGACGCTCTCGATGAGATCGGCCTTCGCCGCGGGGGCAGGGAGCGCGAGGGCAATCTGCTCGGCGGCCACGCCATCGAGCAGGAGTGTCTTCATCTGCTCCGCGACGATCTCAAGCTCATCGCGCTCGGTATCCGCCACGAAGACATCAACCTGCTCGGCGCACGCGGGCGGGGCAGGCGGTGGCGCCACAGTGAGGAAGTGACGCCGAACGTAGGCAAGGCCGTCTTCAGGGCGCCCGGCATCCGGAAGCGGCTCACACTGCGCGCGGGGGATGAGCTGCTGCAGTCGCGAGAGGGTCCGCCCGGGCAGCCAGCATATCTCCTCGGCCGTGACATCCGGGCCGTAGGGCAGCGTGATGATCGTCTCGTCCGCGGTGTCCGCCAGATGCGCCAGAACCTGCATCTGCGTAGTCGGGAAGTCGGCGAAGCCGTCTACGAGCACCAGTCGGACGTCGGTGAAGGGCTCGGTCAGCCCATCGCGGAGCAGGTCGCGCGCCTCCCAGAAGCGCCCCGGGGCATCGAAGAGCCCGCACCTCTGCAGTGTCGCCTGATACTCGGCATAGACGGCGGCGGTTTCCACGTCCCTGCGGGTGGTCCGCCCCGCGGTGGTGAGACGGCGGGCGAACTCATCCGGTCTGACGGCGNNGCCCTCTGCAACCATCTGACGTGTGATTGTGCGCACGATCTGGCGCTGCTGGATGAGGCCGATCTCGGGTGCCAGCCGATGATTGGCCCGCAACAGCCCGTCGGCGAGTTGCGGGAAGGTGATGATGCGGGCGTCGACCACTCCGGCGAGCATCCCCTCAGCCGGGAGGCGACGCGCCATAGACCGCGCGGCGTCGGCAGTTGGCAGTAGCAGGATGGCGGCATCGAAGCCGGCAGCCCGCACGCACTCTGCGTACATGTGGCCGATCCGCTCCGTCTTTCCACAACCCGGGGGGCCGCAGAGCAGCGTCACCGAGCCCATGCTTCAGCACTCATTTCTGCCACTCGACGGCGTTGGTGCGCAGCTCGTGCGAGCCGTCCGGCCGCGTCCACTCATAGTAGTAGCGCAGATGAGTCTCCGTCGGCACAACATCCACGTAGCGAACCGCGCCGTTGCCGGGCCCCGGAAGCGCAAGGGGACCGTCGGTCGTGACGCGGGTCCAGGTGCGGAAGTCATGGCTGACGCACAGGCCTGTCTTCTCCTCGTAGTTCTCCTCGACGCTCGCGCTCCCGTCGTAGAAGCCCAGCCAGATGGGGTCGACACGGATCACCGAGTTGATGCGGGTGCAGTACTGGTCCCAGCCGGTCTGGGGAGGACTGAGGATATCGCCGACCCAGTCCCAGTCAGTTCCGTTGCCGCTCACGGCCAGGCCGCTGTGCGACTTGATGATGCCTGTGTTGTAGACGTCGCCCGTCGCATGCAGGCTCCGGGCGGAGTGCTCCGCGTNNGGGGCTCGTCGGCCTCGGCGCATAGCTGACCACCATGTGGAGCAGGCCCGCCATGCTGTAGATATGGGGGTCCTTGACGCCCTCGGCGCCGCAGTCGTCGGGGTCGAGGACCGTGACACGCCGGGAGACATCAAACGCGTCGGGCTTCTCCGCCTCAGTCATCTCGATGCCCCATCGGCCGTCCGAGCCGAC
>DPJP01000446.1:0-7869 GCA_003542955.1 Armatimonadota bacterium
TAGCGTACAGGAATGGGCCCTCCTCGAAGCGGCTCTGCCCAATGCGCTCGACCTGGCCGACGCTGTCGCGGTGACGGTGATGCGTCATGGTGCCCAGGTACGCCCACTCGACGGCGAGTCTGCTGAGGGCGACCAGCGCCTTGTGGACGTAGGCGATGTCGCCGGTCGCGAGGTAGCCGTTCGCGCACGCCGGCGCGACACTGAGCATCTTGTGGCAGTATGACTGACAGGTCTCGGCGATGAAGCCGTAGTGGATTCCGTTGGGCGCAACGTACCCACCGCCGATTCCGTCATCGGGGAACTCGCCGCTGGTGAAGTCATTGTTGGCGAAGTCGTTGGAGGGGTATAGCGCGCCGTCGACAGGGCACTTGATCTTCCACGCGTAGGGCACATGCGCGGAGCCGTAGGTGCGGATCGGCTGATCGTTCTCGTCCAGCCAGGGATAGTATGCGCGCCCCTCATACACCTGCTTGCCGTGCACCGGGCACCCTTCGCTGACGTTGACCCAGTGCCAGCGCGGGATCGTTGAATCAGGCTGCAATGACCATATCTGGTCATCGGTGAACTCGAGCCAGGCCTTGCCCGGCGCGCTCTTCCCGGCCATCTGCTCCTTGAGCTTGTCCGTCGTAGTCGTCTGGGCCTGCTTGAGTTCCGGGAGCGTCTCGTGGATTGGCCAGCGGCGCGGGAGTCCGACATTCTTGAGGGTACGGAACTCCCGAAGTTGCTCGAACGACCATATCTCAACTGATACCGTTACCGGCCCTGCCGGATGGGCGAACACGATATCGGCCCTCGGGGCAGGCTTGAGCGTCCTGAAGTAGTACTTGCGCAGATCGCTCTTCGCCGGCAGCGGCGTGCGGTCGAGAAGAGCAACCTCGTCTGGTACGCTGATCTGCACTTGTGGGGCGTCCACTGGTACTCGCAGCGCCACGAGGAATAGCCTGTCCACACCAAGGATATCGGGCTGGTACACCACGAGGTTCTCCCCCTGTCCCTGGGCGCGAACGCCGAGCGCGGAGCCCAGAAGCACTGCTGAAGCGACGACGGTGATGATGATCGCGGTACGCGACATGTGTCTCACTCCCGTTCTGTGGGATCGTGCGCGTGGTCATTTCCACGCGTCATGCGGGAAGCCCTGCCAGGGAAGCGGGATTCCGTTCGCTGCGGAACTTGAGGGCAATCCCGAATCTTTTTACAGATTCTCAAGGTAAATTGCTTGACAAGCGCGCAATGTCTCTCTATACTTTGTGACGTAAGCTTAAACGAAGCATCAGCCTGTCTTGATACACTCGCTCTACATCACTATCCACAGCCTATTCACGGCACACTCACAGCCTACATCACAGCACATCTGCAGCCGACAGGACAGGACAACCAATGGGGGGTTGGTCTCTCATGTCTATGGGCGGCCGATTAGGGTTGTACGTCGTTGCGGCGGTTGTTGTGGCTATGGTCTTCTCCGTGCCCGCAGGCGCGGACCTCCTCAGTTCGCACTTCGGCGTCAATCTCCAGCTCGATACCACTACGGTGTACTACGACTACGCCAACGGGCAGGGCACGAGGACGTACCCAATCAAGCCCAGCAGTTGGGCGCCCACCCTCAACACCGAGACCGTTGACTATGTGGTCGACGACTGGTTCGGTGAGTGGAAGTACGACGATCGCACTATCTGGGGGACGAAGCCCTACGGCGGCGAGCCCTATGACACTGAGGCCATTTACTTCGACGATGACGATGAGAACATCTACATCGCCATCGTCACCTCGTTTGGTCCGGTCAGCGGCTACAATGGGCTCACTCCCGGTGACATCGCCCTGGACTTCGGCATCAACAACCCGCTGGTCGACGGCTTCAGCTACGACTTCGGGGTGAACCTCAGCACCGAGACGCGCAAGACCAATCCCAGCTACAATGCCACCCCCGGGTCAACCATCGGGAGCGGCGTCTACCAGACCAACAACTCAGACTGGTACCTGGGAAGCCCACAGAGCGCTGTCTATGACGCCGGGCAGATGACCAATTTCGACCCCAACTTCGCATCGTTCTCGGGCACGTACCTCGGGAACGCCATCCAGACGTCCTACTACAAGTACAGCTTCGGGAGCCTGAAGGAGGGCCTGGCGGACACCTACGTCATCGAGGCTACGATCTCGCGGGCTCTGTTCCCCTTTGAGATAAACGCCGGCGACGAGATCGGCATCCGCTGGAGCCCGGGCTGCCGCAACGACAAGGGCGACATGAAGCTCTACGGCACCGTCAACACGCCTGAGCCCGGCACCCTGGCCCTGACTGCAATCGGCATGCTCGGTCTGGCCTGGGTCCGCCGCCGCCGCACCGCCGTCGAGAGCTAGGACCCTCACAGCCTGCGCGCAGCAGGCGAGACATAAGTCGTGCATCGGCCTGCCCGATCTCCCCCGATTGGGCAGGCCGTGCCGTTTGTCACTCCGCAATACCGTTGACTGAGTTCGATATTTCGCCACCGTTTCTTCAGGTATTCGCCCTATTGCTCCCTCAGTGTTGGCTCAGGACTTCATCAAGCCCATTGAGCATACGCCCGCGATGGCGGGCGCAGATGCGCGGGGGGNNGGCCGACCTGTTGCGACCTCCGGCACGCGGAGGTCATCTGCATGCACTGAGGGTGCTGGACGGTGGCGGTGGCGCAGGTGCGGATCAAGCCGTATCCCCGTACCAGGCGAGCACGGCCGCCCTGCACGCGGCGAAGTCATCCACGTCTTCGGCGACCAGCCGTCCGATCAGCTCACGCGCGGAGGCGAACCGATCGCGACCAATCTCCGACAGGCTCTGCTCGACGTCGCCCTGCTCGAACTCGTCGGTGATCGAGTTCCACGTGTATACCGGCGCAAGCACGCCGTCTGCCTGTGAGTGTACCTGTGTGACGCGTCGGCGGACCGCCCCGCCCGATGTGCAGTCCATCGCCATGAAGCAGATGAGGCGTATCGCAGCGAGTTGCTCCTCCGATGCACCCAGCGGCGCCCCGTAGAGTTGCGCGGCAAGCTCCCGGAGGCTGTCGGCATGAATGGCCGCGGCGATGCGGTGGCCATAGGCGGCCAGATCGAGAAACGCCGGCACCTGCGCGCCCCAGATGTAGCCGTACCAGTGCCCCGCGCCAATCTCATGGGCCACATAGCAGGCCCGCCGCGGCGCCTGCATCCCGGCTGCGATCACCTCCGCGCCGGAAACCGAGAAGATCTCCTCCCCCGGCGGCAGAAAACTCAACAGGCTTGCCAGCAGCGTCGACTTGCCCGTTCCCCCCGGCCCGGCGGCAGTCAGCATCGAGACGCCATCGGCCACCGCGGCCAGCAGGTACGCCGCCATGGGCACATCGAGGGTGCCATCGGCGATGAGGTCGACGATGGAGAGCGTCCGCCCTCCACGCTGGTTGAGACCGGCTATCTCGGCCAGATTGGCCTTCTGGAGTGCATCGAGTTCGTGCATGCCAGCCCCTCTCCTCGGTGATTGTCTCGCACGCCGCCACCATTCTACAGCCATCGTGTCCCGCGCGCCAAACAATGGCCTCTGAGAAGCGACGCCGTCTGGCGGGCGATGGAGCAAGAGATACGACGCCTGTGGAGTGACGGGGGCCTATGGGCCATAGCGTCTGAGGAGCGGTGGTCTCCGAAGAGGAACGCTATCTGAGGAGCGACACGCTTTCCAGCGTGTCGGGCGTGGCTTGGCCGTCGGTCACGGGCTCTGGGGGCCTGCGGCGCACCGCCCGGCTGCGGCATGATGGGCGCGCGGACGTCGGCATGGTCTGGCGGCTGCAGGTGGGTATGCTATATAATGGCTTCTGCGGAGAGTGGGTTGGGCTGCCGCGTGAGCATCACTCGTGGCCGTGGGGCACGCTCGGGATGCTCCCGAGGAAAGTCCGAACTCCACAGGGCAACGGCGCTGGGTAACACCCAGGAGGGGCAACCCTACGGAAAGTGGCACAGAAACTACACCGCCTGAATCGCACGCCAGTGCGATCACGGTAAGGGTGAAAAGGTGCGGTAAGAGCGCACCAGCGGCATGGAGACATGCCGGCTGGCTAAACCCCGCCGGGAGCAAGGTCACATAGGGGGACGATCTCTCAGACAGGCGGTACGCACTGCGCACGCGCAGTCTGATGGAGCGGATGGCCCATCCGGATCCCCGGGTAGACCGCTGGAGCGCCATGGCAACATGGCGCGGAGATAAATGGCAGCCGGAGTCTCGCGACTACACTGTCCCGCTGCGCGGGCCCGTGACCGCGAGCCTTCCACAGAATTCGGCTTATAGACCCACTCTCTGCCGATTATGGACACGTTTCCGGGGGGCTCAGGGGGCATTCCGAAAAGCGTGGCTGGTTGCAGGATTACAGTTACCTTTTCGGGCCCTCCACGCTGATCCCCAAAAAGGCCGGATTTCGTGTCCGTAACCTTGCTTCCGACCCGACACCCCGAATCGCCATCCGACAACGCCACCAAAGGAGCGTTGTCAGATGCGTATCGAGACCCTCTATCAGGAGTTCCTCAGCTACCTCAAGATCGAGCGCAATTGCAGTCCCATGACCATCGAGGCCTATGCCTCCGATGGGAAGGTGTTCCTGCGTGTCCTCGATCACCTCGGTGTTGAACCCGACACCAAGCAGATCACCAGACAGGTCCTGCGCCAGTACATCGTGTGGCATCGCGAGCAGGACATGAGCAGCGCCACCATCGCCCGGCGAATCAACTCCCTGCGGTCGTTCTGGAAGTACATCTGGAACAATGAGTATGTCGATGCCGACCCCTTCCGTGGTCTGAGCATCCCCAAGCAGTCGCGTGAGCTGCCGACCTACCTCTCCGCCGACGAGTGCCGGCGCATGCTGGAGGCCACCCAGATGCAGAAGTCACCGCTGTTGCGTGCCAGGGACCGGGCGCTGCTCACGTTCATGGTCTTCACCGGCGCGCGGCGCAGCGAGGTGCTGAACCTGCAGTGGCCTGATGTCGATCTGCCCGGCCGGGTAGTCCGCTTCGTCGCCGCCAAGGGTGACAAGACGCGCGCGGTGCCGCTGGCGGAGGATGTGTGCGTGGAGCTGACGCGATGGCGCGAGGTGCGCAGGGAGTGCGATCACGAGCACGTCTTCACATCGCGGTGTGGTCGGCGGATGTCACGGCAGGCACTCGGCAAGGCACTCCGCAAGGCGCTGATGGCAGCCGGCATCGACAAGCCCGGCATCACGCCGCACAAACTGCGGCACTCATTCGCCTGCATGATGGTGAAGAACGGCGCGGACCTCAACTGCCTGCAGCGGATGTTGGGGCACACGCGGCTTGACACAACGGGAATCTACCTGCAGGCGACCGCCGAGGACCTCCGTCACGCGATGCTGAAGCACCCGCTCTCGACCGCCGCCCGGCCCGAGCCCGAAGCCGAACCGGTGCCACAGGTGACGGTGGAGTGGCTATGAGGTGAACTGACAGCAGCCACAATAGTCTGAGCTACCGGGGGCGGCTGCCGCCGCCTGGAGGGACCTCCTGGCCTTGCGGCCGCCCCTCGTCCATTATGACCGTTCGGCATTCCGCGCCGGAGCGCGGCCCGCACGTGTGGTGCGTCGATCTGAAAAGTCTCTACCTCAGGCGGCGTCTGAAGGCAGCGTTGCCCGAGCAGAAGAGAATGCTGGAGAAGCCTGGGATCGCACAAGGGCTTGAGCCCGTTGGCTTCTATCAAGTCATCAAGCTATCACGCATGCTGCGTTTCTCGCGGCTGGAGGAGGGATTCGAGGCCCCGGTTCAACGGCCGGGGTTGGGGGCAAGGTCCGCTTCTGCACTTGTATGCTGTTCCCTAACTCCAAAGTTCCATGATTCCAAAATTCCACCGATTGTCATAGTGGCGATAGCGTAGCCGTTGTGACAGCGGAGCCGTCGAAGCCGGACACTGACGGCTTTTGTACGTATTTCGCATGGTGTCCGTCGAATACGGGGTGTTACGCACTCACCTCAACCAGCGCGTACTTCCTCCCCGCGCCGGCGTCGCGCCAGGTCACGGCGTGATGACCCGCCATCCGGAGGGCCTCGTCCCGGTCGCCCGTCGGCTTGCGGACTTCACCACAGATGGACGCATCGCCTCGGAACGGTGCGTAGATGCCATCCGTGGTACGGCCCTCCCAGAACAGCCGGTCCGCGACAATGGCGAGGAAGTAGCAGGTGCCGAAGCCGGCGCGCACCATCTGCTCCAGGAACAGGATGTCCTTGCAGAACGAGTAGAGCTGCTCCGGATACTGCCCGCGCATCGGGAGCTTCAGCTCGATGGCGTGAGCCTGTTGCTCGGTGAACACGACAATGTCGATCTCCTTCTTCACGAACCCGGAGGCGCGGTCCAGCCCGAAGTAGTCCACGGGGCGCTCAAGCTGTATCTTCCACACGGGATCCAGCGCGTGCCGCAGGTGGATGGCGAGTTCGTACTGGAGACTGGCCTCGTTGTAGAGCTCGACTTCATCCCGCCGTACCCGATCAAGGAACTTGCCGATCCCTGCCCGGAGCCCCGGAGCTTCTCCCCCGCCGCCGGGCGTGGCAGCGCCTGCCGCGATGTCTGATGCCGAGTAGACCACCTTCGGCGGCTCGTCGGGCGGCAGCAGGACGATATCGAGGTCATCCTCGGCGTCGACCGGCGCAGACACCCGNNAACCCACCCGGCTGTCTGGTTGACGTTGTCGACGCGCCACCCCGCGTGCATCCACGCGGTCGCCTGCGGGCTCGCGTCATTGTTCCCCCACCATGGACGGTAGTCCCAAGCCGACGGCGGCAGCCCACCGACAAGTTGCCCAATCTCGTCAAAGGTGAACTTGACAGATGTCACATCATAGGGCTGGTTGCGTAGCCGATTCTGGAGAGGGTCATACTTGGCCATGTCTGCTACCTTCCTTGCTGGCACGAGGACACCGACGCCGGGCGTCACATCGCTGCGAGGCACTGCCCTATCATTCAGAATCGCGCTCCCTCGCGGCCTGCACGGTCTCAATCGCGTCACCCGTACGCAGGACACGCAGCGGCGCCGACCCCTCCAGTTCGTGCAGGTCCTTGTCTCCTGTCACCAGTCCCTCCACGTCCGCGCTCAATGCAGCGGCCAACACCGGCGCATCCGTGGGATCACGCAGCACCGTCTCGGCTTGCTCCACCAACCCCGCTTCCGGCTCTCCCACGACGCGCACCGGCAATGCAGCCATCGCCGCACGAACCAGCGGTTCGGACAGCCGCAACTTGCCCAGGAGCACACGCTCCACCTGCGCAATCACGTACTCGGACGTTACCGCCTCGTACACTCCCTGCTCTGCCAGCAACAGAAGGTCGCTCTCTGCGCCCGAGAACGCGATCCCGCTCACGATGATGTTGGCGTCCAGAAACAGTCTAACCTCGGGCCCCGCCGCGCTGCCGTTCACGGTGGACCTCCTCGCGAGCCTCCGCCACCGCCTGCTCCACCTGCGCCCGGGTAATCCCCTTCGCCTGCGCCTCCTCACGCAGGCACGCAGCCACCTCCGCAAACGGTGACGGCGGCGCCACCTCCGCCAGCATCATCCTGTCGGAGAGCAGGTGCAGCACCAGCTCGTCCCCGGGCTGCAGGCCCAGTTGCTCGCGCAGATCGGCGGGAATCACAAGCTGCCCCTTCGATGACAACCGCACGCGTCGACTTGTCGCCATCTGCTCACCTCCATGGAATGTAGTAAGATAATCTTACCACGCCACTGTACTGCACACAACACCTTTGTGGAGAACACGCTGCCGGCCGACCGAACTCGTCCTCCCTGCCAAACTGCAGCGCCACGCGGGCGTGTGGGTTCTTCGTGAAGTCCAGGCCTCCTGACATCGCTCCGGTCCGATGCGATGCCCCCCTGTGGGAGCGGGGTTCGT
>DPJP01000446.1:7910-9830 GCA_003542955.1 Armatimonadota bacterium
TTCTTCTTCCTCGGCCTCTTCGTCCGTCACCAAGAACCCCTGATAGGGCTCTTCACCCGGTTCCGATGGCTCTGGAGGGTTGTAGCCATATCGAGGGGCCTCGTACAGGGCGAGGTCGATGGCGGCGCCGGCGAAGATGTAGACGCTGTGCGTGTCGGCTGTTGACCACACGGCGTGGCCGTCCTCGATGTCAACCACCGTCACCTTCTCGCGGCCGTCCGTGGCAGTGTCGGTCTCACACAGGATGTCGCACAGAGCGAGGAACTTCTCCCAGTCCGCAACGGGTACCGACAGCGTGTGCGCCTTGTCGTACAGGTCGGCCTCCCAGGTGCGCCACTCTTCGGCGTCGCCGCGGGCACCCTCCAAACCGGACTGAACTGCGTTGGAGGCCTCAAGGGCCTCCACGAGCGAGCCTGGCTTGTGCATGATCATTCTCCCACATCCTTCGGCTGGGTCTGCATGACCACCTGATTTCCGCATTCGGCACAGAAGATGTGAAGCTGCGTGCTGTCGATCACCGTCACGATGCCATCGGGGTATTCCGGTGACCAGTCAACCTGCTCGATGTTCCGGTTGATTGTCACACACGCATTCCCGTAGAAAAGCGGCTTGTGGCACCTTTCGCACGTCCCGTACACTTCGTCCTGCTCATCCATGGTGTTCACCTTGCTGCCGGACCGAGTACGAACGGTCGCTTGGGGTAGCACACGGACGCCGGGTCTGGGGGCTGCCTACCAGATGCTGCTCAATCCAACAGCGCCTTGACCAGCGCGTCGCGGGCGTCGGCGTAGTATTGCACGTCGATGCTGGTGGCCATTTCGTCGGAGAGGTCCACAAGCTGCCGGCGAGCGGATACGGGCATCAGCAAACGCTTCGCACGCCTCTCGACTGCAAGCTCAGCCAGCGGGACCGCGCCATGCACGTCATCCACGGTCCCGCCCAGGTTCAGCGCGCCGACGATAATCAGCCCGCCACGGAGGCTCTTCTGCAACAGTGCACTGCACAGCGCGAGCAGCGCAGCCATGCCCAGGCCCATACCGGCCTTCGAGGCGTCGAAGGCGCGAAGCTGGACGGAGAACTCATGCGAGCGTGGCTCCCTGTCCCCCACCAGTTCCCTGGCCCTGGCATAGAGGTTCTGCTCGGCGTAGCGCAGGCTCTCGACGAATGACCGCGGTGCCGGGCGGTTGAGCAGCTTCACCCCAGACCCAGGACCCGCGTTCACCTCGATGCGGTACAATCCCGGGTATTCGTCGACGCCGCCGGGGCTCAGCGCCCACACCTGTCCGGGCGGCAGCGGGTCGCTGCCGATCTCATTCTCGCTCTGCAACTCGGGCGTGACGACGAATTGCTCGAGGTCGTTGTCCGTCAGGTGATAGCTGAACTGGGTGTTGCGGAACTCAATCGAGCCGATCCGCTTCTGCTGTTCCTTTACCCGCCGCCTGGCCTCCATCCCCAGCCGTACTGCCCACTCGAGGTCTTCATCCGCCACAGTCATGTCCGGACTCGGGTAGAGGAGTTTGAGCAGGCCGCTGACGGTGCGCCGCACCGCCGTCGTGTCGCGGCCGCTGAGCGCTCCCCCAAAGTTGACCCGCCCCTCCAGCACCGATGCTCGGCTCTGTGCGCGCAACTGTGAGAGGCACTCCGACAGGAAGTCACTCACCAGCCCGAAGTGATTCGTGTACAGCTCGCCGGAGGTCTTCGGCATATCCCAGCCCGGCAGGTAGGCATGGATGCGATCCATGAAGGCGGTGTCGTTGCGCATCTCGGGTGGCATCGGGCCGAAGAGATGCCCTATGCGCTGCTGGTGCTCAACATCGACATCGAAATTGCCCAGCATCACGATGCTGCCGTCGGCGCGTATACTCTCCCGGCCACGGCTGAACTCCCCCGACTCCATGTAGCCCTTCATGATGTTGACGC
>DPJP01000089.1:0-10732 GCA_003542955.1 Armatimonadota bacterium
GGTATCCCACCCGATGAACCGGATACCCGCCTGCTCGAACGAGTAGAACGGACTGCCATGGAGCTGTCGCAGGCGCGGGCGGGCGCAATCCCAGGTATTGTCATGGTTGCCAAGCTGGTGGTACACGGGAATGCCCAGCCCCGCCCAGAGGCTCATGTACTGCTCCCACGCCCCTCCCCCGCCCCCGAACTCGTTGAGATCTCCCGTCACGATGGCGAAAGAGACCGGCGACGCACTCGCGCCATAGGAGGCCAGGGCAACCGGTTCGCCCAGGGGTGCGGAGGCCACTGTGNNCTGTGGCCCGCGTCTGGGCCAACGCGTGCGGGACGTGCGTGTCGCTGAAATGCAGGAATGTGAGGTCATCGACGGCCAGGCACAGCCCGCCGGCAAACAGCAGTGCTACGAGGCAGTAGATCACGTGCAAGCGCAGAAGTTTCATCATCTGTCAGACCATCCCTGTCATGTCCGGTGGCGCCGTGCAGCCATCGCCCCCCTGCCGCGCAGAGCATGACGCCCATGCCGATGCCACCCGCCGCGCAAGCGCTCCGGGGGCCGGGACACATGTAGGTCACGAGCGGGCAGATGGCAGTCCTTGACGCAAGACAGCAGCGCCCCTGTCGCCCGAAGCCCGATAACAAGGCGCACACTTCCCTCGAACACGCCTGCTTCCCTGCACTGCCGACCCGACCACCGCACATCTGCCGTCGGAGCCAACTGCCTGCCACGCCGGTGGGCTGGATACTCCCCGGAGGCCACCACCACCTGTGGTGAATGCCTTTGCAGACCCCGTTGCTCACGGCAGGCGCTCAAATCAGCCCGCGGCGCGAGGAAATGCCAGCACCAGAAAGTACACTCCCGCGGCCAGGAAAAGCAGCCCCATCGCCAGCTTCGTCCGTCCTGCCTGCCCGCGCGCCACGGCCGCCAGCCATTTCGAGGACAGCCCTCTCATCACCAGGAACAGCAGCACCAGAAGCGGCAGAACGAACATGAAGTCGTAGAGCAGGAGCCAGCGGAGAGCATCTCCCCGCGTCGCGCTGGCACTGAACATGTAGATAATCGCCGGGATATAGACCTGCCCCGTGCAGGCCAGCTCAAGCGCTGCCACACCCGCTCCCGCCACGAACGCCGCCGGCACAACCAGTCGCGCCCGCAGACCCTCCCGTATCAGCGTGTGCGTCCCCCGCCTCAGCGACGCCGGGATCTGCAGCGACGTCTCCGCTGTCAGCCCCTCGCGGATGCGCTGGTAGTCTTTCAATGTCACGGCCGCAAAGCCCATGCATGCCACCGCGATCACGCCCTGCACCGCCTGCCGAACGCCGCCGAAGGCGTCCAGCAGATGCAGGGCGTGTAACAGGCCGAGACCAAGCGAGAAGTAGGCCGCGAACACGCCGGCAGTGAAGGCCAGACCGGTGATCAGCGTCACCCGCTTGCCGAACCCCATCATCCCGAGGTAGCTCAGGAAGAAGACAAGCGTTGCGATCGCGCAGGGGTTGAGCGCGTCGAGCAAGCCGGCGCCGAGTACCGGCAGCAGACCGAAGCGCCGGAGCTGCAACGGCAACGTGTTCCGGGCGTGGCCGCGGATCTGTGTCGCCTTCTCGTGCAGATCGGGCGTCCCGGTGGCACGGTGCGACGCCAGCATAGCGGCCACCGTCGCCTCGGAGAGTTGGTCGCGCTCGAGGTAGGTCTCACCCAGCAGCAGCGCCGGAGCGGCGGGCAGCCTGTCCTTGGGGATGCCCGCCACCGTCAGCAGCGCATCGGCAAGCTCGTAATCCGCCGGCCGGTACAGGTCCAGGCTGAGCAGCTTGACCTGCGGGTCGTTCTCCAGCAGCGTTTCCACGATGCTGTCCGGCTTCGCACAGGCCGGGCATCTGGCCTTCCAGAAGTAGTATGCGTGAACGGTTGGTGCGCCCTGGACCGCGCTGAGGCACAAGGTGCTCAGCAGCAAGGCTCCCAGGGCGCTCCGCCACAATCGGTACCAGTCGTGCAACGCTGGCCCCCCTCGCCACAGGCCGGATTCAGGCGGCCCGCTACCCGCCCCCCGACAGCAGGAGAGCCCTTCCGTATCACGACAGAAGGGCTCCCCAGATATCACGCATCACGTGGCCGGCAATCGGACTATGCCGGTGCTAGTGGATCGACCACTTCGCATCATTGTAGCGTATAGACTGCAGCGAGAACCACTTCGAGTGACCGTCCAGGAATCCATAGTTCTGCCCGCCGTTGTGCGTCGGCGAGCTGCTCGAGTAGTAGGCGCCGCCGGCACGGAACTGGTCGTAGACGTCTGGCGTGTAGTTCGACGTACACCAGCCGCACAAGGCATCCCACACCGTGATGACGTCGGACGGGCTCTCAACTGAGCCCAGGGCCGTGAACCAGAGGTTGGCGTTGTAGTCATACGAAATGTTGGAGCTCGATGTGAACCCGAGATCGTACACACCGTCGCTCGGATAGCTCGAGCCCGTGCGGCTCGGGCACTTGAACAACTGCACGTTCTTGCAGTAGGGAGCGATGCCGTGGAACCAGTAGAAGCAGTTGTCACTTCTGCCGTTGATCGGGTAGTAGTACAGCGGTGGACAGGTCTCATCGTAGTCCTGACAGTACTGCATCAACGCCAAGCCGAGTTGCTTGGTGTTTGACAGGCAGTTCGTCTGCCGCGCCTTCTCTCTCGCTCGCGCAAACACCGGGAACAGGATCGCCGCGAGTATCGCGATGATCGCGATGACGACCAGCAACTCAATCAGTGTGAACCCACGTCGTCTCATTCTGGCTCATCCTCTCCAATCACGTGATTGTCCTCTGTACAGAACATCCCCACTCGCCGTTTACGCCGTATCTCCTTTTCTGCACCCACGTGTGCGACTCCTGCAGGTCTGGTACTTTTTTCGCCCCGAGCCCTGAATTTTCTGTGGTAGCGCGCTACAACCTACAGGCGCGCCGGCTCGTGCGTACACGCAGACGCGTGAGCCGCCGCCAGAAACGCCTCGTACTCCAGCGCATCGTCCACTGTCAGTCCAGGCTCGCGCCCCTCCCGGATCGCGCCCACGAAGTCCCGGCAGTACAGCTCGTGTGAAGCTGGGCTGATGCTGACCATGTCCAAGCCCCCCCGCTCGTACTCGTCATCATCGCTGTAGTCGCCCCACAGGAAGAACCTGTCGCCATGCGCGAAATCAACATGCAGCACACCCTCGCTGCCGATGATCTCATACCGCGAGTCCGCATTCGGCAGCGACTTCGTCGCCGTACGGCCCACCACAGCCGTGCCCACCGCACCGTTGGTGAACTCCATCGACACCAGCGCCATGTCCTCGATGCTTGCGATCCGGTAGCTCTCATAGAAGAACGTATCGGTCTCCGCATACACGCTGCGCAGCGGCGCCCCCGCGAAGGCACGCATCGCCAGGAACACATACCCCCCGAAGTTTGCCAGCTCCCCTACCGACGCCTCGCCCGCCTCCACACGCCGCCGGGCTTCATCCTCGGTGATCGTGAACCGCGGGCCCTTGCACTGCAGCAGCGTCCCGTTGAGCACGCGCACCCGGCCCACCGCGCCGCCGCCAACCTGCTCGATCGCCCGCATCATGGGCTGGGTGAAGCGCGCCGCATGATAGCCGAATGTGAACCTGACGCCTGCCGCCCGCACCGCCACCGCAATCCGCTCCGCGCCCTCGGCATCCGCTGAGATCGGCTTCTCACTCATCACATGAATGCCCCGCGCGCACATCTGCTCGACGACCTCGGGATTCCTCAACGGCGGGATGCACAGCGACACGAAGTCAATGCCCCCCACGTCGAGCAGCCGGGCATAGTCGGCGAGGTACTCCACCCCGCAGGCGCCCGCAAACTCGCGCCCGCGGGTACGTGCGGCCTCGGAGGCGTCAGGCAGGTCCGAAACGCCCACCACCTCGACGTCCGCCATCCTCGCCATTGCCCCCGCGAACGCCCCCTGGTGCCCATACTCAAAGCCGATGATACCGCACCGGAGCTTCTCGCTCATGAGCCCACCTCCACTGCCTGCCCGGTCCGCAGGGACTGCGCCCCTGCCAGCACGCCCTTGAGCACGCCCAGGGAGAACTCAAGCGGGATCGGCGGATCACCGCCCGTGCGGATGGCGTTGACGAACTCGCGTATCTCGCACGCGAACGGCATGTCGGGGTCGTCGGGGCTCCAACTGATGTGCGCGCCCGGCACGCTGAAGCCGCCCGAGTTCCACAGGCTCATCGAGTGGGTCAGCCGATCGCTCAAGTCAATGGTGCCCTCCGTCCCCACCACGTACAGCTCACAGTGGAAGGGGTACCCCGGCGGCTGCATGATCCGGTTCTCCTCACTCTGCGCCATCGCCCCGGAGGCGAACCGCACCGTACACGTCACATACTCATGCACCGGGAGCCATTCCTGCCCCGGATGTGAGCGCGCGTGCACCCGCACCGGCGAGCTGTCAAAGAGCCACGAGAGCAGGTCGAAGCTGTGCATCCCGTTATGCACCAGCAGCCAGTCCGCGGCCCTTTCCGCGTATGCCTCCGCCTGCTCGGGCCGCCAGAACGCAGACGCGGGGCTGCAGTACCGCGCATACACGAGCTCCCCGATCCGCCCCGCGTCGAGCGTCCGCTTGAGTGCGAGCATCTTCGGGTCCCAGCGCAGGCTCTGCGCGCACATCGCCAGCCGCCCACTGTCCTGCGACGCCGTCACGACCGCTTCGCCCTCGGCCGCCGTCATCGCGAAGGGCTTCTCGATGAGTGCGTGCTTGCCGGCCCTCAGCGCCGCAACGGCAATCTCCGCATGGACCTCGTCGATGGCGCAGATGTCAACCATGTCGATGTCGTCGCGATCAAGCACATCCGCATAAACGGCGTACACGTCGCTGATGCCCGCTGCCCGCGCGAACGCCTCCGCCCGCTCCGCCGACACATCACAACACGCGACCAGCTCCGCCTCGGGCACGTGCCTGTAGCCGGCCAGATGATTGCCCGATATCCCCCCACAGCCAATCAGCGCAACCCGAGTTGGAGCATCCGCCGGCTGCATTGTACGCAGTTCACCCCTTCGCAGAGTAGAAGGCTCGGTCTCGCACCGAATCCGGGCTCTGGTCGGCGCCACGGCAGGTTTCGACGCCTGCCGGCTCGAATCATTCATCCTGCCGCTTCGCAGTGCAGGTCGCTTCTGCCCGGGAGGTCAACTCGCCATGCGGCTCCACCTGCCATGCGCTCTCCTGATGTCCGTCGCCATCCTCGCCCCCGTCGCTCACTGCCAGGGACTGCTCCCCGTCAAGAACCCCGGCTTCGAGGAGACCGGGGCCGGGGAGAACCCCACAGGCCCGGAGTGGGAGGCCAGGGACGCCCCGCCGGGCTGGTCGGTCTGGCGGATCGCGCCGGGCACGGGGCGCTTCTGGCGCGATGAGAGCCTGGTGCACTCGGGCAAGCTCTCCGCGGCGATGACCGGCGGTGACTGCATGTGCTACATCGCGCGGGCCCCCGTCACACCGGGGAAGCAGTACGTCGGCTGGGCGCATATCTACGTCACGGGTGCGACGCCCCCGCGCAAAACGACCCTCGACCTGCGTTGGAGCGACGCCAACGGCGCATGGCACGCCGGCGGGCAGAACGTCTCGACGGAGGTCCGCACAGTCGGCGAGTGGAGCCGCGTGACCGTGGCCGCGGAGGCGCCGGAGGGGGCTGCATCCGCGGTCGTGCTGATCGTCGTCGACAAGCAGCGCGAGGGCGAGACAACCTGGTGCGATGACGTCTTCCTGGCGGAGGTGGGGGAGTAGGGGCACGGCCTGCCTCACCCCCCGGCCCCCTCTCCTTCNNAGGAAGGAGAGGGGGCCGGGGGGTGAGGCGATCAGAGACCATGCAACTGAGAATCGGCACATGTGGATGGTCATTCGATGCCTGGCGCGGGCCGTTCTACCCCGCCGAGGACACCGACCAGCTTGCCTTCTATGCTACCCGGTTCGCCGCCGTCGAGATCGACAGCACCTGGTATCACATGCCCTCGGAGAGCACCGTCAATAGCTGGTATACCCGCACGCCGGCGGAGTTCATCTTCTGCCCCAAGCTGCCCGGCGAGGTCACGCACGAGAAGCTGCTGCGCGACTGCGAGGCCCTCGTCGCCCGCTTCACCGAGGTCATCGCCGGCCTGCATGAGAAGCTCGGCTGCGTGCTGGTGCAGCTCTCGCCGAAGTTCGCTGCCGGCGAATTCGCGCGGCTGGCCGACTTCCTGCGTGCGCTGCCGCCCGGCATCCGCTATGCCGTCGAGTTCCGCCACAAGAGCTGGGAGGACCACCCCCAGGCACTGGGCCTGCTCAGGGAGTTGAGGATGGCGGCGGCGATGGTCGATCATCCCTGGTACCCGCGCATGGAGCATGTCACCTGCGACTTTGCCTACCTGCGGCTCCTTGGCCGCCGGGATGTATTCCCCGACTACTCGAAGGTCTACCTGCCCCGCGACCCGAAGATTGCCGGGTGGGCGCAGATGCTGCGCTCACTTGATGACGGCGTGAGCCGGGCGTATGTCTTCGTGAACAACCAGTTCGAGGGCCACAGCCCTGCCACGGTGCGGAAGCTGATTGCGCTGTTGGATGCCGATCTCGACATCCCATTGCCGGAGCCGCCCCGCAACGAAGATGCCCAGCCGAGGCTCTTTGAGTGACTCCGGCAGACTGACACGCCGTCCGCTGACTGCCGGTCTGCCACAGACCCGCCGGGAGGCCATCTGATGCCGCGCACGCTCGCATCACTGCTGGTGCTTATCGCCGTCGCCGCCGCCGTTCACGCTGCTCCCGTCGAGGGTTATCTGCCGCAGTTCTCCCGCGCCGTGGCGCCCGCGACGCGCGCCGAGATACCGCTCTCGGTCAGCTTCCCGGAAGGCAGCACGCTGCGGAGCCACCCGGTCACCTTCGGCGTGCCGTTCCCGCGCGGCGCGCTGGAGTCCGCTGAGAACGTCCGCCTGCTCGAGGATGGCAACCCCATCGCGGCATCTATCATTCGCACCGCTACGTGGGAGCGGCCCGATGGCGATGTGAAGTGGCTGCTGGTGGATGCCACGATCCGGCAGGGGAAGACCTATAGCCTTGAGTACGGTACCGAGGTCCGTGGCGTCGCGGTCACCGACGCCATGACCCTCACCGACGATGCAGAGGGTGTCACACTTAGCACCGGCCCGATGCAGGTCTCCGTCAGCCGGGCGAACTCGACACTCGTCCACGCCGTCGCGCTGGACCTCAACGGTGACAGCGAGTTCACGCCCGATGAAGTCGTCTCATCGCCTGACGGCTCCGCTGTGCCGAGCATGCTTGATGACCAGTTGCGGGCATACAGCGTCCATCCCGACGCCGACTACCGTGTGAGCGTCGAGCAGCCCGGCCCGCTCCACGCCATCATCCGCATCGATGGCTGGTTTACGGCCGAGGATGGTACGAAGCTCTGTCAGCACATCGCGCGCCTGCACGCCTATCGGGGCCACAGCTTCATCCGCATCGAGCACACTTTCGTGGTCGGATATGACACGGAACAGACGCGTCTGCGCGACATTGCGCTGCCCATTCCGCTGACGCTGGGAGATGGCGCACGGGCCGTTTTCGGCCTTGCGGATGGGGCCGCGAGTGAACCTCTCGCCACCGGCTACCTGGTCCAGGACGCCGTCGACCGCTTCTCGCTCCACGGAGCCGACGGCTCGATAGTCGGTGAGGGTGCGCGCGCCGCCGGCTGGATGGACTGCTCGACCGTCGACCGCGGCGTCACCCTCGGCATCCGCCATGTATGGCAGGAGTTCCCGCGGGAGTTGGAGGTCACTGCTGAGGGCCTTGTGGCCCACCTGTGGCCCCGCCACTCGGATCGCCCGCTCGACTTCGACGCGCGAGCCGTCCTCGGCCCCGAGCTCTATGCCGCCTGGGACAAGGTCTACTGGCAGGATTGGTACAGGAACGGGCTGGATCAGTACGATCAGGCCTACGGGCTGGCCAAGAGCAATGACCTCATCATCGCCTTCCATGCCGGCAGTGAGCCGCACGCCGAGCTGTGCCACACCCTCGACGAGCCCGTGATAGTCGCCGCGTCACCCGAGTGGATGTGCCTGTCCGATGTGATGGGACCCCTGCATCCGAGAGACCCCGAGCGGTTCCCCGAGGACGAGAAGAAGATGGACCTCGGCTTCGAGCGCTTCGCGTGGCTCAGGCAGCATCTGGGCGACTACGGCCTCATCGACTACGGCGACGTCCACTACAATCTGGCCTTCAATGCCGAGCAGGGCAGGTGGGTCGCACAGCCGTGGCGGCGCTTCGCCTCCCGTTTCTACGGCCACCCGGTGATGCCGTGGGTGCAGTTTCTCACCAGCGGCCGCCGCGAGCATCTGCAGTGGGGGATCGACAACACGCGCCATGTGATGGATATAGACATGGCCCACCTGGATAACCCTGCCCTGAAGAAGCGTCGCGGGGGCCGCTATGGGGGCGACGGCGGAATCATCCATTACGCCGGCGGCATGTATGATATCGGCTGCGACGCCCATGTCGACCAGCTTCTGCTCTGCTACTACCTCACCGGCTACCGCCGTGCGTGGGACGTGCTGGGGGAGGAGGCCGAGTACTACATGTGGCTCGACACCCGCCCGGGCGGCACAATGCACGCCTGGGGCCACCGCATGACCGGCGGCGCGCTGCGCACCATGATATCACTCTACAATGCCACCTGGGAGCAGAAGTACCTCACCGTGGCCGAGCGCCTCGCGCAGATCTGCTACGAAAACCAGGACGACCAGGGCGTCATCCGCCATGATGATGTCTACATGGCGCCGGGTCTTTTCACCTACTACCAGGCTACCGGTGACGAGCGGATGAAGGAGTTGTTCCTCCGCTGCATGGCCACGCAGGCCAAGCAGGGCCGCAACGTGAGCGACCCGCGCTCCTTCGGCTTCTACGGGCTCAGCATGGCCTACTTCATGACCGGTGACGCCTCGTACCTGCGCTGGGCCGAGCGCTGGCGGCGCGACTTCATCCACAGGGTCCAGGATGTCGAAGACCCCCTCTGGCGCGGCCAGCCCAAGGGCGAGTGGGATTACTCCTACCTCACGCTGCATCTGCTCTACATGCCATACTACCTGTCGGCGATCACGACGCTTGACGAACCCGTGCCCCCGGCAAGCAACGACAGCGCCATCACCAGCGGCAGCGTGCTGCTCAATCGCATCGACCAGAAGCCCTGCAGCGCGGTCGCCGAATGGTTCTGCTACGACCCGGAGTTCTGCATCGGCGTCACACTGGACAGCTTCCGTCGCTACATCACCCGCCACCCGACTGCCGCGCGCATCGTCGTGCGCGATCCCGACGGCGCGGAGGTCATCTCCCGGCCCATATCCATCACGGAGGGCCAGACGCGCGGGAAGATGCTCGTCGAGTTGCCGCACGGCCCGGTAGGCCTCTACCGCCTTGGCATCGAGGACGCCGACGGGTTGCACTTCAAGCTGCGCTTGAACTCCACGGAGCTGACGCAATGGGGCTACCCCACGCAGGATGCCTACCTGGCTTGCGCCGACGGCTACTACTTCTACGTGCCTGCCGACTGCACGCAGTTCGCCGTAGGCATCAAGTCGCTGGCGCTGCGCCAACCCGTCAGGTTCTCCGTCTATGACCCCGAGGGCGCCGCTCAAATGGAGAAGGAGATCACATTTACCTCCGAACCGCAGAAGGACTACCTGAACTACACTTCATTCCCGAAACCGGAGCAGCGGGGCAAGCTGTGGCGGATCGCCATATCGCCCCCGAACCCCTCGGTCGAGCAGACATACCTGCGCTTTGAGGGAGTGCCGCCCATCGTCTGGACATCACCCGATGCCTTCTTCATACCGCAGGCGGATGCGCTCGTGCCGCGACCTGCCCCTGAGCTGCCCGCCGAGCCCTACCCCGCGGCCGGAGCCAATTTGCCCTTCCTGCCCGACACCGCCATAACCCTGAGCCGTGCGGCAGTCGGAGAGCACTATGGGCATGTCCAGGCCCAGCAGGGGACGCTCGAGTTCTGGATTCGCCCGGAGTGGGCGCTCGATGACATCGCCGACGCGACGCTGCTCCGCTGCGGGAAGCTCCATCTCTACCGGCGGAGTCGCGTGGGCACATACCTGAGTCTGGGTGGCACCAACCAGTCGGGCTTCGTCCTTGAGCCGGGCCACTGGTACCATGTTGCATTGACGTGGGAGGCGGGGGCGGAGGGCCGTGAGCCGCGAACGCAGCTCTTCATCGATGGAGTGAAGACCGGTACCATGCTCTCTCAGGCCCGTGAACCGCTGGGCGATTGGACCGACGAGCGCCTCGAGATTGGCGGCCGCGTTGCCTTCACACTCGATGACCTGCGGATCTCCTCAACGATCCGCTACTCTGATGACTTTGACCCGCCCACCGCACTGGAGCAGGACGACGAAACGCTCTACCTCAAGCAGCGCTGGGGCACCCCGGAGGCCAATCAATGACGCATCGACTGCCGTGCATTGTGCTTATCTCAGGTTTGCTGAACGTAGCCGGCATTGCGGTTGCGATGGGAACAGCCAACCAGTGCTCGCCGTTCGGCCTCACCCCCCGGCCCCCTCTCCTTCGGCCCCGCTCCTGCGTCGCGGCATGCTCTGGAGAGGGGGGGACAGGCCTGCCACCCGTACGCTGCAAGCCTGCTGAACGGGGACTGTTGGCCGTGCTCCCCCTCTCCCGCCGCTTCGTGCCGCGTCAGCGGGACGAAGCGGAAGCAGGGAGAGGGGG
>DPJP01000089.1:10748-15797 GCA_003542955.1 Armatimonadota bacterium
CGACGCCCCGCGGTGGGAGCTGCGGATGCTCGGCGTCACCGATGACGCCACGCTCGAGGCCCTCCGCGCGCAGGCGGGCAGGCGCGTGGTCACCATCGGCGTCGTCGGGCAGGGCGGGATGAGCCTGAGCAACCTGCGCCCCTACATGCCGCCGGGCAGCAGCTTCGTCTACCGCAGCGCGCCCAACTTCCCTGACTGCGATCCGCACACAGGTACCCATGACAACGGACAGATCCGCGTGATTCTCGACTTGCTCGGGGCTCTGGGCGTCCGCGCGCGCATCGCCTCCTACCAGCCGAGCGACGACTGGGACACCGTCGCGCGCGACTTCGCCGCCGCCGGTGAACGCTGCGACATCGTCGTCGGCTTCCAGTCCTTCTGGGGCGGCAAGGCCACGATGCTCAGCGACGCTATCGCCTCCCGCCCGCGGGCGCTGTATGTGAGCCCCTATGTGGGCTATGAGGACCGGCCCACGTCAACATGCATGCAGGCCGCCGCCTGGAAGCCCTGGGGCGACGGCCTGGCGCACTTCGTCACCTGCGCCCCGCTGGCGAAGCGCTCCGACGGCAGCGTGCTCATGCCCACCGCGCGGGATGAGCAGGACACCGAGATCGTCAACTTCATCGCGCCCTCCTACCACGCGAGCGGGCCGGGCGGGACATGCCCGGGCGGAGCGACAACTGCCGGCGTCGCCGCCTACCTGTACGCTGCCGCCCCGATGCGCCCCACACCGACGCAGGTGACCGACTGGCTGCGCCGCAGCGCCTGCATCGACGAGGTGGCCCTGACCTCCACGGAGCCATTCACAGCCGAGCATGTCGAGAAGCTCCGTGGCTGCATCGCCAACATGCTACTGCCTGCCCCGGCAGGTCCACGGATGCTCGACGCGCCCGGCGTGATCTCGCTGCGTGGCGCGTTCGAACTCATGCAGACGGGGGGATAGGGAGTGGGAAGTGGGACGTGGGGTGCGTGAACGGCGACGGCGAACGGTGCGCGGCGACCGGCCCCTCGCCCTGCAGGTCAGCACCCTCTCGCGGCGAAACGACCCTCACCCGCACAGGTTCCACTGTGACGAAGGGAGCCACACCCGCATGAAGCGCCCCAACATCGTCCTGATCATGTCCGACCAACACAATCCCCACGTCATGGGCTGTGCAGGCGACCCATGCGCGCAGACACCGAATCTCGACCGCATGGCCGAAAGCGGCGTGCGCTTCTCCAGCAACTACTGCGCGGGACCGCTCTGCGTGCCCTCGAGGCTGACCTTCCTCACCAGCCGTTACCCCTCCGACATCGAGGTCTGGACTAACAGCGCCGCCCTGCCCTCGCACGCGGCGACCTTCGCCCACCAGTTGACCCTTGCCGGCTACAAGACTACCCTCTGCGGCCGCATGCACTTTGTCGACGCCGACCAGAACCACGGCTTCACCCGGCGCCTGGTCGGCGATGTCAGCGGCGCCATGCGCGGAGCGGGGAGAGAGATGTTCGAGGGCGTCTGGAACACCGCCGGCTGCGGGCAGAGCCACGGTGCGCTGATGGATGATGCCGTCGGCCCCGGCACCGCGACCTATGAGGTCTACGATCGTGCCGTCACCGCCCGTGCGTGCCGGGAGATCCGCGAGTATGCAGACCGCGGCGGCGAGCAGCCCTTCTGCATGGTTGTCGGGATGCTGCTGCCGCACAACCCCTGCGTCTGCCGGAAGGACCTCTTCGACTACTACATGGACACCCTCCCCGATCCCGATCTGGGCGCTCCATCCGACGAGCACCCGGCCGTCGGCTCTCTACGCGACACGCGCGATACACACACTGTCACCCTCGAGGAGGCGCGCCGGGCCCGCGCCGCCTACTACGGCCTTGTGACGACCATGGATGGGAGCATCGGGCAGATCATCGAGGCACTCGAGCTGACCTCCCTTGCGGAGGATACCGTGCTCATCTACACCTCCGACCACGGCGACCTCAACGGCGAGCACGGCATGTGGTGGAAGGACAGCTTCTATGAGGGCTCGGTCAGTGTACCAATGCTGTGGTCGTGGCCGGGGGCATTTCGCGCAGGCGCAGAGGTCGACGCGGTGACCAGCCTGCTCGACATCGGCCCGACGCTGGCCGACCTCGCCGGAGCGGAGCCGCTGCCGGAGCGCCGTGGCAGCAGCCTGACGGGCTTTCTCTATCCCCACGGCGACACCTCGACCTGGCCCGATGTCGCTTTCGCTGAGACGTATGCGCTCGCCCAGCGCCCCGCGCGGATGCTCCGCAGCGGCCGCTACAAGCTCAACGTCTACCATGGCTACGATGACTGCCAGCTCTTCGACATGCAGACCGACCCCGGCGAGGTACACGACCTCGCTCGCGACCCGGCACACGCGGACATCCGGCAGGAGCTGCTCGACCGCGCCACGGACGGCTGGGATGGCGACGTCATCGAGCGGAGATGCGCGCTGCGCAGCGCCGAACTGAACCTCACGCAGCGCTGGCGCAGCCATGCAGGAGCCACGTCGTCCGAGATATGGGATATGCCCGCCGGGTGCAATGCTCGTCAGCCTGAGTAGTAGACCTCGAGCCACAATTGAGCATAACTTGAGCAAAGTATCCCCTTCACTATCACGATAATGACTGTGTAGAGATATGCTCATGGCGGCGGGGTGGGCGGCATTGGTGACGAGTGGCGGCCACTGTGGATGCTCAGACCGGACTGCTCGGGTGGCGTGACCGGTCGCGACATCCAATGAAGTCTGTCCCGCTGCGATATCGGCTCGCCCTTGCAGGGCTGCCGGACCGTAACCTCGTTGCCTTCGCCTCCCCCCTGCCCACCACCGTGACAGAGCGGCCGCGCTCGGCGTGCATGACACCATGCCGTTGTATGCGCGTCCCGCATCGAATACCTGGGACGGGGGGAAAAGGTGATGGTCTATATGCGAGAGGACGTGCCGGCTATTACACACGAGGCTGCGGTGACCATTGCGCGCTGGTTGGAGACGAGGGCTGACACCGTGAGCGTCCAGAACGTCGTGGATGACCCCGAGTACCGGGCCAGGCATATCGACATCGTCTGGACACGCAGGCTCGACGATGGCACACACGCGAACGCATCGATCCGCATCAGGGCAGAGCGCTACGGGCACACGGGTGAATACCACCTCGAGGCGCCGGGGGGCACGGAAGGAGCGACGCCGGAGGCAATGGTCGCCACGGAGGCCGACTACATCTACTACTACTTCCTGCCGCGTTCGGAGTTACACATACTGCCCATGCAGCAGGTGCGGGGGTGGCTGCGGGAGCATGCCGCCGAGATGCGGCAGTTGCGACCCCCGACCGTGCTTGCCTCGGCCGAGGGCGTCGAGGTCGGGAGGCTCGTGTCACGCGACCGCCTGCTGCGGGAGGTCGGTGGCATCAGGGTCGTCCAGCTCAGGCCAAGAGCCGCCTGAACCCGCGCAGGGCTCACGACTGCAGACTACGGAAGACGTGATGCGAGCGTCCTTGTGTGCCGATGCCGCAGACGTCCATGGCCATACCGGGCCTCGGGCGCGGATGCACGCTGTGCAGCCGCGAGCCCGAGGCAACCGTTGCCATTCCTTTCCGCGTCCTTCGCGGTTACCCACTCGTTCCGCCGTTGCCCCTATCCGCGCCATCGGCGTCATCCGCGGTTTCCCCCGTTGGCCGTTGCCGTTCCTTTTCGCGTCTTCTCGCGTCTTTTCGCGTCTTTCGCGGTTGCCTCGTCGTTCCGCCGTTGCCTCCCGGCCTACGCCCCCGCCAGCAGCCTCCGCGCATCGATCAGGCAGTCGAACATGTCTGACTGATGGTACGCGCACTTGTGGAAGTCCTCGCTCAGCACCGGCACCCCGCAGATTGACCGCTCTTCGCCGACGGGGTAGTCGAGCAGCCTGCACAGGCCCACCCGCGGGTCGAACATCTCCCGCCGCAGGTACTCGATCAGCCGCGCCGCCGCCGCCCGCAAGTGCGCATCCCTATGCCACGCCAACGCCTGCGCCATCATCCCGTACACCCACGTGTGGTACTTCTGCCCGTGGTTCTCCCAGGTATCCCAGTCCATCGCGCCGTCCGGCTTGACGCAGCCTGCCAGGAATTCACCCGCTCGCCGCAGGCACGCATTCACATCCCCCAGCAGTCCCTCCGGCATCAACCCGGAGTCGATCAGGTTCTGGAATATCCAGCAGACTGTCGCCGTATAGGAGATGCTGTTGTCATCGGGGTAGCTCGAGTACGGCAGCATGCCGTTGTCGCGTTGGGTGCCCATGATCGCCCTGATGGCCCTCATCCCACCGGCACGGAACGTCTCGGCCTCCGACGCATCATCGGCCATCGCCGAGCCGATCAGGAGCGTCTCGGCGGCATGGCCCGAGCCATTGAGGATGAGCTTGTCCTCGGGGTAGCCCTCCGAGTGGAGGAAGTTGCCGGGGTCGGTCTCGACGGTGAGCTGCCACCGGGCGGCCTTCACCAGAGACTCCCGGTACGCGGGCTTCTCCGGCAGCCCCAACCCTATCGCCGAGTACATCCCGTGCGCAACCATCCCCAGCGAAATCGAACTGCGCTCGTATTCCAGGTGGAACCGCGAGGGCTTCTCGTTATTGGTGATCTCGAACATGCCCCCGTCTTCATGCTGGCGGGGGATGACCCAGTCGAACGCCTTCTCCGCCCGCTCCGCGAGCCCCGCCCCGGGGTGCTCACCGGCGAGCTTGAGCAGCCCCAGCGCCGCACTGCCGACCGTGCGGTTGTGATGGCTGCCGCCGCCACGGTAGTCCAGGTGCGGGATGTGGTAGGCCAGTTCGCTCCAGAAGCTGCCGGCGTACTCACCATCGGTCTCCTGGCAGTCAACCAGGTACGCAAGCAGCCCCTCGATGAGGTCTGTTGCTGCCTGCCGCGTCGTGTCGTGTGTCTGGCTCATGATGTCCTCCACAGCATGTGCTTTGAGCGTCGGGCGCCGTCGCCCGGGCGCTACAGGTTTCCCGCGCCATTGCTCGTCACCTTCCACTCATTGGGAACGGCGGGAAACCGCGAAAGACGCGAAGGACCGCGAAAGAAAGGCAT
>DPJP01000455.1 GCA_003542955.1 Armatimonadota bacterium
GCAGCGCCCCACGGTGTTCGCCCGTCCCCCGGACAGGTGTTCGCCGCGCCCGACAACATTCCAACGCACACTTGCCAAAGTGAGTACTAGCGAAAACGGGCCCGAGCCACGCCGGCCCGCGCCCGCAATCGGCACCTCACGCACTCCCCCGCCTGCTAACCCGTCTCGGCCGGGATGTCCTCGGACTCATCCACGAGCATGATCGGGATGTTATCCCGCACCGGGTAGCGCTTGCTGCATGTGCGACACAGAATCCAGTCGTCTTTCTCCTCGACCGGCTCCTTGCACACGGGGCNNACAACACCTCCGTGGGGCGCATCGTCTCCCGCCCCTATTCTCCACCCGCCCCGGATGTCCCTTTGCCCTTCACCGCACCGCTTGCTTCGCCGCCCCGCGCGACGCGACCGACGAACCCCGTCGCCGGCACTCCGCGCCCTTGCGTTCGCCGGATGCGCACCGATTCATGCAACACCGGGCAGGAGCTGAGCTGCGAACCGGGAATATGACATGTGACGGACCGACTCATGGACGGGGAACTCGGGGTCGTCCCAGACTGCGACGTCAACCATCGTATGTGGCTGTATGAGGGGGGGCGCGCGACCCGACACCCGACACGGGCGTCCGCTGGATACTTGTGGGCTCCGACCATGGCGGCGACGCGCCGCATAGACAGGGGGCGTCCTGCATGAAGCACGTGAGGCATGTAGTGGTGGCAATGGTCCTGGTCCTTGGTATGGCGCGGCCCGGTTTCCCTTGGGGGAAACCCGGTCACGTGATCGTCGCCTCGACAGCCGTTCAGGCCTTCCCCGACCCCGCTGCACAGACTCTTGGGCTATGGGTTCAGAGCCATCGCGCCAGGATTGTGGGCCGGTCCGCAGAGCCAGACCAAGAGGAGTATGGGCGCCCCTACCACTTCGTCAACCTGGAGAAGTTCCTTCTCCCCAACGGACACTTCAGAGTCCCCGTATCCCTGCCCGAGAATGACCCGCGCGGCGGGCTGCCCGGCCATGTGGTCGGACTCGTCGAGCAGCTCGCACAGGCCATGAAGGCCGAGAGCACTGGCGTGCCCACGGCGGCAGAGATCGACGAGCTTGAGCGCCTCCTCGCCTGGACCTGTCACTATGCGGCAGACTCGACCTGCCCGGTGCACACCACGATCCGCCACCATGCGGCGATCCCAGTGATCAAGGCCGGCAAAACCAATACGCCTGGACTGGGGCAGTGGCCCGTGCACAGCGTCTACGAGACGGACTTCTTGCAGCATGTGGAGAATCGCTACGGCATCTCCGGCATCATCCTGGCCCAACTGGATAGCTACTCACCAAAGCCCCTGAGAAGCGTTGCGGAGGCATCCATTGAGAGCGTGAAGGGCACGTACCCATACCTGCAGCCTATTCTCGACACAGCCGAGGTCTCACGCGTAACGGTGGTCGTCAAGGGCGTCGACACGAAGGGCAAGGAGTGGGGGTCTGCCACGCAATTCCCCCAGCAGTGGGATGACGACCTGCTCTCTGGGGTTCAGACGAACCTGTTGCGCGCCGGCAGGTTGACGCAGCGGTTGTGGGTGACGGCCTGGACTATGGCGGAGAAGCCGAAGCTCCAGTAGTACCCGCCAAGCACTCCGCAAGGCACAACGTTCGGCGGCGAAGCGCTGTGGCCTCTGCTATGGCAACCGGGCTCGGCCATCACCTACGACATCAAGTCCCGTACGGCGGCGGATGCGGATAGGGGGAGCAGCGACGGCCGCGAGACGTGAGGGTGCTGCTGGAGGAGGAGCGGTATCGGTGGATAGGTGAGACCTACAAATGAAACAAGCAGGTCCTGGGGCACAGGATCCCACCCACTTGGGGCTGCCGTCCTTGCCGGACGACCTGTGATGTGTCCCACACATACCTGCTGTATGATCATTATACCGCTGGCTCTGCCGTTGCCAAACCCCGTGTACTCGGGACACCACAGTCATCCCACACAAAGCTCAACCAGCACATCCAAACGGGGCGCGTGGAGGGGTATGGCAAGGTGTGGCTATCCTGCAAATGAACAGACCCCCTTGCGGGGGCCTCATTCACGCCGACCCTTACGGGTCGTCCACCTGCCTGCTGTCGCATTGCCCTGAGTATACCACTGATTGCCCGGCTGTCAAACCGAGTCTGCGCTCCCCCACGTGTCAGTAGGCGATTGGCACCCGGCATTCCGGCCACAGCACGCTGCGGACACCACGCCTATTCACAAAACAGCCATCAATAGCCGGCCAACAGGCCGCCCCCGCAATGATATTCCCATTGGCGAGACGCTGTCAGGCGCGGTGCAATGGTGGACATGTGGAACTCTGAGGAGATGAGGGTCTGAGGAGAGGCAACGCGCTCAGGGCCTGCCGGGCATTATGGGGACACCATACTTATTGCGTTATGGGGCGTTATGGGGACACCATACTTATTCACAAAACAGCCATCAATAGCCGGCCAACAGGCCGCCCCCGCAGTGATGTTCCCATTGGCGAAACGCTGTCAGGCGCCGTGCAATGGTGGAAGTGTGAAACTCTGAGGAAATGAGGATTTGAGGAAAGGCAGCGCGCTCAGGGGCTCGTAGCCCTCAACGAGTTCCTCAGTGAAATGACGAAGCGACCGGAGGGCGGTATCAGAACAGACCGCGCAGCATCTCAGGGGGCGCACCGGGGACTGCCCCGCGGGGACTGCCACCCATCCGGCCCTTCTCTCTCGACTGATGCCCGGCCTATTGCACCCGGATGGGTCGCTGTCCCCGATTCGGGGTGGCCGAGGGGCGAACGGAACTCGAGACGGGCACCAGACGGAACCGGGGATAGCGCCCTCCCGCGAGGCAAGGGGACACCCTCCGGCGCAACAAACGGCGCGGGAGGGGGCAGTCCCCGGCGTCTGGCGGCAATGGGTGCCAGTCCCCGCCCATGCCGCCCTTGGCTTCTCCGGCGAATCGTGTATAATGGGGGTGAAGCGGCTCAGTTGTACCAGCAATCACAGCCCGCGAGTGTCGACCCGACACCGCAACACACACTATCATTGAACCCAGGTGAAGCCGCCATGACTGCCGCACGCAGCCTCATGTACGTTGTCGTGCCACTGCTTTTCGTATCGCTATCGGCCTCTGCCGGCGCCGCACAGGCGCCCGCCCACCTTGACGCATCGCCCGTGTCCGCAGGCCCGACTGCGTCCACCGACGCAGGGACCGAGTTCGTGCCCAACATCCCTGCCGCCGAGCCACCCATCCTGTTCATGCTCATGGGCGGCCTCGGAGCGCTCTACCTGCTGCTGCGGCGACGCGAGCAGCGCCGCCGGGCGATCTCGGTGCAGATCAAGCCCGCGGGCGAGCGAACGGCCATCGGGGCGCGGCAGGCAGCCGAGGACTGAGCCTCACACCCTCGACAGCCTCAGGCGGTACTCGTCGACATCATCAAAGGGCATGCAGAGCACCGGCCTGGCGCTGGACAGCTCAGCGCTGCCGTCCTTCCTGTACGGGTCGTGCGGCAGTGTCGGCCAGATGAGGTACGCGCTCGAGGGCACGTCGATCCGCAGTCCGGCGTAGGTCAACCACCCGCCGAGGTCCTCGATGCGGATGCTTTCCTCGCCGAGCGTGACCGTCGCCCCGCTGCCGGTCTCTATCGTGTCGCCACGGTGCAGCAGCGGCAGATGCGCCTCGACCTGCTCGCCGGCCGGCGCCTGGTAGATCAGGCTCAGCGTCCCGTCATCGTTAGCCTCGGCGATGGCCGTGAGGTTCCCATGACCGCTCTGCGCCCCGGTGCCGCCGTACTGCAGCCGCATCTTGGTGCTGGTCTCGTAGTCCTTGAGCACCGCGACATCCGGCCACCACTGCAGCGCGATATCGGGCTGGAAGTCGGGGTCGGTATCCCCCGCCTCATGCCGCAGCAGGCTCGTGTCGCCGACGGTGAAGGTCGACCAGAACGGCTGCAGCTTCGTGTTTCCACCGCCGGCGACCAGGCCGAGGTCATCGTGGTAGATGTCGATCAGGTTCTGGCGATCCTGCACCCATCTGCTGGTAGACGGCGCGCATGCATAGCCGGTGAAGGCCCACTGCCAGGGCTTGACGCGCTTGATGATCGCGCTGGTCGTCTGCAGGCAGATGGTCCCGCGATCGGGCGCCTGCTCGATCGGCGCCTCCGTGCCTTCTCCGCTGTGCAGCAGCATGTGGGCGGCGTAGTCGGCCTCCGGCTCGGGTTGCCCCGCCTCGATGCGACGCCTGAGCTGCCTGAGCAGGTAGCCGCGCCCCCTCGGCGTCCATGAGAAGCCCACATTGCCGATGTCGATCTGCCCGCTGTAGGCGTTGCGCTCATCGACCGAGGGCGTCGAGGAGCCATCCGGCAGCAATATGTCGCTATGGAAATCGACGGCGCGCTCCAGCGCATCGAGTACGACCTCATCATGTGAGAACGAGTAGTAGATGCCCAGCAGGTCGACATAGACGCGGTTGTACATGACCACCGGTCCGAAGTGCTCCGACCAGTAGCCCCCCATCTCCTGGGCGTCGGCGAGCCGCCGCAGCGCACGCGTGGCCCCCTGCTTCCAGTCATCATTGTCAAAGCAGATGCCGGCGATGTAGAGGCCCATCTGGTTATGCCCCGCCATATTGTGCACATGCAGGTGATCCGACTGCTTGCGTAGCGTGGTATATCCGCGGATGAACCCCTCCTCCCAGATTGCCCGCGAGGCCGCCGGGAGCGCGTCACCGGCCAGGTAGAAGACCCGAATCCAGCGGCTGTAGGTCCACGGCTGCATCACCTGGCCCCATGTCGAGTTGTCCTTCTTGCGGAATATCCACGCCCCATCCTGATCCTGGTCCTCGACGAGCGCCTCGCCGCCTTTGGCGATGGCGTTGAGAACCTGCTCATCATGGAAATACGGGTTCTGCTCATCCTCGATGGCCCAGGCGGCGGCCAGCGGGAGGAGCACATTCTGATCGTTGCAGATCCACGGCTCGGTGCCGAAGCGGCCCGTGTCGGGATGGAAGCTCTCGATAATTGCCGGGATGCCTGCCACCAGCCGCTTGAGCAGATAGCCACGCGGCGGCCACGACCGGAGGTCTTCGTCGGTGAGCGCGAGAGCCAGCACGGCGCATACTCCAAGCGCGATCAGCATGGTGAACATGTGGAGTCTCTCCTGACTGATTGGCAACGGTCACTTCGAGCGACCCGGCTACAGCTCGCTGAGCTTCTCGAGCATATCGAGCGCGCGGAGCCGCATCACGTCCATGATCTGGCGGTCCTTGTCGACGGCCCACATCATCTTCTCTCTGCCCATGATCCCGACGACGCGTTCCGGGCCACTCACCAGCAGCGCGTTCGCCTCGGCGAGCAGTTCGCTCTTGACGCCGGCGGCCTCCAGCTCAGTTACCCGCTCGCGCAGCAGTCGGAAGTACTCGTAGTCCTGGGCGCCCTCCCGGATTGCCTCCATGTGTTTGCCATCCGTGACGGTCGTGGGGCTCAAGAACAGCGGCGAGTACTGGGTGCGGGTCTGCAGGTAGGCATTCCACGAGCCCCCGGCCTCATCGCCGAAGGCCCAGTACAGCGAGCCGCCGCCGCCATACTTGAGGTTCAGCCAGAACTGCGCACGATAGTATGACGCGGGGTCGAGCAGCTTGGTGGGGCCGGAGCAGCAGTAGAACCACAACTCAGACCCCTCCTGCTGCCGGGCCACAAAGAAGTCCTGGTAGGTCTGGCCAAGCTCGAGGAATCGGATCGTGTTGGGACAGAGCACGTCGCTTTGTTCGTAGAACTCCGGCGCAACGGTCTCTGGCTCTTTGTGGATGGGGTCGTTCCAGATCACCACCTCGGGCTGGGCCGCGTGCAGCGCCTTCGCCCACGCGATGACCCGTTGATCGTGCGCGTCGGTACGCGCCTCGTCCACCAGCAGCACCATGATCTGGCCCGGCTCGATCCCCTGGCCCGCCGCATGCTCGACCCACGCGGTGACCCACGCCCCGACCATCTTGTCGAAGCGGGGTGTCCCCACCGGCTCGCCGGCGAAGTTGTCGCCGACGTTGGGGAACAGACCCCAGCAGCGCGCTCCCTCCCAGCGGGCGACCCACTCATCCCAGGATGTGAAATCCGGCGGGGCGGTCATGTTCCCCTCGGCATCATACTCTCCGGGAGTGGGCATGACCTGCGGGTTGCTCCAGGGCATGTTGACCCCATGCTCGCGCAAGTTCGCAATCAGCGGCATCATGTTCTCGGCTGTGACCTCATAGCCGCCCTTGTTGTTGGTCTCATCCCATCCCCCGATGGCGATATCGAACTCGTCGGGCATAGCCAGCTCCGACACGCGCACGGTGAGCGAGACCGTCACCGCGTCGGCGCCGGGGCCGTCAACTGCCAGTGCCGCCCGGTACGTGCCGGCCGGAATATCGCGTGAATCAAGGTCCACCCACACCTGACGCGTCATACCGGCGGGGATGGTCAGTCGCAGGCGATCCGCCTGCGTCTCGGGCGGCAGGATGGCCGCGGTAATCGGCGTTCGCTGGAGCGTGTCGGTGGGCAGCACTTCGCGCAGAGCCACGAGCCTCGAGCGGGCGCCCAGCCCCGTCACGCGCAGCTCAGCGGCCAGCGGCCCATCCGTTGAGTTGGTCAGGTTGAGCGTCTCGGCGCGGCGCTCATTGCGCATCATCCGCTCACGCAGAGCCGGGGGCGCGGTGGGAGGCTGCGCGGGGGCATCCAGCGGCTGCAGCGGGTCATACCGGTGGCTCTTCCAGACGACCAGCGGCGGGTGGCCCTGTGCGCGGAGCACGGGCGCGTGCAGGGCGTAGATGCGCGTATGGAGGTCGTTGAGCGGCAGAACCGTGGTGAAATCCTCGGGGACCGAGGCGATGGGCTGTATCTCGGCCCGCAGCGCCTCGGCACGAGCGCGTAACTGCGTACCGGCCGCATCGCTCAACCCGGCGCCCTCAATGCGGCCCACAATCTCATCGAGGTCTGTCCGCAGTCGTGCGGTGATGCTGTCCTGCATCGTCATATCGCGGCAGTATTCGAGCGGTTTCATGCTCACCTGCTTGCCCGTCATGGGCAGGGTCAGCCACTCGGGCTTTCCGCCATACACCTCAACCTCATCCACGACCATGTATGGGGGCTGATCCACGACCAGTGCCAGGTAGCGGCCGTACGCCTGCAGCTCGCCGGTGACAAAGCGGTGGGTACGGTACGGCCGCTCCGGCGGCGCTCCCTGCTTGTTGGCCAGTTCGATCAGGTCTCCGAGCACGGTCCACCGGTCGTTGTCATCACTGACCATGAGCAGTATGCCGGACGGCCAGGCCACGTCCGCGGAGCCCGCGGCGGTGCTGTAAGACACCCCGGAGATCGCCTCGACGCGGCCGAGGTCAATCGTGATGGCCACGGGGTGCCGATGCACCCAGCCGACCGTGGTCTTCTGCACCCAGAAGTGCCCCTGCGTGTACACGCCGTCGGTCAACAGCGTCCGGTCCCGATCGATGCTGCAGTCGCCGTAGTTAGGGCCGGGCTCCAGCGTGTACGGCTTGTGCAAGGCCACGTTGGGCCCCGGCGGAGTGAACTCGGCGGGGGCCTGGGCTCGGCAGACGGCTGTCGCGCACAGCAGCATCAGCAGCACGGGCAGCATTCGTCGTGTATGCACATCCATCATCCTTTGTCGGTCTGTGGTCTCTGAGCGGGGTATCAGCCGGCGCCCGGCGATATCTCCGTCGCGGCCATTTCCTCCGGCCGGTGCGAATGCCCTCGGTGCCCGCATCCCTGCCCTGGTTGGGCACATGCGCGCGCGAATCGGGCCTGAGACGGCGCGTGTGCCGGTATGCCCTGACGCGCTTATGGACCGGCCTGTTCACCGGGCTTGCTCCGCCATCTCCACGTGTGCCAGGTGCAACAGGTCGGCCAGCGGCACGATCTCGTACCCCTGCTTCTCGAGCGATGCCACCAGCCCCTCCATCATCCGGTTGGTCGTGGCAGTCGCGTGCACCAGGACTATGCCGCCGGGCTTGACGCGCCTGAGGATGGTCTGCCGGCAGCGCTCCGGGTTCGCGCGGGGCTCATAGTCGGCACTCGTCGCACTCCAGATGACGGTGCGATAGCCGAGCCCCGCGGCGGTATCCACGACCCTCCGGTTGTACGTGCCGAACGGGGGGCGGAAGTGCCTGGGCTCATGCATACCCAGGTTATGCGCGGCGAGCAACTGCTCGACTGTGGTCAGCTCCTGCTCGATGCGGGCGGAGCTGACCGCCGAGCAGTTCGGGTGCTTATCAGTATGATTGGCCAGATGGTGACCATCCGCTGCGAGCTTCTTCGTCAGGTCCGGATGCGTCCGCACGAACCACCCGGTGACGAACCAGGTCGCCTTGATCTCGTGCCCGTCCAGCGTCTGGAGGATGCCGTTGACCGCCGCGGGGGTGGCAGTTGTGCCCAGGTCAACGGTGAGCGCCACGGCCTTCTGGTGCAGCGGCACGGTGTGGAGGACCTCGAGGCTCCCGTGCTGTGGGGGGAGATCATCGGGCCGCGCCAGGGCGGCGGCAAACAACAGCAGGCACACTGAGCCGGCGGCGCGAGCCCGAGCGCGGACGAGTGCGGCAACCGTCTGTCGAGCGGATACGGTGATGACGTTCGCCCCCTCGTGGGAATCCACGTGCGCCCGGAGGTTCTCCGCATCCAGTCGAAAGACCTGTCCGGCGCGCTGGCGCCACGGCGCTGTACCGAAGTCTCAGGGTTCCAGCTGGGGAGATGCTGGGGTCACGTCTTGAAGATTCATCTTTGCTCTCAGGGGTCTGGTACACCAAGCGGAGTATCGACCATTGCGGG
>DPJP01000306.1 GCA_003542955.1 Armatimonadota bacterium
AGGGGCCGGGGGTGAGGCACGCCTCACGGCCGCACGATGGCGCGGATCATGTCTCCATCGTAGTTCATCGCCGCCTGCATCGCCTGCGGAGCCTCGTCGAGTGAGAACTCCCTGACGGGGTACTGCTCGGCGTGAAGCTCGCCTTCAGCCAGCAGCCGCACACACTCCTCGAGCGTGTTGCGCGAGCGCCGACAGAATTGCACCGTCAGCTCCTTGCGCCTGGGCACACGGGCCGAGTAGCACTGCTCGTCGGGCTCGGGGATGCCGACGATGGCTGCGCAGCCGGCGGGGCGCACCAGCGGCAGGCACTCGGAGAAGGCGGTCGCGCCGCCTGACGCCTCGAACACGATAGGGGGATGGCTCGCGTCCGCCTCGAAGATCGCCTCCAACTCCGCCGCCGATGACTTCACCGTGGCTCCCAGCCTGCGTGGATAGGCCTGGCGGTCGATCATGGGCTCGGCGACGTAGGTCCTCGCGGCGCCGAAGTGGAGACACACATCCAGGATGCTCACACCGATCGCGCCTGCTCCGAGGATTGCGACATCCTGCCCCGGTTCGAGCCCGGAAAGCCGCACGGCGTGGAGGCCCACCCCGAGCGGCTCGGCAAGCGCCCCGGCGGTGAAGCTCACCGAATCCGGGAGCCTGCACAGTGAGAAGGCGGGCACGGCGATGTACTCGGCCATCGCGCCCGGATTGTCGGGGAAGCTGGGGAAGATGACGTTGCGGCAGAGGTTCTCGAGGCCTCGGAGGCACATGTCACATGCGCCGCAATGCCAGCTCGGCTCGCATGCGACTCTATCGCCGACCTGCACCTGTGTGACGCCCTCGCCCAGCTGAGCGACCTCGCCGGAGAACTCGTGCNNGGCCCGAGGATCAGCGGGCCGGATGGATACGTGCCGCTGCTGTGACCGTCATGGAAGATGTGCACATCCGACGCACAGACGGCGACGGCCCGCACACGCAGCAGTACCTGCCCCGGGCCCGGGCTCGGCGTCAGAGTCTCCCTGACCTCCATTGCGTCCACGGCCGTCATGAAGGCGGCTTTCATGCCTACTCACCTTCGTCCCGCCGGTGTCGGTCAGTCGTCGGCCTCGATGCCGCCCCCGCCCGGTGGTTTCGGCTTGTCGGCGGGGGGCTTGGGCTTGTCGGCCGGCGGCTTGCTGCTGCCTCCGCCCGGCTTGCCGTCAGCGGGCTTGTCACCGGGTGGCAGCGGCTTGCCGTTGGGACCGACGGCGGGCTTATCCTCATCCTCCGGCTTCGGCTCGGGCTTTTTGGTGCCGACGCGGACGACCTCGGTCTGTGGGGCATAGGTATCATGGTGGAGGACCTTGCGGGCGATCTCCTTGCCGTCCTTCTTGACGACTCGGGTCAGCGTTGCCTTGGCGCCGCTGCGGCCGGGCTTCTCGACCTCGCGCTTGCCCTCCTCGAGCTCGGGATCGGCGACTTCCTTCGTCTGGTAGCCGATGGTCGAGATGTCGCTGCGGATCAGCTCGACCTCGTACTTGTCGTCGTTGTGGCCGATAATGGCCGCATGGAGTCGGGAGCCCTCGATCCACCCGAAGATGAGGATCGGGTGCTTGAGCGTGTTTGTGAACTTGAGGTCATACTGCCCGTAGTAGAGCGTGGCATCTCGACCCGAGGGGCAGTAGTCGACCGGCCGGGAGTGGTGGTGCCGCTCGTTGACCTGCAGATTGGCGAGCAGCGCCGCATTATAGAGCGTACTGGCGACCTGACACACGCCGCCTCCGGTCGAGGGGACAACCTCGCCCTCGAGGAAGATGGGAGCCGACTTGTAGCCCTTCTCCTCGAGCCGCTCCCCGATGACGGCATTGGCGGAGAACCGCTCGCCCGGGCGGACGACCTTCTGGTTGACCATACCCATGGCCAGCCGCAGGTTGTGTGTGCGCTGCTCGCGGCCCGGGTTGAAGGGCGTCGAGTAGCGCGCGAGCACCGTCTGGAAGCCGGCGACCATCTCCTGGGTGATCTCGGGCTGCTTCTCCTTGATCACCAACTCGGAGTCGTTGAGCATCGGATCGGTCAATGCCACCGTGAGGTGCCCAACAGTGGCATCGACATCGAGCACGCGGCCCGAGTGGCCCGGATCGATCTTGACCCTGTCCCCACTCAGAGTGACCCTGGCATCCTTCGGCTCGCGTCTGACATCGTCGACGACATCCTCGAGTGTGGCGCGCAGCGCCTCCTCGTCGACCTCGGCTGTGACCTGGATGTCTACGCCCTTCTGCCTGGTCCGGAGCTGGCCGATGGCCTGCTGCCAGAGGTTGCCCTCGCGACCGATGCGATAGGCCGCCTCGGTTGCCTGCTCGATCTGAACGCGCACACCGAGTTGCTCGGGCGTCAGTTTGACCGTCTCCGGCTCGATCTGCGGCTTCGCCGTCTCTGCCGGCTCCGCTTCGGCGTCATCCACCTGCTGCCCGGCTTCCGCGGTGTCGGAGTCGGCCGGTGCTTCGGGGTCGGCGGCCGGGGCGAGCTTGCCGGTCGGCGCCTGCGGCGCGGGCAAGTCATCCGCCTCGACCAGGCGCAGTGACACCGTGTCCGGCAATCCGGGCAGCCACTGCGTCTCTACCGTCTGGCCGGCCTGCTCTCGCGTCTGCCCGCCGACATCGATGCCCTCGATCGAGACACCCTGAGCGATCTTGTCACTGAGAGAGAATGAGCGCGCGGTCAATACAAACGTCGCAAGACCGGCGATGACCAGGCCCACGACCACGACGAGCCCGATCCCAATCCACTTGACTACGGCTTTCTTCTTTGCTGCATCCATTGTTCTATCAGTACCTGTGTTCGGGATTGCTCACAACCCGCCGGGGGCGGAAGGTAGGCGCCATCCGCGGAATCGGCGGGATCAGACTTCTCGTTCTCGTCCTCGACGCTGCAGGTGACCTGCGGGACGTATTCGCCCAGGCCCAACTGCTGCTCGAGCCTGTTCAAGCGTGCCTCGATGTTGCCAAAGGGGTCCATGTCCCTGGCGATGCGGTCGTGGCGGAAGTCGTAGACGCGCTTGCCCCGCTTGCGCACGATCGAGGCCTTTGGGCCGACAACGGTGCAGTACTCCGGCACCGGGTCGACGACGATAGCGCCTGCGCCGATGACCGAGCCGCGCCCGATCGTGAAGGAGCCAAGCACCTGCGCATGAGCGCCGACAGTCACGTCCTGGCACAGCGTCGGGTGGCGCTTGCCGGTTTCCTTGCCGGTGCCGCCGAGTGTCACGCCCTGGAACAGCGAGCAGCCGTCGGCGACCTCCGCCGTCTCGCCGATTACTGTACCCGAACCGTGGTCGATGAAAACCCCCGAGCCGATCTTCGCTCCCGGGTGTATCTCGATGCCTGTGAGGAACTTGGCCACCTGTGAGTTGAAGCGCGCCCACAGCCGGAAGCCCGCCACCCAGAGCCGGTGGTTGATCCGGTGGAGGATGATCGCATGCAGGCCGCTGTAGCACAGGATGATTTCGATAATGCTGCGCGCTGCCGGGTCTCGCTCCCGGGCTGCCAGGATGTCGCGCCATATCTGCCCAAACACCGGCTATCACCTCCCAGCGCCTGCCTCGGCGCATGTGTGGCTGAAGCTCGAAGGTCGGTTCGGGGCCCTACTCGAGCTTGGTGTGCCGCGCGCGCATCTGCTCCGATGTCGTGCCGGTCTCGCGCATCAGCCGCATCACCATGTCATCACCCAGTACCAGCACGGCCTGCTCGAAGAGCGAGCCGGGCGGCTGGGGCGACTGGTCTGCGTCGGATATCTTCGTCAGCGGCCAGGGTATCTCGACAACGATGTCGCTCACCTGCGGGATTGGCCCCGTCGGGTTGGCCGTGATCGTGGCAGTCAGGGCCCCACGGGCCTTGGCGGCCTCGAGGATGGCCAGCGTGGTGCGCGTGACACCGGAGCCCGATGCCGCTATCAACAGGTCGGAGTTCTTGATCGCGGGCGTGCTCGTCTCGCCCACCACAAAGGCGTTCATCCCCAGATGCACGAGTCGCATGGCGAAAGCCTGCATCATCAGCATGCTCCGCCCCGCGCCCGCAACGAAGATCGTGTCGGNNTCGCCCCAATGAGCTTGTCGACCTCCGACTGCCGGATGCGGCCGATCAGCGCCGCGATCTGCCCGGGTATGACGGATCTCACGTAGTCCTTCTCACCATTCACAGCTATCACCGGAACGTCGCCCTCCTGGTGCACACCCCGCGCGAGAGACTGCGCGGCTTCCCTTGTCGGCACCTGTGCAAACGGCCGGGCTTATGCGGCATACCCGGCCCGTTACTGATAGATATGGCTACTCGGGTGTCGTGACCACCACGGTAGCACGATTGAGGTCAAGCATCTCGGTCGCGACTTGGCGAACCTGTTCGGCCGTCACGGCCTCGATATTGTGTGAGTAGTTGAGATAATTGTCAAATCCCAATTTGTACAACTCGTCGAGGACCATTGTCTGCGCGCGGTCCAGGTTGGCTTGAACTGACAACTGCTGGGCCGATACGGCCATGCTCTTCCCGCGCTTGAGTTCCTCCTCGGAGACCCCCTCGGCAACCAGCTGCGCGACCGTCTGCTCGATGGTTGTGCGTACCTCGGCTACCTTCTCCGGATGTGTGCCCGCGTAGATAACATAGTGCCCCGTCTCGATGCCCGGAGCCGCGTATGCCCAGGTCGCATAGACCAGCTCCGCTCCGCGCAGCGCGTCATGCAGCCTGCCGCCCGGTATCGGCATCCCGGCCAGTACGGCCGTCATGACGTCGCGCGCATAGCGGTTCTCCGCGGTGATCGTCGGTCCCGGGAAGCCGTAGACCACTATAGCCTGCTGCTGGGCGCGTGTAAGGGTCTTCTCGATCTTCTGGGTGTCTGCGGGCTCCTGCGCGATTGGTGGCGGGAGTATCTCGCCGATCTCGAAGTCGGCAAACGCCGCTTCGACGGCTGCCATCATCTGCTCCGCGTCCACATCTCCAAGGACGGCCAGGACCATGCCGTTGGGTCTGCAGTAGCGGCCGTGGAACGCTGCGACGTCATCCCTGCCGAGGGCGCTGATGGTCTCGCCGGTGCCCAGGTACTGCATCCGGTATGGGTGCTGACGATAGAGGTTCGCGGTCAACAGGTCCATCGCCACGACGTCGACATCGTCCTCGCGCGCGTCGATTGCGGAGAGCACCAACTGCTGCTGCCGGATGAGTTCATCCGGCGGGAAGCTCGGGCGGATGATGCAGTCGGCGAAGATGTCGAGTACCTCGCTCACGGTGTCCGCGGTGCACTGGGCCTGCAGGCCGAAGGTGTTGCGGCCCGAGAACGGACTGAGCGAGGCGGCCATTGTGTCGATGGCCTCGGCGATCTGCGCGTAGGTTCTGCTTTGCGTCCCGCGCACGAGCATCTGCGCGGTGAGATTCGACAGCCCGTTGGTCTGCTCGGTCTCGTACCGCACGCCGCCCTTGAAGCCCGCCAGCATCGACACCGTGGGGCTGTGATGGGCCTCCTGCACCAGCACCAGGAGGCCGTTGTCGAGCCGCTTGCTGACGGTTTTCCCTGCGCCCTCCGACGCGGTCCCGTCGACCGCGCCGTCGTCTGCGACGGCCGGGGGGCCCAGCACGGCGGTGCTCTTTGTGGCCGGGCGCAGGTACTTGAGCGCGACACGCTTGACGTCCTCGGCCGTCACCCCGCGGATGCCGTCCACGTAGATGCGGCTGAAGTCCTGGTTGCCGGTGTTGACTATGTCGCTGCCGAGTATCTGCGCGCGGCCCTCGATCGTCTCCTGAGCGTAGATGGTCTCTGCCGCCTTCTGGGTGATGACCTTCCTGAGTTCATCCTCCGGCACGGTCTCGGCGCACAGCCGCGCGATCTGCTCGGTCACCGCGGCCTCCGTGGGCGCGAGCTTGGTCGCATCCAGGACTGCGCGGATACCGAAGATGCCCGCATCGTAGGCGGGGGTGTACGACATCGCCGTGATGCCGTCGACCAGGCCCAGCTCGTCTCGCAGCTTCATGACAAGCCTGCTGCTGGGGCCGTTGCCGAGGATGTAGGCGGCCACGTCGAGCGCGTAGAGGTCGTCGCTGAAGAGGCTGACGGTGGGCCAGCCGATGAACAGGTAGGCACGGTTGAGGCTCTCGTCGACCTCGACGCGCCTGCGCTCGGCGATCTGGACGGGCTCGGCCGGCAGCACCGGCATACGCGCGGCGGCCCGCGGCTCTTTAGACAGCAGTTCGCGCAGGTGGGCTCTGACCTTCTGCGCGTCGAAGTCGCCGACGACGACCACCACCGTGTTCTCCGGCACATAGTGCTGCGCGTGGAAGGCGACCAGGTCGGCCCGCTGGAGCATCTCGAACTGCTTCTCGTAGCCGATGACGCGGTAGCGCGCCGGGTGAGTGGTGAAGATCGTCTGTGACAGCAGGTCCCAGATGCGCCGGCCGGGGTCGTCATCGCCCATTGCGATCTCGCGCAGGATGATGCCGCGCTGGGTCTTGACCGCATCCACCGGAAAGCTCGGGTGGAAGACGTAGTCGGCAATCAACTCGGCGGCCTCGAGTACATACTCAGCGGCCGTGTTGATGAAGTAGCAGGTCTCATCGGAGCTGGTGTACGCGTTGGAGTTGTTCCCCAGGCTCTCCTTCTTGTCGTCGATCTGATCTTTGGTCAGACCCGGCGTGCCCTCGCTGACGCAGTGCTCGATGAAGTGGCAGATGCCCGCGCCGAGGTAGGCGCCCTCATAGACGCTGCCCACCTTCACATAGAAGCGCACGGACGCCACCGGCGCGCTGTGGTTCTCCTCGACGGCCAGCGTCAGCCCGTTCGGCAGCACTTCGACACTCGCTGCCGATGCGCGTGCACAGGCGCAGACGGCGGCCACCAGCACGGCGAGCACCGACCAGGCACGACCCAACCTCGAATGCATGACCCAACTCCTTCGGTTGATGCGGAGATTCCCCAGGGCCCAATGATACGACCCCGGCCCCTTTGTATCAATAGACAACGCCCGCAAGCAGGTGTATGCCTTCATGGTTGTGAATCGTCACGGCACATGAACCCGCTCACCGGCGTACTCCGTGCCGTGATGGACCTGCTCTTCCCGCCTGCGTGCGAGGTCTGCGGCGCGGTGGGCGACATCGGGCTGTGTGATGACTGCCTGGCCCAGACACCTTTGGTGCAGCCGCCCTCCTGCGCGCAGTGCGGCATTCCCTTCGACCCCGCGGCGGCGCGCCCCCCGCAGGTGTGTGACCTCTGTCGCTCAGACCCTCCACACTTCGACGCCGCGCGCGCCTACGGGTTGCATACCGGTCCTCTGCGGACGGCCGTTGTCGCCTACAAGTTCAAGGGCCGCATGGGCCTGGCCGACTACCTCGCGGGGCTCATGGCGAGACGCGTCGACCTCGAGGCAGGGAGCGAATGGCCGGTGCCGTACTCGCAGGCGGATGCCATCGTGCCGCTGCCGCTGCACCCCACCCGCAGGCGCTGGCGGGGCTTCGACCAGGCCGGGCTGCTGGCGGTGCGCCTGGGGACGCTGATGCAGAAGCCGGTGGGGCAGAGGTGGCTGTGTCGGCGCAGGCAGACGGCTCCGCAGATCGGCCTGACGCCGACGCAGCGGGCCGAGAACGTCCGCGGCGCATTCACCGTAGCCGAGCCCGAGCAGGTGGCCGGCAAGCGGCTGATCCTGGTGGATGATGTGCTGACGACGGGGGCGACGGCGCGGGATGCCGCGCGGGCGCTCAAGAGCGCGCAGGCCGCGGCCGTCTACCTGCTGACCGTCTCGATCGCGCCGCCGGACTGGCACCCGGCGGCACAACACCTTGAACGGCAGGGGTGAGGGGCGTGGGACGTGGGGTGTGGGAAAGGCACACGGCCGGATTTGGTGTGCCTTCTCGGAGTGGGGATCGAGCAGCAAGGGTGGTACCTGGCCCCGATGTTGCAGAACGGTTTCACGCCCTGTATCCGAAGGCTGTGCTGGGTCTCAGCCCGACCGCGCTACAGGCGCTTCTCGAGGCTCTTGCGCAGACCCGTCAGCATCCTGCTGACGTCGTCGGTCACCGTGAGAAGAACGTCCAGGCACCCCTGAGGGAGTAGCCCCACTCGCTGGCTCAGCAATAGGTGGGTCTCCAACTCCATCAGGGATCCCCTGGCGATACTCAGGAAGTTCAGGAATTCCCGCGTGTGTTGCCGGCCGTGGCCCTCCGCGATGTTGGCAGGTATAGCCCCTGCCGAGCGCCTGATCTGACTGGTCAGGTCGAATACCTCCTCCCTTGGGAAGTCCCTTGTCAACCTGTAGCACTCTTCCGCCAGGTCCATCGTCTTCTGCCAGACTGCCAAGTCGCGGTAGTTCCGCACTTCCATCGGCGTTCGCTCCTGTCGTGACGTCGGTTGCTCATCTCTCAGCACATAGCCAAGCGCATTCAGCGACTTCGAGCTCTCAGGCCCCTGACGTCATTGCCGTTCCCACACCCCACATCCCACGCCCCACACCCCACTTCTCTCACCCCTGCAGTTGCTTCCCGATCGCTTCCGCCACCCACTCGCCAAGCACCGCGGAGCCGTGCTCGGAGAAATGCACATTGGCGGGCAACTGCAGTTCCTCCAGACGAGGCAGGCAGAGCGAGTAGAGGTCATTGATCAGCACGCCGGCCTCGACCATCACCGCGGCGGCGGCCTCGTTGTAGGCGATTGCGTCCTCGGGCATGCGCGGCGGCGAGGAGCCCTCCGGCACCGGCGTGGTGGATGCCCAGATGAGCCGGGCGCCCGTCTGCTGCATCCGGCGCACGAGCCGCTGCAGGTTCAGGGCATACTGCTCGATGAGCACCTGGTGCCTGCCGTCGTCCATGCGCTTGAGATCATGCAGGCCGAAGTTGAAGTGGATGACATCCCACTGCGTCTCCCCGAGCCACTCGCTGATGTGCTCGACGCCGCGCGTCGTGGGGCCACCGTTGACGGGTATGCGCTCGACATCGGCCATATCAGCCAGCAGGCGCTTGACGGGCTCGGTGTATCCAACCGAGATCGAGTCGCCTATAATCAACACGCGGGGCTTCATGCTATCGCCTCCTCCGGGGTATGGCGGCTGCGTCGGCCGCCGAACGGGAGCCTGTTCGCAGCGTGGCAGCTGCTTTCCTCCGCTCACGCCGGGCCGGCGCTGCAGTCAGCGGCTGAACATCCATCCATGGCTCGCGTCACAGCAGCAAACGCCGACACGAGGGGGCGCTGTGCCGATGGCGAAACAGATGTGCAAGTTGGCGAAGAAGGAAGACTGGAAGGCAATAGCCCGGGGCTCAGGCAAGCCTCAGTACATCTGCACCAAGTGCGGGCGCGTAGCCGATGACGAGAAGATGCTCTGCAAGCCGGTGAAGCTCGGCGACGTGTGATAGGCGCATGCAGCCGCCGAGCCCGGCACGCGGCAGACCGTTGAGCCGGTTGCCGAGTCATTGCGTCACGGGTCTGCCCGGTCTGATCGGCGCGGGTATTGTGACGATAACGTCATTTCAGCCTGAAAAATGCCGTATTCGGTGCTCGCCGGGCAGCCCCAACACGCGGGTTGGGACAATTCCGAATCCCACGACGCCCTGAGCCCGTTGGGTTGTCCCAGAAT
>DPJP01000482.1 GCA_003542955.1 Armatimonadota bacterium
AATTTTCAAGACCTGACCCCGGATGTTGGGCCGGGCCCGTAGACAAACTCACCGACCCCCAACACACTACACGCACGAAGCCACATCTGGAACAGCAATAGCGTACAGGGCGTTGATGTAGTACAATGGACTTGCCCGCAGGCACACGGCTGTCATCAATGCATCTCGTGACAGGAATGAGGGCACCGCATTGCGCACGGCTCGTGTCGTTCTCCTCTCCATCGCCGCAGGACTGCTGTGTGTCTGCGCGCACGCCCAGGAGCCCGCATGGTCTGCCTCCGTCGGCTTTGTCGGCGACGCCCGCGGCGACTGCTGGGTCCCGCTGTGGCTTGAAGCAACCAATGCCGCCGCCGCGCGCGAGGGCAAGCTTGCCATCCCGCTGCGTTCATCGCACGACGACCGGCTGCTGCTCAGCCACACCCTCGGCTTCGACCTGCCCACCGCGTCGGCCAAAGCCTACGGACTCTGCGTCTACGCGGACACGGGCAGTGCCCCGTATGTGCTCCTGCCCGCGCCCGCCGGCTGGAAGCCGATCAAGAAGGAGATCAACCAGTCAGTTGATGGCCAGGACAGCCTGTTGGTGATTGTAGGCGGGGGCCCCTCGTACCTGAGCCATCTCGACGGCACGCTCGCCCCGGGAGTGGCACAGGCCGCGGGGGTCGGGGATGTGCCCACCCTCGAGGTAGCCCACATCCCCTGGGAGCGACTCCCTGATACCTGGCTGGCCTGGGACAGCGTCGATGCAGTGATGCTCGGCGACGCCGCGGTCGACACCGCCTCGGATGCATCCCTTGAAGCGCTCCTGGAGTGGGTGAAACTCGGGGGGATGCTGATCGTGCCGGGTGGCACGCACTCGCCGGCGCTGGGCACAAGCCCGCTCGCACCAGTGCTGCCGCTGAGTGTCTCCGGCACGGCCACGGCGATCGAGTTGGATGGCCTCAGAGCCTGGAGTGACAAGCCCATCACGCGGCAGGCCACAGTGGTCGCGGGGGGCGCGCTGCGCGAGGGGGCCCGAGTGCTCTGTGGCTCCGAGCGCGAGCCGCTCATCTGTGAGATGCCGCTGGGCGCCGGGCGCGTGGTGATGTTCGCCTTCGACCCCGCTGCCGCGCCGGTTCGTAGCTGGGACGGGTTAGACGGCGTGTTCTCGCGCCTGCTCGCCTCCAGCGGGGCGAGGGCCTCGCTGACGACGGGGCGTGAGGCCGATGCCAGCGAGTACGGATCCAGCTACGGCCTCGGGCGCGCCGCCGCGCAGACCGCCAGAGGACGCCTGCCCTCCGTGTGGCTTATCATCGGCTTTTTGCTGGTATACCTGATTGTGCTGTCGCCGGTCCAATACGCAGTGCTCAAGCGTCTCGACCGCCGTGAGCTGGCCTGGGTCGTGACACCGCTGATTGTGCTCTTCTTCGCCGGCGCAGCCTACGGTACGGGGCACTTCATCCGCGGAAGCACCATCGTCGTCAACCGCATCGGCGTCATCGAGACGCTTCCTGATCAGTCGCTTGCCAGGGGGCGCGGCTATGTCGGCATCTTCTCCCCACACAAGACGCGCTACACTCTCCGCCTGGGCGAGGGCGCCGTCGGGCTACGGGACGTTGCCACAAGCTACGATGCGAGGGTCTCCCCGATGACCATCGAGCACATCTCGGGGGCGCAGACGGCGTCCGTTCAGATGAACATGTGGACCATGCGCACCTTCTGCACCGAGTTCACGACAGATCTGGCAAAGGGAATCTCAGGCTACGCGGTCTATGACGGCAATGCCCTGAAAGCCCATATCACCAACAACATGGGGTGCAACCTCAAGGGTGTTCGCGTCGTCTCACGCGCCCACGGGGGACCCCCGGCCGACCTCGCCGCGGGGCAGCAGCGCGAGTTCACCTACGCGCCTCACGGGGCGAGCAGCATCAAGGCGGTGGACCCGTACTCCCAGTTTGGCTCCGGCCCCGGTGGCTCTCCACCCGAGCAACCAGAGATGGCCGAGATGGCGCTGGCAGCGCTCTTCTCCGACTCCGGGTGGACCCCTTACGGCCCCAGTCAGGCCGCCGGGCTCGACCCGACTCGCGAGCACATCTACCTCGCCGCCATCAGCCAGGAGCCGCTTGTGCCGCTGAGAATTGACAAGCCGAGCCCGAGCTATGTCGACCGCAATATCATCGTGGTGCGGCTGCCGGTCCAGCTCCCGGCGGGGAAGCGCGTCGATGTGCCGCCGTGGCTGATCGGGCGCCGCATGGTGCAGGTCGAGGGGCAATGGTCCGCCGATACGTCCGGCACGACCTTCCTCACCCTGGAGAACGGCTCGATGGTCTTCGGGTACGATGTGCCCGTCGGGCCGCAATCGGGCGTGGCCCGCAGGCTCGTGCTCAGCTCCGTCACCAGGGGCCCGGGTTCGTCAAGTCATGCAGGCGGCCCGACCATGGGCGGCCCCCCGGGCGCGCCCTTCCCGGGCATGGGCATGCCCGGCGCCGTGGTGCTCGCCCCCCTGACTGAATCCAAGGCCGCCTTCTACGCCTACAGCTTTGCCGAGACGAAGTGGATCCCTACCGCCACCAACCGGCCGGCCATCGGGCTCGAGCCGGCGCGCGACCTGATGTCACCCGATGGCCGGGTCTATGTCGCCGTCAAGGTCGGCAAAAACAAGTGCGCCTTCACCATTCCCGAACTCAAGGCCGAGGTCGAGGCCCATTAGGAGGAGCCGCAGGGATGATCGAAGTCTCCGGCCTGACCAAACGCTACGGGCAGTTGATGGCGGTCGATAACATCTCCTTCAGCATCGAGAAAGGTGATGCGTTCGGCTTCATCGGCCCCAACGGAGCGGGCAAGACGACCACCATCCGCATGCTCGCGACGCTTCTGCGGCCCGATGCCGGCACCGCGACCATCAACGGCTATGACATCCGCTACGATCACGACCAGGTGCGCGCCGCCGTCGGTTACATGCCCGACTTCTTTGGCGTCTACGAGGGGATGAAGGCCTGGGAGTACCTGGACTTCTTCGCCTCCGCGTACCGCGTACCGGCGGCGAAGCGTCCCGGTCTCATCCGCGATGTGCTCGAGCTGACCGACCTGACGCAGAAGCGCGACGCCTACGTCGAGGGGCTCTCGCGCGGCATGAAGCAGCGGCTGTGCCTGGCCAAGACGATCGTCCATGATCCGGAGGTGCTGCTGCTCGATGAGCCCGCCTCCGGCCTGGACCCCAGGGCCCGCATCGAGATCCGGGAGTTGCTCAAAGAGCTGTGCAACATGGGCAAGACCATCCTCATCAGCTCCCACATCTTGCCGGAGCTTGCCCCGCTATGCAACAAGATCGGGATCATCGAGCAGGGGAAGCTGATCATGGTCGGCTCAGTCGATGAGATCTCAGCGCAACTCGAGGGCGGCAGGCAGTTCCGCATCAAGCTCCGCGGCCGGCTCGAACAGGCCCGCGAGTTCCTCCTGAGGCGGCCTGACATCGCGGAGGTCGACATCGACGACGGCGCCCTGGATGCGCTCTACCGGGGCGAGCCGGACCAGGAGCACCAGTTGCTCGCCGCGCTGGTGCGGGAGGGCTTCGAGGTCAGCTCATTCAGTGAGCAGGAGACAGACCTCGAATCGCTGTACATGCGCCTGACGCGGGGGGTGGTCTCGTGAACGCGGGGGTTATCGAACGGCTGTCATTTCGGGTTGCCAGGCTCAACCCGTGCGTGATCGTGCACGAGCTGCGGATGCGCATGCGGGGGGGCAAGCCCTTCGCGGTGCTGTTCTTCTACACGCTGCTGGCGATCGTCCCGGTGTTGATCGCACTGGGACTGGTCGTCGCGTCCCAGTCAGCGATGTACAACGCCCCCGACAGCAGGCAGGAGCTTGGTCGCATGGCCTTCAGCGTGCTGGCCTTCTCCCAGTTGACGCTCATTCTGATCGTGATGCCGGCGTACTCGGCCGGCGCCATCACCATGGAGCGGGAGAAGGGGACGCTCGAGATGTTGCGGGCGACGCTGCTCTCGCCCTCCGACGTGGTGACGGGCAAGTTCCTCGTCACGCTCGCATTCGCGGTGATGCTGCTGCTCACCTCACTGCCGGTAGCGGCATGGTGCATCATGCTGGGGGGCCTCGCGCCCACCGAGGTGCTGCTCACCTACAGCCTGCTGTTGGTCGTATCGATCTGGACATCGGCTCTCGGCATCTTCCTGTCGACTCTATTCCAGAAGTCGCTGGGGGCCATCGTGGCCACCTACATCTGCGTGCTGCTCTGGTGCGCGGGCATCCCGCTCGCGCTGGCGATAGTCGAGTCGATGCTCTACTGGCCGGGCGATGACGCCGTGATCGGCTTCTACACCTTTGCCGTCCTGATCGTCATCATCGGGACGATACTCGCATGGCTTGTCTACCTGCTCGTCGAGACGCTCGTCGAGAGGCTGTTGCGGCGGCGCCGGCAGTGGATCGCCGTGCTTGCCGGGGCCCTGGCCGCTCTACTCGTCGCCGGCCTGGGCCTGGGAGCCATCGTGACGCCGGCCTTCGACGCGCTCGACTTCGAGGGTCCGGAGGCCGTGTTCATTCTGGTGCCCTACGGCGCGCTGGCGATGGTCCTGTACGCCGACTTCGCGGAGGAGTTCATCAACACGACCACCACCGGGACGCCGGTCACCGCCGCCCAGGTACAGTTGTACATCTGGGCGGTCGCCGGCGGCTTTCTGCTCCTCGTGGCGCTTTTCCTGTGGGTTCGCGCGATCGTGCTCTTCCGTGAACGCGACTGAGCCGGGGACACTGTTGGTCCACTGGAGTGACTATGCGTGGCACATGCGGGGGGCGGCACGAAGGCTAACAGGCAGTGGCTGCCGCGGCTGAACCCGTGCNNCGTGCATCGCGGTGCGCGATGTGCGTGTCGCCATGCGCGGGCCGAAGGCCTTCAATGCCCTCGCCTCTTACGGGGCAGCCGCAGGGGCGCCGGTCATCGCCGCCCTGGTCTGCATCTGTTGCTGGGCCTCGGGGCCCGACATCGAGCGATGGGCGCCGGGCGGTCTCGGCAGGCTGCTCTTTGCAGTCATGATGGCCGCGCAGTTGACCGTCGCGCTCTTTGTCATGCCTGTCCGGGTGGCCGTGAGCATCGGGTTGGAGCGGGAGACCGGCGCCATGGACCTGCTGGCCATGAGCAGACTCTCGCGCTTCGACATCGTGACCGGCAGGCTGCTCGGGACGATGGCCTTTATGGGCCTGGCGATGCTCACCTCGCTGCCGGTTGCCATTCTCTGTATGCTTATGGGCGGGTTGGCGCTCGATGACATCGTCTACTCATACCTGCTGCTGGTGACGCTGAGTGCGTGGGTGTGCGCCGTCGCGCTGATGATTGCGGGACTGTGCCACCGGGCCATCACTGCCGTTGTCATCACCTACGTGGTGCTGATGATATGGTCAACCTACCTGCCGGTTGTGCTGATGGTGACACAGGTCTCGCCACTGGTCATCAGCCTGATTGCGGCAGCGGCGCTGAGCGCACTGATCCCGTACAGGATCGTCGCGTGGCTGATCGGGCCGTCGCGCCGGGAGCGGCACCGGCGGCTGAGCATACTCGCCGGCGTCGCGGCCAGTCTGCTCGTGATGGGGCTGGTATTCGGGATATTGCTGATGCCGGCATACAAGCTGATGCTCATGGCGCATTTCGCATCGAGCGGGATGCTGGTGCCGTACGTCGGCCTGCTGTTGCCGCTGTACGCGGACCGCTTCCCCGCCTCGACGGCCGGGCTTGGCGCGATCAGCGGGCCGGAGTTGGTGCAGCTCTACATGTGGGCGCTGGTGCAGATGACCTATCTGCTGGCCGGCGTGCTGTTCTGGCTGATGGCCACACAGAGCTTCAGCATGGGAGGGAGGAGGGGGTAGGTGAGAATGGTGCCCGGCCTCACCCCCAGCCCCCATATGCGCTAGCTTAA
>DPJP01000250.1:0-1964 GCA_003542955.1 Armatimonadota bacterium
CAGCTCGATGAGTGTGAAACCCTTCTTCACAGTGCACAGCCCCTCTCAGTATGGATAGACTACGTGCGAACACATTATGTCACCTATCATTCTGATTATGTGTCGCATTCACCTGCAAATCAAGCTCAGAATCTTGTGCCAGTTGCTCCGCCGGCATGTCCGTACCGTTGAGCTTCAGCATCGTGCCGCCCGCCATCGCCGCGTGTGGTTCCCCATCCGCTCCGCGTCCGATCACGCAGACGGNNGCTATCTTCCCCACGGGGGTGTCGAGTTCAATCGACTGCGGATCAATCTGGCTGATGACCATATCCGTTCCGTGTGCGGTCTCCACGAGCACGACGGCGACGGTCTCGCGCAGCGCGGTCGGGACTGCCAGCGGGTAGGCCGCCCGCACGAGGTCCTCCCCCGGCCGGTGGGCCTCATAGAGCGTCACGAATGCTGAAACGCCCTGTTCGGGTCGGTGGCGCCGGATGATGTACGGGATCGTCACGCCGACGTCGGTATCGCGATGGTCGCGCTGGCCCCAGCCGTCGCCGATGTAGACCAGCTCGCCCACCTGGCTGCAGTGCAGAGCCTTGAACTGCAGATCATCGGCCATCTTCCATAAGATGATCCAGCTCTCAGGGCTGTAAGCGGAGCGCACATTCTGCAGGTCCATGGCCCTGCCCAGGTCGAGCTTGAATGTATGCTGCGTCCACTGATCGGTGACGGGCACCGAGCCGAGGCCCTTGTGGTCGCGGTCCGCGGCGCTGGTCGGGTCGTTGGGCCAGAGGACGAGTGAGACGGCGCAGGTGGGGGCCACGCCACGGATCCAGAAGCTTACCGTGAGGCTCGAGCCCTCCGGCATCAGCAGGGCATTGGGTCCGCTGTAGCCGTTGGTATCGCCCTGGATGAGAGCCTGATTGACTCCCTTCGCCCCCTCGACGATCTTCAGGTAGGCGCAACTGTTGTCGGTTCTGCCGGGGGAGGCGGCGCCCCACTCGGCCTTGCCCTCGCCGCTGTAGCAGTTCCAGCCTACGGGCTTCCCGGTCGCCTCGGCGATCTGTGCCGCGGAGGTGTTCACGGCAAGCTCCGTCCCGTCCGCGGTTGTGATCGAGACGTCATCGACCTGTATCTGCGCCGGCATCTGCCCGACATGGAAGCGCAGGCCGAAGCGAATCTGCTTGCCGCTGCGCTCGGCAACGTCGCCTTCCTGCAGCTGTATGCCGCTGAGTGAGTAGTCGTTGTTCGGCCCGTGATAGACCAGGTCGCGGCTGCCGTCGGCCTTCATCCGGAACAGGTCCACCAGGTAGGAGTTGTCGCCGTGGTCGACCTGCACGACGGTGCGGCGGTACAGATCGGCCTTATCATAGGCTAGGGAGGAGGCATCCATGACCTTGGCCCACTCGCCGGTGTGGAACAGGTGAAAGCGGCCGTCACGGCCGGAGGTCTTCTGCTCGGCCAGATCGACCATGCCGGTATTGTGGGCGAAGGTGCGGGAGGTCATCCCTGCGCGGGGGTGGTCCCACAGGTAGCCGAGGTCGGTCAGCAGCTCATGACCGTCCTTCCAGTAGTAGAGATTGAGGCTGTCCTTGTGGTGGTGTCCGCCCCAGTGGGTGGCCGAGAGCAGTGCCAGCGAGCGGCGGCCGGTGTCGCCGGTGCGCAGTTGCCCAAGGCACAGCACCGGGAAGAAGTCGTCGACGAATGACAGCGGCTCGGTCTGCTGCTGCTCGAGGCCGGNNCGGAAGAAGAGCGCGGTTTCGGCATCGCCCCGGCTCAGGTCCTGCCCGGCATGCTCCTTGAGCAGGGCCAGGTACTCGGGCCGGTCCGGGTAGTTGCCGGCGATGAGTTCGCCGAAGCGGCTCCCGATGGCGCTGGTGCGGTACGAGTCGGCATACGGCGGGTAGACGAGGTTGCCCTGCAGCCCCTCGAACATGCGCTGCCAGACCAGCCCGTAGAAGCCCTCGTAGAGGTTGAGGTTCTCG
>DPJP01000250.1:2003-3372 GCA_003542955.1 Armatimonadota bacterium
ACATAGCCGGGCGGGTCGGAGTAGCCCCTGATCGCCTGGGCGAGCTTGTAGATGCCGCCTAAGGACATGAGCGCATAGGCGGGCGATTCCGGGGTGCAGCCGTCATCGAGGAACCACTCGTCCATCGTCAGCCGCCAGCCCTCGAGGCCGAAGCGGACGAAGCCGGGGTGGGCGAGCGAAATGCCGACCATCGCGACGGCGATGCGGTTGCCGACGGACTTGTTGTTGATGCGCTTTTCGCCGATCAGATGGACGCAGCTCTCGAGCAGCACATCGCGCTCGATGCGCTTCAGCTCGTCGTCGGTGTAGACCGGCGTGCCGTCGGCCTTCTTCGCATCGCGGGTGAACTCGTACGCCTGCAGCATCGGCATGGTGAAGCTGAGGCCCTCCATGCCGCCACCGCCGACACGCCCCGTCGCCCAGTAGTCGTTGTAGACGGCCCTATCCGGCTTGTTGGGCGGGTAGACCAGCTCATCGACGGGCATCTGTCGCAGGCACAGCCCGGCCAGGTGCGGGTCGAGGTCGGCGACCTCGCCATAGTTGGAGACCAGCAGCCAGCGGGGGTAGACCTCGGCAAAGCGCAGCAGCAGCAGCCTGGTCGCCTCCGCGTACTCAACCTCACCCGACAGCGCGTAAGCCAACGCGAGGCTGTAGGTCATGTTCTTGCACCAGGCGACCTTGTAGTAGCGCACCATGCCGGTGAAACTCGGGCGGCAGTGGGCATAGCCCCACTGCTTGAACGTCTCGCCGCCGTAGTAGGAGAACCTCTGGCCCTTCCCTGCCTCCGAGGCGCACTCGAGAACGATGGTCTCGGGATACTGCTCATTGGGGAAGACGGTCTTGCAGCCCTTGCAGGTGATGACCTCGGGGTCGTCCAGCGTCCAGCTCCAGCTGCCGCCCGGGTGCTGGGCGAGACCCTTGTCGCGGCAGGCGGGGCACTGGTAGCAGTACTGCACCGACTGCTGCGCGAGCATCATCTCGCAGAACTGGGGGGTGATGCGCTCAAGCTGCGTCTGGGCACTCGCCACCCTGGCCTCGGCGAATGCGCTCGCCCACTCGTAGCGCTCGATATTCGCGCGCGCGTTGGCCATGTCGTCGGCGTTGATGTAGCCTGCCGGGTGCTGCACCGTGGAGCGGTACTGCTCCCAGGCGGACCAGTCCATGAGCGGCTCGTCATCGATCGGGGATGCCGAGCCGGAGGCTGCGAGGATCAGCAGCGCGAGCAATGCGCATGTGAGTATTGCGAGTGTGTCGATTGACATTGTGTGTCATCTCCTGCAGTCTGCGCCGAGAGTGGGCGAGGAGGGGGCTTGTGAACGTGCGGCGCTCGCCGCCCGGCCTCACCCCCGGCCCCTCCTATGAGTTATCT
>DPJP01000248.1:0-10487 GCA_003542955.1 Armatimonadota bacterium
TCGTTCACGCCCGGCCGATGGCTATGACGGGGCATGGATGTCCCTCGGACGTTCGAGTAGACTGGGATAAACCATCATGGACGTATCGGCCTTCACGGACACGGCACCTGGACGAGTTATCAAGCAGGGACGCGGGCAGGCAGCCTACTACGCCTTCGTCCCCGCCCCCTTGCCGCCCGTGCTGGAACTCGACCTGTCTTTGGTACGCGGTCTTGACGAGGCCGCAAGGGCCGTCGGAGAACTGTCCGGCCTCGCGCACGCTCTGCCTGACCCTTACCTGTTCGTGCGGCCGATGGTCCGCCGGGAGGCCGTGGCATCCTCGCGGATCGAGGGCACGGAAGCCGACCTGAGCGATGTGTACGCCTTCGAGGCGGCTCAGCGGGTCCTGCCGGGTATGCCGGCGAGGTCCGAAGCGGAGATTCGTGAGGTGCTCAACTATGTGCTCGCTCTGGACCACGGGCTGCAGCGACTGAGGGCGTTACCGCTCAGCCTGCGGCTCATCCGCGAGATGCACGAACTGCTGATGGGCGGCGTCCGGGGGGAACACAGCACGCCGGGCGAGTTCCGACGCACCCAGAACTGGATCGGCCCACCTGGATGCACACTCAACGAGGCGACCTACGTGCCCCCACCCGTGCCCGAGATGACCGAGGCACTGGGAGCCTTCGAGACGTACTTGCACGCCCCACATGACTACCCGCCCCTGCTCCGATTGGCTCTCATCCACTACCAACTCGAGACGATACACCCGTTCATCGATGGGAATGGCCGTATCGGCCGCCTGCTCGTGTCGTTGCTCGCGGTCCATTGGGGGCTCGTGCCGCAGCCACTGCTCCACGTCAGTTCCTATTTCGAGCAGCATCAAACGGAGTACTACGACCACCTGCTGGCGGTGAGCCGGCGGGGTGCGTGGCAAGCGTGGGTGCTGCTCTTTCTCGACGCCGTTCGACAGCAGGCCTCCGACACGAACGCCAAGGTCAGGCAGTTGCAGAGTCTTCAGGCCACATGGCAGGAGAAGGTCCGTCACGCTAAGGCCTCAGCCTCGCTCGTCGCCCTGGTCGACCACCTCTTCGAGACGCCGGTGCTGACCGTGCGTCGGGCCCAGGAGGTTCTAGACCTGCAGACGCACCGGGGAGCGAAGCTGAACATCGACAAGCTGGTGGACCACGGCATCCTGCGTCTGCAAGGGCGGGAGGGCGGCGAGGGGCTCTACGTCGCCGATGACATCCTGAGGGTTCTGACTGGGGAGGCGCCGGAGGTCCATGGTACTGAAGTGGCTGACTAGTATCATGGACGGCCTGGCCGTGATACAGCCGTATCATGGCGGCGGGCCGCAGTCGACTACCTGCTCGACTGCGAGCAGAAGATGCAGGCGATGAAGGGTGACGACCCAGACAAGATCAAGGACGCTCTGGATGAGGCCCATCCGGAGGTTTTCCACCGCGCCAGTGTGATGCTGCATGCGGCGCTGTTCCGGGCGATGAGTTCGGGCATGGTCAATCTGATCCGCAAGGTCAACGTGGATGTCGCCGCCTATACCGCCGCCGCCTATTACGCCCTGGACCAGAAGATGGTGGCAGTGCAGGTGGATGCCGACCGTCCAGATCGCCAGAAGCGCTGGAAGACGACCTACCCGAAGCTGGAGATGATCCGCCGCCGGCAGCAGTTGCTCTTCGACCTGCGCATGGACGACCTGGTTGACCGCTACGACGCCGCCCTGCGCAATAGCCTCGACCTGACAACTCCCAACGGGAACTGAATCGTAGCGCAGACGGAGCCTGCGCCAACCGGCCCAGGCGATACATGCGGCGGACGCAGTAGCGTCTGCCGAGTTGCGTTGCTCCGCGCAGGTTCCTCCTCCGCCGCTTGTGGGTCCGTTGGCGTCGCCGGTGGGCCACTGGATGCGAACCCACGGCGTCCGCGCATCAATGAGTGCAGAGGATTCCGGCAGCCCCGGGTCGAACACCACGGATGGCGCGATGAACGGCCACTCGCGCATCAAGCCATCTGCGGGCGTGCGCGAAGGCCGCGTGGAGGTGGGGGTTGGGAACTGCGGTCGACTTGTGCGGGCGTGGGCTTCGACTATGCACCGTGTTTGTGTGCACCCTCTGCTCCGTGGCTGTCTGCTTGCCCTCCGCGGACTACGGTCAACTGGTCGCCGGAACAGGCGCAGTCGGTTCCGGCGCCGGCACTCCGGGGCCGTTGTGGGCTCTCAACGCGACCCCTGTGCCGATTGTCTCGGGGGACGACGATACCACCCCCTTCGCCTGCCCCGTGGTCATGGCATGTGAGCACGGGGCGGGACGGTTCGTTGCGATGAGCGACAACCCGTTCTTCACCGATGACACCCTACCACTGCACGACAACAGCAGGTTCGGGGACAATGTCATCGACTGGCTTGATGTGTCGAACCGACGCACCGTGATGGCTACCACGGGACACAGTGAGTGGTGGGCGTGGGCGAGCTTCGCATCATTCACAGCGCAGCTCGAAGGCCGTGGCTACGTCGTCACCCGGTACTCGGGGGCCATCACGGAAGCCGCGCTCAGTGGCGTGGGCGTTGTGATCATGGAGAACCCCTCCGGCGCAGTCAGCGCGTCCGAGATCACAGCGATCGAGGCTTTTGTCCGCAACGGAGGGGGCCTGCTGCTGACAGGACTGGGCTGGGCCTGGGATCACTACCGGGGGCCTCTTGACGAGTATCCCGTGAACCACATCGGTGAGCACTTCGGCGTCCGCTGGGTTTCAGGCTACGTCGGCGACTCGACGCACTGCGAGGGCTACACGCCCTATTACCACACCTTCTACCCTGACTGCGCGGTCGCTACCTTCGAGTCCGCGTGCAGCTTCCTCACTACGGCGACGGCCGCATACGGGGCCGGACTTCCGGCAGCACTCCAAACCAACGCCGGTCTCAGGGCAGACTACTTCCAGGCCCACATGCTGCTGGCCTTTGCCACATGGCACATCTCCCCGACATCCAGCCAGCGCTCATCGCTGTATGCCTTCCTGCGGCAGCAGGCCGTGCAGCAGGCCGCACTCTTCCAGAAGAACAGGGCCTACAACGCCACGTCCGAGAGCGCCATGGCGTGGGTCCGCGAGCGCTTCCACCGCACGCTCATTGATGCGCAGCCGCTGACCTCCGCACGCAAGGCGGATATCTCCCAGGTCATCGGCCTGTTTGGCGATTACGCGGCAATCTGGGACCAGTTCACCACGATCCTGGGCGACAACACGACACTGGACGCTCAGCAACGTGACTTCATCCTCCGGTACCAGCAGTCACTTCCGGCCGGCATCTGCGAAGTGCGCCACATCTCGGTGGTCGACTTCCTCGGCAACGGGCCCGCGCACATGCACCTTCGCGGGAATGGTGGAGCCGTGAACATCTTCGGCCTGAGGATCGGCGTCGGCTGTGAGAACTCGTTCCCGAGTGATGTGCCCCCAACATACTGCGATGTATTCTGTCTGGTCGTAGCTCACGAACTCAACCACGTTGTGGATGCCCTCTACATCCAGAACAGACAGGAACTCACGGCAAGACGGGCGGAGTTGCTTGCCGCTGCCGGGGACGAGCCTCGGAACTACCTGCGGAGCATGTTCGACTCAGGCTTCTTCGCAACCGCTCCCCAGGAGTTCTTCGCATCAATATCCAACCAGTGGTTCCACGACAGCGCACACACTGTCCGTCTCGGTCTCGCCCGATTTGACGCCGGTTACCGAGACCCCATCAACCAGGCCATCTTCTTCGCCGATGTCTACTCGATGGGGACGACGACGACCTGGTTCTACACGATGGATACAGCGGGCAACCTTGCGCGCCGCCCCGTCTACCTGCGGCGTGACGGGAACGGCCACATCATCACGATGGTCGATAGCGATACCACGTACAGCTTCGAAGTCGCTGCCAACGGGGACGTCACCGACTACACGGTCACGACAACCGGCCACAGCGTCCTCATATCTGAGGGCCCGGCCGGCTCACCAAACCCAGTCGCGTCTCGTGGAGATGTCGCGTGCTCAGTTTCGGCCGTCGACAGCCTTGGTCACGACCTTCTGTACATGTGGTCTGCCGTCGATGCTGACGGCACTCCGGTCGGCAGCTTCGACGATCCCACCGTGAGGACACCAGTCTGGACTGCTCCTGAGAACGCCACGGGCGCCGATCTCGCATACACAATCAGCGTGACAGTGGCCTGCAGCGACGACCCTGATGTGCACGCGTCCGCCCAGTTCACTCAGGCTGTGAGCAGTGGCGCGGTGGCGGAACACATTGTGGCAATCATGTCGGGCCCCTCCGGCAGCCCAAACCCATGTGCGCCCGGTGGGCAGGTCCAATGCACGGTCAGCGCCTACGACAGCATCGACGGGCACACGCTGGCGTACTCCTGGAGCGCAACAGGCCCTGATGGCGTTCCCGCCAACCACTTCGATGATGCGACTGTGCGCAACCCGGTCTGGACCGCACCCGCGCAGCAGGCGGGGGCCGGCTTCGATACGGACGATTACCAGATCGCTGTGACGGTTTTCTGTGCCGATGATGGTGGAGTTCGGGCGTTCGGCTCCTTCACGCAGCGCGTTCAGCAACTCACGCACGAAGTAATCATCACTGGAGGACCCTCTGGCGACCCCAACCCGTGCAGGCCGGGAGATGAGGTCCGGTGCACTGTCGGGGCCGAGGATGTCCCGCAGGGGCATGACTTGCTGTACGGGTGGGAGGCGACGGGCGGGAGCTTCGATGATCCGACCTCACCAGAGCCGACTTGGACGGCGCCGGCGACGGAGACCACTGTTGAATATACCCTGACGGTGGTGGTAACGTGCGCCGAGAATCCGGCCGTCAGTGCAACCGCTTCCTATCAACAACTGGTTGCACCGGTGGTGGAGCACGCAGTCACGATCACCGAGGGGCCGGCGGGCGATCCCGCCTCTGTGGCGTCGGGAGGAAATGTTGCCTGCAGCGTCACCGCTGAGGACAGCCACGGTGGACACGTGGTGAGGTATTCGTGGACTACCACGGGGCCGGGTGGGGGCGCGGCCGGCAGCTTCTCGAATGCGACTGCACAGAACCCGACCTGGACTGCGCCAGAGAACCGGACCGATGCCGCCATCGGGTACGAGATCACAGTCGTTGCGGCCTGCGGGGCCTACCCGCTGGTCAATGACACCGCTTCGTTCACCGTGGCCGTCGAGCCGGTAGCGCACACGGTCACCATCACCGACGGCCCGGCAGTAGCAAAGGACACGCTCCTGCCCGGCGGGGCGACGCGCTGTACCGCTACGGCAGAGGACAGCCGTCAGGGCCATACCCTCGCCTACGCATGGAGCGCAACCGACGGCGCCGGCAATGAGGTCGGCGGCTTTTATGACGCCTCGGCAGCGCAGCCGACATGGACCGCGCCCGCCAACGCCACCGGGGCACAGCAGGAGTACACCATCGGCGTCACCGTCTCATGCAGCGGCAATGCCGCCGTGCGCGATACAGGGACCGTGTCCGTAATTGTGCTGCCGGTCTTCCAACACCAGTTTGCTGCCGGCACGCGGATGATCGGCATCCCTGCTGCGCCGGTCGGGGCGCAGGGCCTGGTGGATGTGCTGGCTGCTCCGGACATCGTTCGCTGGAACCCGGCGACCGAGGGATACGAGTCGCTGGGATCCGGGGACGCCTATGCGCCCGGATGCGGCTACTGGGGCCGCTTTGGCGCACAGACCGAGGTCGCCATTCCCGGCACATCGGTACTCGGCACTCTCGACTACCCCGTCGCGACCGGCTGGAACATCGTCAGCAGCCCGTATGACTGCGACCTCAATCTCGACGCAATCACCGGGGCGCCGACGCTGCTCCCGTTCGCGTGGACAGACCAGGGTGACGGATACAGGCTTGTGGCCAACCTGCAGGACTGTCTCAACCAGGTGGACAACACAATCCATCCCTGGTGGGGCTACTGGGTCTACGCGGGCAGAGCGGGGACGCTCTCGTGGAACCCGTCACACGTTGCGGCTGACGGGATTGCGGAATTGCTGCAGATCGGTCCCGTGGACCGCGAGCGCGGCGGCTGGCAGGTGCAACTGGTGGCGGAGGCAGCGGGGAGAGTGGATGCATGCAACTACTTCGGTGTGGCCACCCAGGCGACGGTCGACGCGTTGAGCATCCCCAATCCACCGTCGCTCCCGGCCTCCGTTGACATCTACTTGCCGTCGGAGAGTGGGCCGATGGCATCAGACATCCGCACCCCGGCGGCGGGAGCGCTGTCGTGGGAGTTCGTCGTCACCTGCGGACTGGATGCTCCTGTCACGCTGAGCTTCCCGGACTTGACGGCCGTCCCGGCGGGGTACCGGCTCACACTGCGGGACCTGGCGACCGACAAGACGGTCAACATGCGGACCACGCGCACCTACAGCTACCAGGAGCAGGGAGAACGCCGCTTCCGCATCGAGGCAACCCGAGGCAACGGCAATACGCTGGTTGTCAGTGGCGTCACTGCCCAGCAGATCGGCGAGGGCGGGATGTCGATCTCCTACACGCTCTCCGCCTCGGCCGAGGTGAGCATCGAAGTGCGCAACATCTCGGGCCGCCTGATCCGGAGCGTATCGTGTGGGCCGGCTCAGGCGGGGCTGAATACTGCGGCATGGGACCTCCGCAACGCTGGGGGGGCGAGGATTCCGTCAGGAGTGTATCTATGCACCATCGGGGCAAGGTCGGCCGACGGCACCCAGATATCCGCCATCAGGACGCTGAATGTGGCCCGCTGACGCCTGCAGATACGGTACGCGATGGGCGCAAACGCGGTGCCGGGGTGCCCGCGGGCGCCTACGCGGCAATCTCTGAGTCGTCGGCCTGCGAGTGCTTGCGCTGGTCGGCCTCGAGCTCTCGCTTGAGCTTCTCCATCAGGCGGCGGATCGTCTGGACGAGCGCGTCCATTCTCTCGGTCTGGGCTGCTGCGGCCTGCGGCGCGGACATTGAACTGACCTCCGGCAGGGGGTGATGATCGCACCTGTGATGGTGCAATTTCCCTGCCAGATGGCCGACAAGGGCAGGATTACCCCACCCGCGGACCCTCGCGCTGGATCAGGTTCGGCTCATGCCAGAGGATGCGGGCCGCGTAGACGCTGTTGTCGCTGCCGTAGCGCTCGCAGCCCGCCGGCTGCATCCACTCCGCCGCGATCACCCAGCTTTCGCTCTCATTGACGGTCGTCATGGCGAAGTTGCCCAGCCGCGCGCCGCGCTGTGGGACGATGATGCGTTCGGTCTCCCTGATGACGCACAGGCGGTCGGGATCGACCTGCCCCATGACCAGCGGCGCCCGATGCCGGAAGACATGGTCGTTATCCAGTCCCCGGCGTGTGTAGACCAGGTAGAGCGCCCCGGTGTGGGTCACCCAGTGTTGCTGGGTGTTGTAGTTGCCCAGTTCCTCCCCGTCATCGAAGCGCCAGGGCACGGGCTCACCGAAGTGCAGGCCATCATCGCCTGCGGCCACATAGCCCCGCACGTCGTTGCGCAGCGTCATGTAGTACCGGCCCCGGAAGAAGGTCAACGAGGGCTCACACAGCCCCCGTGGCTCCGGTACGCTCAGGTGGTCGCCCGCCTCGATGAACTCCAGTCGCACTCCGTCGAAGCTGCAGCGCGCCACGGTCGCGTAGTAGCATGTTGTCCACGAGTTATCGGTGTCGGCGTGGTGGTAGATTGGCAGCAGGATGTCTCCATTGGGCAAGTCGACGCGCTGGCCGCTGCCGGAGCCGGCGGAGAAGTACCAGTCCTCATCGGGCAGTTCTACCGTGTCCCACTCAGCCCAGCTTCTGGCCCGCTCGTCGTACACCGTGTAGGCCGGCTGCCTGGGCCGCGGGTCGGGCATGAGCGCATCGCCGACATAACGGGCCACGTGCCCGGTGCTCAGCAGCGTTGCGCTCACCGCGTGCCACATGGGCGTGGCATCACAAATGACGGCCTCGACACCGCCGGGCTCGGCTCTTCTGCCGAGCGCGGCATGCTCGACGGGGCCGCTCCACGTCTCGCCCATGTCGTCTGTGCGCATCTCGTTGAGCGCGTAGAAGACATCCGAGCCGCTGAGCAGCAGCTTCTGCATGGTGACGACGACTGCAGGTCCGCCGCCGCGCCCGGCGCCCGGCACGGTCCCGCCCCGGGCTTGGACCCAGCACGTCTTCTTGTCATAGCCGCTGGTGATGGTATCCAGTTGCACGTCATAGCCGACTGCGTCGGGCATTGCGCTCACACCCCTCGAGTGTCCCGGCGTCGCTCTCAGCGGTCCAGTGTGTAGCTGTACAGGTTCGGTCCGCTTCCGAAGTAGATGCGGCCGCTGTCGATGACAATGCCGGCGGTGATCGGCACTCCGGGCCGCGCCACCTCGCGGTGGGCGAACGTACCCGGCTCAAAGCGCGCGATGGCATCACGGTAGAGCACGTAGATGCCGCCGTCAGGACCTGTCGCCATCGTCCGCGGCGCCTGCATGCCGGTAATCGAGCCGTACTGGGTGACTTGCTCGGTGTGCAGCACTTCGCCCGTCTCCGGGGAGAGCACGAAGAAGTGGTTGGGCCGGGCCAGACCATAGACCAGCCCATCCGGGCCGACAATCAGGTCCGCGACGGTCTTGGCATCGGGGATTGGCGTCCAACGGGCGATGACCTGCTTTGTGGCCCAGCTTATGCGGTAGACGAGCGCCTGCGTTGCCGTAGTGGTGCCGCCGGTTGCCGCCTCGACGGCTGTACCCACGATCAGGTCGCCATCGGGCAACGCCGTCAGCGCCATGACGGCCTGATCGGGCACAAGCTCCTCACGGCCCAGAATCCGCGCCTCCGTGGTTACGGTGTTGTAGATGAGCAGGCCGCCGCCCACGAGCCCGCGGGCCGGGTTGCCGCCTACGAGCAAGTGCTCGCCGTCCGGGTGTGCCAGCACCGCGTGCGGGCGCCCGTACAGATCTCGGGCCTCGGCGGCATAGTGGACCCGCTTCGGGTTGACGCCCGCGCCGAGCGCGGCGTCGGTGAAGGGTTGCGTGTGATCGTACTCCATCAGCGAGCCACAGCTGTAGACCGCCCCGTAGAGCTTCCCGCCCTGGCGTGCCCACTGGTTGATGTGCCCTCCATGGCCCCCCAGGCCCCAGTTCTCGATGCCGCCGACAGCCGGGTCGAAGCGGAAGACTCGCAGGGGGATGCCCGTGGCGCCACAGATGACCCCATCGCCGGAGGCCACGAGCGAGTAGATGCTCTTGCCGCCGCTCTCGTAGTCGAAGTGGACCTCCCGCGGGTCCTGCGCACCGGCGTCGATCACCATTGCCGTACGGTTGGCCACATCCACGGTCGTGAAGCGGGAGCCGTCGGGCCACTGGCCGTACGGGGTGACCGTCGTGTTGTAAACGGCCCTGCTGACCTCCGGGCTGCCCTCCAGCGGCTCGGCCACTCCCTGGTGCANNGCAGACGGTACCACTGCCCATCCTTGCCGACGCGGGCATACACTTTCCCGTCCACCCCGCGCCAGCACGCGGCGCCATCCACATAGCGGCGTTGCTCCTCCGGGCAGAACTGCCGCCGCTCGCCCGTTCCGGTGTCGAGGCCGACGATGTTGCCGCGCTGGTGCTGAATGGCGGCATAGACCCAGCCGCTGTCATCCACGGCGAGGTAAGGGTACTGTGGCCAGGTCTCCTCAGCCAGCGGACCGAGATTGCGCAGCTCTCTGGTCTTCGGGTCGAAAGAGAGAATCTCCGAGTTGGGATACATCCCCGCATAGATGACCCCGTTATCATCGATTGTGAATGACATCGGCATCTGCGTGGGTATGGCGCCTACACGGCTGATCGTCTCAGTCGCCGGGTCGAATTCGATGAACTGGTCGGCGATGGCATCGTAGAACTTGTTGTCGGGTGAGAGAAAGGTGCTGAAGGCGCCGCCGCCGTCGAGTTCGGGGTCCAACTGGCGCGTGTCGCCCGTCTCGGCATCGATCAGCAGGTAGCTGGTGGTCCGCGCGCCGGTACCCGCCCAGAGCTTGATCAGGATGACACGGCGTCCCGCGCCATCAATGGCCGGCACCGGCCCATTCCAGACCGACATGCCGACCGGGGCCGCCACTCCATGGTCTGTGAAGCCCCCCGGGGGCTGGGCCGCCACCATCCCGGCGGCAAGCAGGATGCTCAATGAGAAGCACGAGAGCCAGATGCTCTGCATAATGGTCTCCTTTGGGCGCGCACCGCGTCGCGACGCCCACGGGGTGTCACGCCCGTTCCGCCCCTGGTGACACTCGCGTACAGGCTGCACTATGACCCCTTTCGTCCGATCTGCGCCTGCGCCCTTCTCGGTGCCGGTCAATGGTGTGGGTCAAGCATGCGACGCATCCTCTCCGTCACCGGCGCCGGGCGGCGATGTGACGCCTCCGGGTGACTTTCCGCCCCGCTTTTGCTATAATCCACCAGTCTTAGGCCTCGGAGCGTCAGCAACCATGATTGAGCGTCTTGAAGAAGTCCTCAAACGAGCCCTCGAGG
>DPJP01000248.1:10502-10680 GCA_003542955.1 Armatimonadota bacterium
TCTTCCCGGGCACACTGCATCCGCTTGAGATCGCCTCTGCCCTGCGTGATGCGGCACGAGCCGGCAGGCTGCTGACGCCTGCCGGAACCTTCGTGCCGAATGTGTATGTTGTTCACCTTGCGCCCGAGGATGCAGGGAACATCGAGCCGATCTCCGCGACGGTGGGCACCGAGATGGT
>DPJP01000248.1:10702-11291 GCA_003542955.1 Armatimonadota bacterium
GCGGAGCAGTGGCATCTGGGGCCCTATGCGCGTGTCGATTTCGAGCCGAGGGACACTCAGGCGCGCGGCACGGTGCGCATCCAGGCCGAGTTCGGGCCATGCCCGATGACCGCCTACCTGTCCGTCGAGGCCGGTGTGGCCGAGGGAGGTCGCTTCCCGATCGGAGATGCGGCCGAGATCGGTCGCGGCTCGTCGTGTGACGTAACCATCAAGTCGCCCGAGGTCTCCCGACGACACTGCGCTATCAAATACACGTATGTGGTCTATCTGGTCGAGGACCTCGGTAGCGCCAACGGGACCTTCGTCAACGCCGAACGCATCGAGAGAGCAGTGCTCAATGACGGTGACCTGCTGGAGATTGGCCTGGTCCAGCTCAGGTTCCACGCGGAGTGACAACGTGCCGTACCTCGGACTCGTGCAACTGATTGGCAAGTATGTCTTCCTCGCGGGGATGTATGTCTTCCTCATCTGGGCATTCCGCGAGCTGTTCCGCACGCTGAGGTTCGAGCAGTCCGCGGCGCGGGGCGTCCCGGCAACACTGCCGTCCGCCGGGGCCGCGACGGCTCGTCGCCAGGCGCCGGCTGCCCCG
>DPJP01000402.1:0-151 GCA_003542955.1 Armatimonadota bacterium
CCGGGGGGGTGAGGCCAGAGGTCGGGTCACGGCGGCTCTATTCAACCTTCGGCTCCTCCATCCCGTACGCGTTGTCGTGGCAGCTCAGATGCGTCTCCCCGCCCACCGGCCAGGTTGTAGCCGCTGCGCCGGGTTCCTTCTGGTAGAACCA
>DPJP01000402.1:191-7830 GCA_003542955.1 Armatimonadota bacterium
GTAGGCGAACTCAGCCTCCTGCTGCGGCACGCCACGCACGTGGATGGCCCGCACCGGCGCCCGGAATGTGTTGTGATGCACCTTCATCCAGTCACCGGCGATGTCGGTGCCGTCGCCGCGGTCGCGGCCGCCGTGCATGTCGAAGCAGTGACTGAGTGATACACCCAGCTCGACGTTGTTGGCCGCCTCGTAGGCGTTGCCGGGCTTGCCCGTCCCCGCAATCGAGTGCCGATTCGCGTCGAAGACGTTGTACTCGATCAGGGAGACTGCCTCATTGCCGTACCCGTGTGAGACGCCGTAACCGAGTCCGTTCATCTGATTGTGGTGGATGTAGCAGTGATGGATGTGGTGGTCACGCCCGTCGGAGATGTGAATGCCCGCATGGCTCCAGCCGGACACCTCGCAGTTGTCGACCTCCATCCCGGAGAACTTCGTGTCGATGCCCTCGCAGACGGGGAACTTGTAGTAGTACTGATGCTGAACCTTGCTGTCGCCGCGCTCGGGGTTGAAGGATCGCTTATGGTGCTCGAGCCGGCGCTTGGGGTCCGGGCCGCGGAGGTAGATGCCGGTCAGGCGGACGCTGGTTCCCAGCGCCCGGATCAGTGGCCGCGTGGCGAAGTTGTCGCAGTAGATGACCGCACCGCGCGAGCCGTTCACACCCCGGTTGCTCGCCAGCGTCACGCCCTCCGGGATGCCGATGACGAACTGCTCGGCGTACACCAGTGTGGTGCAGTCATAGTCACCCGCCGGGTCCAGGTACACGACCTCCCCGGGCTGCGCCTTCGCCAGGGCTGCAACAAGCTCATCGATTGACGTGACGGTGTAGTCACCCTCGGTCACGATGCGCGTGTAGCCTTCACCGCCACCAATCGGCCCCGTGTCGTCAGGCTTCGCTCCGTACACCACGCCATCGATCTCGACCCATGTCTGCCCGATATCGGTCGGCAGCGGGTCGGAGTCGGGCCGAATGTACTGCGCGCCGGTCTCGACGGTCAGACACACGGTCAGCAGTATGATCGCCACACCCATCAGCATTGCGTGGTCGCACCCTCTCACTGGTATCACCTCGGATCGCTTGGCGCACTCCCCGGCTCTCCGCAGACCTCAACCGGCGGTTTGCCATGAGCACACTTGTCTGGCAGTGTTCCTCCCAGAGCGCTGGAGTCCTGTTCGCCGCAGGAGCGCGCGCTCTCCCTCTCGCCGGCACGACCAATCCCGGGAGCTACCTTGGCCGCGCGCAGGGATGTGACCTGCATGCGGCGAAGGCACCATCCCGACACACCCCGCATGGCTGATACCTCTTGTGGAGGGACCAACTTCGCATGACCACCATCCAGCAACCGGCTCGCGAAGTACCCGTCATCGCCGATGTCGACGTCTGTGTCGTCGGAGGGGGCACCGCAGGCATTGCCGCCGCTCTCAGCGCCGCCCGCGCGGGAGCTTCGACCATGCTCATCGAGGCGCACGGATCGCTGGGCGGCCAGATGACGCTCGGCTATGTCAACATGATCCCGGTCTGGGACTACTCTGTCGGCGCACCGACCTTCGGTGGCGTGATGACAGAGCTGATCGCGCGCCTGCAGGCCGAGGGCGCTTACTGGCTCAACCCGAGCAACCCGGATGGCTGGCCGCGCTACGATGTCGAGGTCTGCCAGGCGCTCGCCGTGGAGCTGCTGCTCGATGCCGGGGTGCGGATGCGCCTGCACTCATGGGTGAGCGGGGCGATCCTGGAGAATGGAGTGATCAAGGCCGTCACGGCCGAGAGCGTCGAGGGCTGCGGCGCAATCACCGCGCGCAGCTTCATCGACACCACCGGCGACGCCGTTCTGGCTCATGTCGCCGGCGCCGACTACGCTACATCCTCGCTGCGGATCAGCCTCGAGGGCATCGGCTACATCCCTGGCCTGGATGCCCTCAGCGAGTTCTCAGCCGCGCAGGAGGGTGGCCTCAGGGGCTATCTCCAGCGCGCGGGCTTCGAGGGTCTCAACATCTCATACGCACCCGGCGGGGAGTGGAGCTGGAACCGCCACGTGCCCAACATCTGCCACCTGTCGCAGACCTACTCCCACCCGTTCGAGGGTGGCGACGAGCCCCCCGACGGCCTGCATGTCGACACCATCACCCGCATCGAGAACGAGACGCGCCTGACCATCCACCGCCTGATCAAGCACCTGCGCGCCAACGTGCCGGGCTGTGAGGACATAATCGCCATCAACATCTCCGACCACCTCGGGGTGCGCTGGACGCGCCTTGTCGTTGGCGACTACCAGCTTACGCTCGATGACATCCAGGGGCAGCACCATTTTGACGACTGCATCGCCCGCTGCGGGAAGTCCGGGGAGATCCGCGAGGTCCCGTACCGCTGCATCTACTCGCGCAATGTGGACAACCTCTGGGTTGGCGGGCGTTGTGCCTCATTCATGCCCGACAACGAGCACCCGCGGATCATCCCGATCTGCATCGCGACCGGGCAGGCTGCCGGTGTCGCCGCGGCTCTTGGCGCCCGTGACGGCCGTGCCGGCCGTGAAGTGCCGATCGAGACCCTCACCGACGCCCTCATCGATCAGGGCGTGGCACTGCGCGATGAAGTCGCGCGCGTTCCGTAGGTGCCCACCAATCCCCGTGTGAGGTCGCTTGAGGTTGCCGCACCCGTGGCGGGGCGCTGACTTGCAGTGAGGGAAGTGGTAGTATGGGCCGACAGGAGGGATCACGATGGATGGCCATCTGCTGATACGACAACTGCGCCTGCGCAACCTGCTCTCCTACGGCCCGGAGTCGGAGCCGTTCGGCCTCGAGCCCCTGAACGTGCTCATCGGCCCTAATGCCGTCGGCAAGTCGAATCTGATCGAGGCTATCGCTCTGCTGCAGGCGACGCCCGGCGACCTGCTGGCGCCGATTCGGGCCGGCGGCGGGGTCAATGAATGGCTCTGGAAGGGCGCCGATGGGCCGCCGGTAGCGGAGATCGAGGCGGTCATCGACAATCCGGACGGCAGTCAGCCGCTTCGTCACCGCCTGGCCTTCACCGTCGCCAACCAGCGTCTCGAGTTGGTCGACGAGGAGATCGAGAACGAGCACGCCTACCCCGGGCATGACAGCCCTTTCTTCTACTACAGGTATCAACACGGCACTCCGGTGCTCAACGTCCGTGTCCCTGAGGGAGATGGCGACGAGTCGACTGAGGGCGACAATGGACGACGACAGAGACGCCTCAGGCGCGAGGAACTGAGCCCCGAGCAATCAGTGCTCTCGCAACGCCGCGATCCCGACCAGTATCCCGAACTCACCTACCTGGGCCGGCAGTACGGCGCGATCCGGATCTACGGCGAATGGAATCTCGGCCGCCGGACGGCTCCCAGAGCGCCTCAGCCCCCGGACCTTCCGCAGGACTTCCTTGAGCAGGATGCACGCAACCTTGTGCTGGTCATCAATGACCTCGATCACCGTGGCCATACTCCCGTACTTGAACGCTACCTCAAGCAGCTCTACCCACGTGCCGAGCACATCACCACCCGCGTCTATGGCGGCACGGTCCAGGCGTACCTCCATGAACGGGGGATGGCGGCCCCGGTACCTGCCACACGCCTGTCCGACGGCATGCTCCGGTATCTGTGCCTGCTCGCGGTGCTCTGCCACCCCGAGCCACCGCCACTGATCTGCATCGAGGAGCCTGAACTCGGCCTGCACCCGGATGTGCTGACCACAGTTGCGGAGTTGCTCAAGGAAGCCGCCCAACGAACCCAGTTGATCGTCACCACCCACTCCGCCAACCTCGTCGGGGGCCTGTCGGATGTGCCCGAAAGCGTGGTTGTGTGCGGCCGCGACGATGGCGGCACGTCCCTGCGACGGCTGAGCCCTGGTGACTTGGCCGACTGGTTGGATCGCTACAACCTCGGGGATCTATGGGCCATGGGTGAGATCGGGGGGAACCCGTAGATGAGCCCCGTACGCATCTACGTCGAGGGCGGCGGGGACGGTCGGGTGGGGAAGAGCGAAGTACGTAAGGGCTTCCAGGAGTTCTTCCGGGAGTTCGCTGACGTCATGCCGGCAGTGATCCCCTGTGGCGGGCGCAACCAGGCCTACGACGATTTCCGGACCGCGCTTCGCAAACATCCGGAGGCTTTCGTCATACTGCTCGTGGACGCTGAAGGGCCCGTGCTGGGTGACGTCTCATGTCGGGCCTACCTGAAGAGCAGGGAGAAGTGGGACCTCCGCGATGTCGACGAAGATCAGGTGCATCTGATGGTGCAGGCCGTCGAGGCATGGCTGATCGCAGACCCCGACGCAATCGCTGCGTTCTACGGCAACGGCGTCAACATGAATGCGATCCCCACAACCCGCAACCCGGAGGATATCCCCAAGGACACGCTCAAGTCGTCACTGGACAATGCGGGTAAGCACACGCAGAAGCGTGGCTATCACGAGATCAACCACTGCCCGAAGATACTGGCCGCCATCCGGGCTGCCGTCGTCCGCGAGCGGTGCGCCCACTGCAAGGCATTGTTCGATGTCCTGTGCAGGATCGTGGGTATAGCCAAGCTTCCGACGGCCACCTGACCGGCGCCATCGCCTCCGCGCCTACCCTCTCGCCTCCAGCTCCGTCCGCGCGATGATCTCATCCTGCATGCGCGGGCACAGCTCCACAAAGCGCGCGACGAAGCCGCTCACGCGCACCAGCAGCCCCGCGTACGCCTCGGGCGCCGCCTGGGCAGCCAGCAGTTCCTCCCGGTCCACTACGTTGAGCTGCACCTGCATGCCGCCGCGCTCGAAGTAGACACGCAGCAGCGCCTCGAGCGCCTCCAGGCCCTTGTCACTGCGCACACTTGCGGCGTCGAAGCGCAGATTGAGCGTCAGCGCCCCTGCGCAGTGCCAATGGTCGAAGCTTGTCGAGTCGAGAACGACGGAGGTCGGCGAGTCGACGTGTGCCTCACCACGCGGCCCGATGCTCGAGACCAGCGCCTGCCCGCGCCGCCGACCATCAGGCAGCGCCCCCACGCAATCCGCCCAGATGTCATACAGCGTCCAGACGAGCAGCCCTGGACGATGTGGACCCCCGCGCGGGTTGGTGTACTGCTCCACGGTCGCGAAGTAATGATGGAGCACCTCCCGGGCCAGCGCAGTCGTCTCCTCGGTCGCATCGCCATAGGCCGGCTGCATCCGCTGCAGGCGTCGGCGGAGCGCCTCATCTGTGGCGAAGTCATCATCGAGATGAGAGACCAGCTCAGGGAGTGTCAGTTCACGGCTCCCAAACACCAATCGCCGCACATTCAGCAGCGAATCGACGACATGCGCGATGCCGATGCCCTGGTCCTCGGTGAAGTTGTAGCGGGCCCCGCCCTGCGTGATGTCCAGGCCCCGCTCGATGCAGTCGCCGACCAGTGAGGACAGGAATGGATAGGGTAGATACTCACCGGCCAGCCGGTCGCAGAGGTTCTCCGAGTCGGCCATCAGCGCCATGGCCGACTCGACCTGGCGCTCGTATGCGGCGAGCACCTTCTCGAAGCTGTCGAGGTCCTCGGGCGATCCTGTCGCCGGGCCGACCTGCTCCCCGCTCAGGGGGTCGACACCGTTGTGCAGCGCGAGTTCGAGACACTTCGGCATGTTGAGAAAGTTGCCCACCCATGGATTGCAGCAGCCCTGAACGCCCAGCTCGACGCAGCCGCCCGGCACCACATCCGCGGCGTCCGCGGGACTGACGCCCGCCGCCTCCATCGCTCCCCTGGCAGCCGGATCGCCATAGAACGCCGGCTGTCCGAAGCCCATCGCGCTCATCTCCACGGCCCGGCGGAAGAAGGCCGGCTCCAGCCTTTCATGCCAGCGCACGGAGAGGCTCGGCACCGGAGTGCGCATCTGCGCCATCAGTTCGAGACAGGCATACGAGAGGTCACTGACGCAGTCTCGCCCGTCGGCATCACTCCCACCGATGGTGAGATTGAGCACCTGCAGGCCGGTGAACTCGTTGAGCTTCACCCAGAAGTACCCGACAAGCTCCAGCAGCTCTTCGCGCGACCGACCTGCCGCGAGGTCCGCCTCCCAGAACCGACACAGGTACTGGTCGAAGCGCCCCAGGGCGAACGCGCCCGTGCTCTCACCGTTCTCGAAGCACTGGATGAGGTAGGTGAACCACAGCAGTTGCAGCGCCTCGTGCAGTGTGCGCGGCGCGGCGAATGCCACCTGCCGGCACGCGCGGGCGATGGCTGCTAGTTCCTCGCGCCGGGCTGCGTCCTCACAGGTTGCGGCTTCACCATCCGCCAGGTCAGCGTGGCGGGTGATGAACCCACTCGCGGCGCGGAGAGTGATCTGCATTGCCTCCCACACCGCGGCATGCTCGGAGTCCCCATTCTCCCTGCGCGCCTGCACCCGTCCCAGCATGCCCTCCAGCCCAACCGCGAGCAGGCGGGGATAGTCGGGCGTCAGGTGGCCGGTCTTGATGCTGCTCGTAAAGACCCCCGCACGCATTGCCCGACGTTGCTCCTCGGAGCGGAGTGCATCGATGTCGGGCACCATCGCCGGCCCGACAGGCGCGTCGGCAGGGATGGGCGCACACGGTTGCGTGCCGACAAGCAGTTCCTCGGGGCCGATGACCGCGGGGGCCTCCTGCAGGATGCGCTCGAGAATGCGCGCCTGTCGCAGGACTGCCGGCTGCCCGTCGGTCTCGGCGAACGCCGCGGCGGCCCACTCGCGCCGCTGCCAGAAGGTCCCCTCGCGCGCGCGTGCCCGCTCCAGCAGACGCCGTAGCCGGGGTGTCATGTCTCATCGCCTCCCCGGCAAAGCGCCGCCGCTACGGCATGGCCGGAGGGCGGACATCCCTCCACGTGCGGATGGGTGGGCCAGAACTTGCGCAGGCAGTTACCTACGACCAGTGCCCCGGGGGCAGGATCGGCCTTCACGCCCAGCGCCACCGACGTGACGCGTCGACCGTTGCCGGCCACGAACAGGCCATCCATCAGCGCCGCCCTGCAGGCCGTGCAGGCGTCACCGTCATCAATCTCCAGGTCCGGGTAGACTCTGTTGATATGCTCCTGGGGCAGCACGAATCTGCGCGGCTGCAGCGGCTCTCCGGCAATCTCTATCCCACTCAGTCGGTCTTCTCCCAGGCCTGCCCGGGCTGCCATGCGCAGCAGCGGCACATCTGCCGGGTCAATGCCCATCTGTGCGCACCCAATCGCATCCACCGCCACCCGGTCCTGCCCCGCGATCAGCAGTCCGAGCGGCACCAGCGGCCCGCGGTTGTGCTCGCCCTCCATCGCGTTGATGGCATCAATGACATTGATCTGCGGGCGCACGATACGGTTCAGCGCCACAATCGCCGGTAGCAGGCCGACACGGTGAAACGCCATCTTGTCTTGCGGCCGCAGGCAGCCCTTGAGGTTCTTCACGCACAGCGTCGCCACGCAGGTGCTGTGCACCTTCATCAGCGGGATGTTGATGATGATATCGGCTTCGAGCGCCAGCCGGGCGACACCGATCTCGGGCGGAAGATCGGGCTCGTCACTGTAGAGCACATGCTCGTCGTCATCGAACAGCACGAAACGTGCACCGAGCTCGGTGATGCTCCCCGGCACGCCCAGCTCTTTCAGGTATGCCTCGATCTGCGCGCGCGAGACCGGCACCGGCCCTTCACCGACGATGACCTCGCCTC
>DPJP01000402.1:7886-16625 GCA_003542955.1 Armatimonadota bacterium
TCGTCAACGTCGCTCCCGACTAAACTGATGGCGACCCGGGTCATTGGCTCTCCCTCCACTCCCGGTACAACCGCGCCACATCGCCCAGGTCATGCATGCTGCGGAATCCCAGTCTGGCGCGCGCGAACTCGTGGCTGAAGTGATACTCGACCGGCGGTATCTCGACGCCAAGCTCATCAAGCAACTCCGGCACGCCCGGGTAGTAGCGCCCAACGATAGCCGCGGGCAGCGATCTCAGCCCCGCCGCATCGGTGGCGGTGTATGGCGTGTAGCACCCGACCACGAACCGTTGGCCCGGCGCGGCGGGACTGTCCAGCGCCTGCCCGAAGGCACTCCCCAGGTCGGCAGGGCTCATGAGCTTGAAGCCTGCCCCCAGGTAGCGCAGGAAGATCGCCGGCACGTCGGCCTGCGCCCAGTCGATCCGCCCCTCACTGTCATATCCCCGAACTGCCTTGAAGCCACAGAAGCGGATGATGACCGCCTCCAGCCCGTGCTGCCGAGCGTAGTATTCGGTCATCAGTTCGCCCAGCCACTTCGTCTGCCCGTACATGCACACCGGCTCCGGCGGGGTCTGCTCATCGATCGGCAGATAGGGCTCGCTGAAGCCGTGTCCTGTCGCCCAGACACTGCTGCTGTAGACGAAGCGCCGGACACCGCGGTCCACGGCGGCCTGCAGCAGCGTCGCCGTTGCCTTGACATTGATATCCACAGATGCACCGGGCAGCCCTTGCGCAGGCAGGAGTGCCGCCATGTGCACGACGGCCTCCATACCCTCGAGCGCGTCCGCCACCTGCTCGTAGTCCAGCAGATCGCCCTGGATGGCTTCCAGTGATCCCTCATGCGGTCGTCGGTCAAAGCCCACCGCATCGAACCGCTTCACCAGTTGCGGCAGCAGCACACTGCCGACTTCCCCTTCACTGCCGGTAACAAGAACCCTCATTCTCAGAAACCCTCCAGGCTATCGAGGCCGGGTGCAACGGCCCTCCCAGATTCGCCCTCTCCACAGGTCGCTCCTGCCCAGCCGTCTCGCGCTCTGCATGTCTTGGCCCGCCGCTTTCCGCATCCGGGAAGGTACCGGGCCCCCGACGTCCGAATACTGTTGGCGATCAATCAGGATGCAGCTCCCGCCGTCTGCGGGCGTCGCCCTCGGACAGCGGCAGAACGGCGGATCGGAAGGCCGCAATAGCAGGGTGTGTTACAGCCATGAACGACGATTGCGCAAAACAGTGTTCGGCAGCCGCAAACGAGTACGACCGCAGTGCCGAGCAGAAGAACTGGCGCGGGCCGGAGGTCGTCTTCGGCCTCGCCTACGCCTTTGTCGAGCCCGGCCAGTCGCTGCTCGATATCGGCATCGGGACAGGCCTCTCCGCGGCGCTCTTCCACAAGGCAGGCCTGGCCGTCCACGGTATGGACCTCTCCCCGCAGATGCTCGAGGCCTGCCGGGCCAAGGGCTTCACGACCGACCTGACACAGCATGACCTTACCGTGGCGCCCTATCCGTACGATACTGCGTCGATGGACCATGCCGTATCGGTCGGTGTACTCAACCACTTCGGCGATCTGCGGACGGTTTTCTCCGAGGTCTCGCGCATTGTTCGTCCCGGCGGCATCTTCGGCTTCGTCGTCGAGCATCGCGACGAGGGACAGGAGGCCGGCTACGACATCTGCCCGCCTAATGCACCCGCCGGCAAGACGCACACCATGTACCGGCATGGCGCCGACGATATCTCCGAACTCCTGGCGGACAACAGCTTCACGATGCTCCGCTCGCTCGAGTTCCCGGTCATGCACGGCGGCGGGCAGCCGCTCAGGGCGATGGCCTACATCGTGCGCCGGGACGCCTGACGCAACGTGCCGCCGGCCGGAACCTGCTGGTGCGGGACAGCCCGGTGACGGTACACTGAGGAGACAACCGGGATATGACCACCCATACCATCGCCGGTCTGATCGCCGCACTGATTGCCCTCTCCGCCGTGCCCGCCTGCGCCGCAACCGCCCAGATCAAGCCCCTCAACGGCACCCCGGCCCTCTTCATCAACGGGGAGCCCGCCAACGGGCTCATGTTCAGCTCCTCACCTGCGCCGCGCCCCAATGTCACCGAGGGCCAACTGCATCTGGCCAACCTGCCCGGCTACTATGCCGGACGCTCCGTCACCAGCGCGCACAGCTTCCCGCCGGACGTGATGCTCGATGCCACCCTCACCGTGGACAAGTGCACCGGCTCCGGCGCCAACGTCTCCCTCTGGCTCTACGAAACGGACAAGGGCGGCTACTTTCTATCCCTCAACCAGGTCGAGGGAAAGAACGTCGTGTCGCTGTGGAAGGCCGGCCCCGGCGCCTGGACCTTCGAGAAATGGATCACCCACCCGCTCGACTGGCAACAGGGGCAGCCCGTCAACCTGACGCTGCAGGTGAAAGGCCCCGTCCTGACACTCTCCGCCGACGGCCAGCAGATCGGGCAGGTGACGGATCCCGACCCCCTCCCGCCGGGCCCGCTCAAGATCAGCGTCTACCACAGCAACTCCAGTGTCGATGCACTCAAGGTCACGCTGCCGGACGGCTCGACCGAGTTCGAGGATGACTTCTCCACAGCACACTCCGACGTCTGGCCGGGCCTTGTCTCCGGCAATGTGCCCGAGTTCGCGGATGTCGGCTTCCGGATTGCCATGGTCGACTTCAGGCTCGACAGCCTCTGGAAGGGCCCCGACGAACTCGACCTCGCCGCGCTCGACAGCCAGGTCGCCGGCTTCGTCGCCAGTAACCCCGGCTGCCTGCTCTCAGTCCGCATCAGGCTCAATCCGCCGCCGTGGTGGGTCACCGCCCATCCCGACGATATCGCAACCTGGCACCGCCTCGATGGCGACCAACTCGAGGGGAAGAACAACTACGCCTCATTCTCATCACCCGCCTGGCGCGAGGAGACGGGCAAAGTCCTGCAACAGGTGCTGCGCCGCGCGCTCGACGGCCCCCACGCCGACCGCTTCATTGGCTTCAACCTGCTCTACGCATTCGGGCCCGAGTGGGAGCACCCATGCACCGACGCCTTCTGGGATTTCAGCCCCGTCAACGAGGAGCAGTTCCGCCTCTTCCTGCGCACGCAGTATGGGACTGACGACGCCCTTGCCGGGGCCTGGAGCCAGCCCGGCGTCACCATCGACACCGCCGCCATCCCGCCCGCGGAGGACCGCGTTCAGGGCGATTTCTACGAGCTGATGGACCCCGCCCGCAAGGGCCGCCGCATCGCCGACTACTACCGCTTCACCGATGAGAGCGTGGTCGAGGCCATCGGCATCTTCGCCGACATCATCAAAGCCGAGACGCAGGGCAATGCCTACGTGCTCGCCCACTACGGCTATCACTTCGAAGGCTATGACGGCATGGACCGGATCAACTACAACGAGCGCGGCCACCATGCCATCGACCGCTTCCTGGCGCTCCCCGGCATCGACGGCAGCGGCTCGGCCTACCAGTACCGCGTCCGTCAGGCCGGCGGATCGACCGTGCCGATCACCACCGTCGCTTCGCTCCGCCTGCATGGGAAGATGTACTGGCTCGAGGATGACACCCGCACCCATCTCTCCTCACCGACCCAGAACTACGGACGCGCGAGCAACCTCTGGGAGAGCGTCAACATCCTCAAGCGCAACGCCGCCGAAGCCCTCACCCAGGCCTCGCCGATCTGGTACCTCGACTTCGAGGGCCACTGGTTCAGCCACCCCGAGATCATGCGGACGCTCGCGAAGGTCCGCGAGATGGCCGACCGCGCCCTGACGCTTGACCGCAGCCGCAATGCCGAGATCGCCGTCATCGTCAACCAGCGCACCGTGCGTCACCTGCGCTCCTCGACGGCCCTGTGGCTGCCTGTGCTCTGCCATGAGTACTTCGAGGAGCTGCCCCGCATCGGCGCGCCCTTCGACTCCTACATCATCGACGACCTCGCCCGCGATGACATGCCCGAGTACAAGCTCTACGTGATGCTGGATACATTTGCCCTTGGCGAGCGCGAGCGGCAGCTCATCCGCGAGAAGGTCCTCCGCAACGACCACACGGTGCTCTGGCACTATGCCCCCGGCTACATCACCGAGGATGGTCTCTCCGATGAAGCAATGAGCGAGATCGCCGGAATCAAGCTCACAGCGCTGGATGTCGGCGGCGTGCCCCGCAACACGCTCTGCGACCTGACTCATCCGATGACGCGTGACTGCCCGCCCGGACTGAGTTGGGGGACGAAACTGCCCATCGGCCCGCTCATCACCTGCACCGACCCGGATGTGCAGGTCCTCGGGACGCAGCACGCCGTCCCCGGCAGCAGGCCGGATGGGCGCATCAAGATGGGGGATGTCTTCGAGCCGTCCCTGGCCGTCAAGCAGATGGATGGCTGGACGTCCGTCTGGTGCGGCGTCCCGCCGGCGCCCTCCGCGCTGCTGCGCAATATCGCCCGCGCCGCCGGGGTGCACATCTATGACGATGCCGAGGACTTCGTCTCTGCCAACAACGTCATGCTGGGCGTCCATACGCGGTATGCCGGCCCGCGCACCATCCACCTGCCGCGCAAGTGCACCGTCACGGATGCCTTCACCGGTGAGCGCCTCGGCGAGGGCATTCAAACCTTCGAGGTGCAACTCCGTCAGTACGAGACACGTATATGGTGGATGGACTAGGCCCGACCTCGACACCATTGGAGGTGCGCCCCATGCGTCAGGCATGCACCGCAGTCGCCGCCCTCGTGCTGCTGTCCGCCGCACTGGCACCGTGCCAGCAGGCAGACATCATCGCGCAGTGGAGCTTCGAGCAGGATACCGAGGGCTGGGTCACGCTTGACCCGCTGGCGACACTCACACGCGTCACGACCGATGCCTATGCCGGCCAGGGCGCACTGGCATTCACATTCCCCCAACGCGCGCCCGAGGCGAACGCCCCGGAGGGGCAGATGCCCGGAACACTTGCGGTCCCTGTCGCAGCGGACGCGAGCGCGCTCCAGTCGGTGTCATTGGCAGTCCGCACCTCCTCCTCAACGCCCCTGGTCGTCGCCCTCAATGAGGAGGACAAGTCGTCCTATCTTGCCGCCGTATGGTCACCGTCCGGTGACTGGCACCACGTGGAGCTTGCCCTCTCGGACTTTCACCTGTCCAACGACTCGTCGGATGAGAACGGGCGCCTGGACCCCGAGCAGATCAACGTCATCGTGCTTGCCGACGCCGGGATGCTCGTCCGCATGCTCGCGGAGCAGGGCTTGCCCTTCACAGCCCCGCCGCTTGCGGATATGACGATCCTGCTCGACGATCTCCGGCTCAGCTCATCGGCGCTGGATGTCGAGCCGGCCGCCGGCGAGAAGCAGGTTGTCATCGACATGTGCACTCTGCCGACAATCCAGTGGCTGCCGCTGGGCGGCGATGATGTCACACTGGTCTCCCAGGAGAGCGACGACGGGGAGCGCTACTTGCAGGTTGGCTACGCGGCGATGCCCGGCACGATCTTCGCGATTCTGAAAAGCGTCGGCCTCGGCAGCCTGGAGGGGTGCAATGCGCTGTCTCTGCAGATGCGCAGCTACTTCGATGGCGAGGTGGTCATTGCACTCGAGCAGCCCGGAAGCATCCGCTTCAGCACCACGGTACAGGTGCAGGCCGGCGACCAGTGGCAGCAGATCGAGATTCCCTTTGCCCAGTTCCAGCCTGACCGCGAATCCGGCGCCACCGGCACAGTGGACCCCGGCAGCATCCAGCAGGTCGCCATCGCCGACATCCGCGCAATGCTCGACCAGATGGTCTCCACCAACACGTGGGATATCCGCAACCTCGTCGGCGTGAAGCCCTGACCTCCTATCGGTCCGCGCACCCGTGCAGGTGCCCCGCCTCCCGGCGCGAACGTGACTGAGCGGATCACAACCCGCCCACGGGAGTTGCCAATCATGCGCTATGCCATCGCACTGTTGCTGAGTTCGCTCTGCATCGCAGCATTCGCGCAGGTACCCGCCGCCGAGTGGGCGGGGCATGAGGCCGTCACCTTCTACCTCGACTTCGATGATGGTACATACGCCTGGAGGGCCGCCGGCAACCCCTATCAGTTCGGCTCCGACTTCGAGACTGTCGAGGGCGGCGTCGCCGGCAAGGCGTGGCGCGCTACCTCGAAGATGGGCTACGTCGGCTACGACGGCCTGAGCAACATCCCGCTCCAGGCCGGCACCGTGTCGATGTACATCAAGTCGGGCGACAGCAACATCTTCACAGACGGTCGCGCGCACGGCATCTGCTCCCTGTGCCGCACCATCGAGGGCATGGTCGCCCACAAGGACCTCTGGCCGAAGCGGGGCCTTCCGCTCACCCTTGCCAAGACCGAGCGCAACACCATCGACCTCATCGCGCATGTGGGCGGCGATGAGTGGAACTGGAACTCCACGCCGGCCATCCTTGCCTCGATCGACGCCGCCGCGCTGGATGCCGCTGCATGGCACCACCTGGCATTCTCCTGGGATTTCGCGACCCGCGATGTGTGGCTGGTCGTCGACGCTGAGACCATCACCGGCCGGATACCCGAGGCCATTGAGCGCCCGCACGAGTACCTTGCCGCCATCTTCGGCAACACACACGACTACCGCGCCGAGGCCCAGCAGCCGCTGGATGGGCTCATGGACGAGATCGCTGTCCTCAATGTCCCCTGGCCGGAAGCACGGGAGGTGATGGCCTCCCACGCCCCGTACACCGGCGCACGCCCGCAGGACCCCACATGGACCGCCGAGGCCACGCTCTTCCCGGATGATGAGAACCTCGCCCGCTGCGAGCGCGTTGCCCGCCAGCACCTGAAGATGATGGTCGACACCCAGCGCCATGGCGGCTGGTGCCTGAGCATCAAGTGGCCCTCGCTGCTGCAGTGGACGGCGAAGTTCCGCATGCCGGAGCCGCGCAACATGATCTGGCTCTCCAAGGACAGCCATACCGCCTTCGGCGCCGCCGTGCTGCTGTTCGCCTACGAGGCGCTCGGCGACCGGGAGTACCTCGATGCCGCCCGCGCCACCGGTGACATGTACATTGCCACACAGGACCCCGAGCTCGGCTACTGGCTGCATGGGTACTACTTCGAGGATGGCCAGTACATCCCGGACGCAACCGACCCGCTCATCCAGGATCACTGCCAGACCGGCCCGATCATGCTGCTGTGCTACCTCCACCGTATCACCGGCGAGCAGCGCTACCTGGATGCGGCCAAACGCGGAGCGGATTTCCTGCTCGCCGCGCAGAATCCCAACGGCTCATGGCCGCATCACTATGATGTCGCGAACAGAGTCGGGAAGACCGCCCGCGGCATCGAGGGTGGGGGAGAGGTCAACGACTACGGCACCGCCGCGCCTGTCGAGAGCCTGCTCAACATCTACGCATACACGGGCGAGCAGCGCTATCGGGATGCCGCTCTGCGCGGGGCCGATTGGCTGGTCGAGGCCTTCATCGACACCGGCACACTCGCCGGCTGGGCCGGCCAGTACGATGCCGACAATAAGCCCGCTGAGGCCCGGCACTTCGAGCCGCCCGCAGTCACCCACTACGCCGCGCGATGGGCCGCGATGGGCCTCTATGCGGCCTACTCCGCCACACTTGACGAGAAGTACCTCGCACCCATGAAGCGCGTACTCGAGTGGTTTGACGCCAACAGGGTCAATGGCGAGGAGGCGTGGTGGTGGGATTATGATGTCGCGACCGGGCGGCCGATCCAGATGTACAATCGCGACATCTACTTCCTCGACGATCCCGAGCAGGTGAAGGCCTATATGGAGGTAACCGGGGCCGGCACCCCCCCGAAGCCCGGCAACTGGTCGAATGTCGCCGGCCTCCGCTGGCAGCTCAATGATGTCATCGCCCACCCGCATGGCAATCCGCTGGCCCCACCCACGCGCGAGCAAATGGCCGAGTACGTCGCGACGACCGCGCCCAGCTATGTGACGACATACGTTCAGAGCGGATCTCAGCCATTCAATGAGCGTGCGGGCCTGTACACCTTCGACTACCAGGCGGGCCAGGGCACCAACCTGGTGCGCCATCAGTGCGTGCGCTTCTGCGACCTGCTGATGCGCGCTCGCGCTGCCCGCGGTGACATCCCTGTCGACAACCCGCTCTTCCGCCGCATCGACGCCTCGGTGGGCTGGAACAAGGTGCTCATTGAGTACAAGGAGTGAGGGCGTGATGGGCAGGCCGGGGACTGCTACCCATCGCATCTCCGGGGACTGCTACCTCTCGCGCCCTCGGGGCGAGGCTGAAGCCATCCGCCTGCATCGCGAGAGGTCGCTGTCCCCAACGCCCTCGGCGCACACTGAATCGGGGACAGCGACCCATCCGGGTGCACGCGGCTGGGCCTTCGGCGTTAGCGGCCGGCCGGGTGGGTGCCAGTCCCCGGGTGCCAGTCCCNNAGGGACCCATTGCGTTGCACACAGCCGGACCCGGGCTCGGGCAGTTGGTGCAATGGGTGCCAGTCCCCGGGGACTGCTACCTCGCGTTTTCTCGGGCCGAGCCTGAGACCATCCGTCTGCACCGCGAGAGGTCGCTATCCCCAATGCTCTCAGCGCATGCGGAATTGAGCACAGGTTTCCATCCCGTAGCGTCCGGTTCGCGTCCGGCAGCGCAGTTGGCGGCATAGGGGCTACTTCCCGCCGTTGCCGTTGCGCCGTTCACCCCCTCTCCCGCCGGCGCGCTCCGGCTCGTCGTCTGAGACGGAACGCGCCGGAAACAGGGAGAGGGGGCCGGGGGGTGAGGC
>DPJP01000410.1:0-1244 GCA_003542955.1 Armatimonadota bacterium
ACTCGTGGATCGCTGAGTTCGCGCAATGCATCTGCGGCAATCCACCGCGCCGCGGGCGAGTCGATAGCCGCAATCTGTCGCCCCATCTCGATGGCCCGCTCGTTCAGCCGCGCGTTTCGCTTCCCAATCTGTCGCAGCGCCCAGTTGACCGCCTTCCTCACCATGTTGCGCTCATCCACCGACTCGCGCACGATCAGCGGCAACAACGGCTCGAACGCTTCGTCCCCGGCCCTCTTGTCGCTAACGGCCATCCGCGCCATCATCACGAAGCCCGCCCGTTTGACGTACTCCCCCTCACGCCCCGCCCACGCGACTGCCTTCTCGTACGCCCACGGCGTCTTCTCGAACAGGTTCGCGCACACCTGGTCGCACGTACCCCATGACGCGAAGTCCGACACCCAGCGCTCCATCTGCTCCGCGGTGACCAGCCTGCAGTCATCAACCATACTCGCGAGGATCATCGCCTCGTGGATTCCCGTCTCCCAGAGCGCCGCTGCCAGCCCGTGGTCCTTCCCGCACTCCTTCGCNNGAGCGCCCGAAGAGCGGGGATGCTGACACCCAGAGCCTTCTCCGTGGCAATCCCATACCGGGCCATTCCGGCGAGTCTGTCCGCGTCCGCCAGCTCCTTCAGACGTTCGATCGCCTGCTCGCAGGTCATCGGCTCACGCCTCCCCCGTGCGGCGCTTCTCCATGTGCACGAGCCGCGGGTGGCCATCGACCTCTTCGACGGCGATCACTTCATAGCCCAGGTGGCCGTACAGCCGGATGTTGGCCTCGCTCTTGTGCCCCGTGAACAGCCTGAAGGCGACGGCATCCGGAAAGCGCGCCTCCACCTCCAGCATCATACTGGTGCCGATGCCCTGCCCCTGTAGCTCCGGATGGACTGACACACGCCCGATGTGGACAACACCGTTTTCCTCATACGCCCGCAATGAGCCGACCAGACGCCCCTCCACGAGCGCCTTCAGGATCAGTCTCTGCGAGAACTGCTCGCGCACTTGCGCGAGAGTCTCGCGCAGCGGGGGGATGTTCGGGTTGTTGTGGAGGCGTGCCTGGCTCTCAAATGCCAGCTTCTGCACGGCGAGTATTGTCTCGGCATCCTCCGGCGTCGCTTGCGTGATGGTGATGTCCATCTCGGTGCTCCTGGCTGTCGGGTGGAACGGTTCCGCAGATTGTAGCACACCACGCAACAGAGAGGGCGCAGGTCCCGACCCTGCGCCCCTTCAGTGCTAACGCCCTCCGCC
>DPJP01000410.1:1270-28579 GCA_003542955.1 Armatimonadota bacterium
TAGTAGCCGGTCGGGTTCTCCGGGTGGTTGATCGAACGCACGAGGTGTGCGTAGGTGTTGCCGAAGTAGAAGTCGCTCACCCATGTGCCCGGGGGGATCGCCTCGTCAATGGCATCAAGCTCATCTTGCGTGAAGGTGATGTCGATGGTTGCCAGGGCGGCCCGGAGGTGCTCGACGGTGCGCGGGCCGACGATCGGGCAGGTAATGCCCGGCCGCCGCTGCAGCCACGCATGGGCCATGGCGGGCAGGTCGATGCCCTTGCCCTCGGCAATCGGGATCAGCTTCTCGACTAGTTCGAGCGCCTCGGCGGTGAAGCGCTTGTGCGACTCCGGGTCCGCGCCCGAGAAGCGATGCCCCTCCGGCAATGGTTGCCCCTTCCGGTACATCCCCGAGAGGATCCCGTATGCCAGTGGCCCCCAGGTCACCAGCGCAATGCCGTGGCGCATGCAGGTCCAGACCATCTCCAGCTCCAGCGCCCGGTCGCAGAGCTGATAGGGCGGCTGCTCGGCCACGATGCGCGGGTAGTCGTACAACTCATGCATTGCCAGGCCCTCCATGACCAGCGGCACCGGCCACTTCGAGGTCCCAACGTACAGTATCTTCCCCTGTTTCACCAGTACGTCAAGCTGGCCGAAGACCTCATCCATCGGCGTTGTGATATCCACTACGTGCAGGTAGAACAGGTCGATTCTGTCCGTCTGCAGGCGCTTCAGGCTGGCATCGACGGCCCGCGAGATGTGGAAGCGGCTGGCGCCGTGATCGTTCTGCCCGCCGCCCATGGATGCCACCGCCTTGGTCGCAAGCACGATGTCATCCCGTCTGCCGTTGGCCTTCAGGGCATTGCCGACAATCAGTTCCGAGGCGCCCCTGCCGTACACATCCGCGGTGTCGATGAAGTTGACGCCCGCATCGATGGCCTCATCTATGATCTGCGCGGCGGTGGGCTCGTCGGTCACACCGCCGAAGTTCATCGTCCCCAGGCAGAGCTGTGAGACCCTGGTTCCCGTTCGTCCGAGCTGTCTATACTCCATGGTTTCCTCCCGATATCTCTCACGTCCATGGTGCTGCCTGACGCTATACGACGACCAACCACGGGCTAGAACGGCCCGAGCGGCTCGCCGGTATTGACGGCCCGGCACATGCGATCGTAGAGCGTGCAGTAGTTGGTGATATGGCCGCCCGGCTCGATGGCCTCGTCGACCTTGTCGAGTTCGTCCTGCGTCAGCTCGATGTCACAGGCCGCCACGCAGGAGCGCAGATGGTCGACGGTGCGCGGTCCGGCAATGGGGGAGGTGATCCCCGGCCGCTGCATCAGCCATGCCAGGGAGAACTCCGCCAGGCTGCAGCCGCGCGCCTCCGCAAGCGGAACCAGTTTCTCGACCAGCTCCATCGTTGCTTCGGTATAGCGGTTGTGGCCGTCGCGCTGCCCGACCTCCTTGAAGTGATGCCCCTCCGGCGTGGGTTGCCCCTTGCGGTAGACCCCGCTCAGGATGCCGCCGGCGAGCGGCCCGAAGGGCACAATCGCGATGCCGTGGCGCATGCAAGCCCATACCAGCTCCCACTCGATGCGCCGGTCGGTCAGGTTGTACGGTGGCTGCTCGGCGACCGTCCGCGGCCACCCGTGCTTCTCCGCCATCGTCAACAGCTCCATGAACAGCGGCACCGGCCACTTCGAGGTCCCGATGTAGAGTATCTTCCCCTGCTTGACCAGCACGTCGAGGGTGTCGAGTATCTCGTCCAGCGGGGTGGTGATGTCGGTGATGTGCAGGTAGAACAGGTCGATGCGGTCCGTCTGCAGCCGTCGCAGGCTCATCTCCACCGCGCGGGTGAGATGATAGCGGCTGGCGCCGTGGTCGTTGGGCCCATCGCCCATCCGGGCGACGGCTTTGGTCGCCAGGACTACGCTATCGCGCTTGCCGTTCTCCTTCAGAGCGATGCCCGTGAACTCCTCCGAGCCTCCTCTGGCATACACATCGGCGGTGTCGATGAAGTTTACCCCTGAATCGATTGCCTCATCGACAATCCGCTTGGCCTCCTCCAGTTCGGTGCTGAGTACGAAGTTCATCGTCCCGAGGCAGAGCTTCGAGACGCGTGTTCCGGTACGGCCGAGTTGTCGGTACTCCATTGCATGACCCTCCAGTGACGGTCCGCGGGTGCCGCTGCAGTTGTGCGCAACGGCCGTTGCACGCCGCGCCTAGCCTTCGGCAGCCGGAACCGAATACCTTCAATCGAGCGGAGACGCCACGATCCCGGGGTTCGCCGGCCGGGGCTCCGGGGACTGCCCCCTCCCGCGCCCTTCGCCTACGCCGGAGACCCTCGGGGTGCCACGCGGGAGGGCGCTGTCCCCGATTCGGCAGAGGCTTGTCTGGAACCGGGGACAGCGACCCATCCGGATGCCTTGAGCTTGGCCATGGAAGTCACGGCATGGCCGGATGGGTGGCAGTCCCCTCCCGCGCCCCGCAGGGCGAACAGCTCCGGCGCCTCCGGCAGGACCCTCCGCGTCTTCCACCGAATACCCCACCATCACCGACAACGCACACAGGATGGCCCACAATGACCTCGCGCGAACGTGTCGTCGCAGCATGCAGCCTGAAGCAGCCCGACCGCATCCCCATCGACCTCGGCGGCATGCGCTCCACCGGCATCATGGCGATGACCTACAACAGGCTCAAGGCTTACCTGGGGATGACCGGCGGCCGCACCCGCATGTACGACCTCGGCCAGCAACTCGCCGAGCCGGAGCCGGAGGTCCTCGAGCGCTTCGGCTGTGACGTCCTCCACCTGTTCATCGACGAGCCCAAACGCTGGAAGCCCTTCACACTGCCGGATGGCTCCCCGTGCGAGGTCCCCGAGGGCTTCAACCCCGAGCGGCTCGAAGATGGCACACTCGTCCTGCGCAACTCAGCGGGGGAGATCGTCTCTCGTCTGCCCGCGGACGGCTACTACTTCAGCGGTTGCGGCAAAGCCCCACTTGCACATATCACCACGGCTGCGGAGATGGCGAAGATTGACCTTTTTACCCCCCACTCGCAGAAGTCGCTTGACGATCTCCGCGCGCGCGCGAAGCACCTGTTCGAGACCACCGACTATGCGATCATGTACAGCGGCCTGGGGAGCATCCACGAGCAGTGCCAGGGCCTGCGCGGGTGGGATCAGTGGATGATGGACCTCGCCGGCGATCCGGACCTGGCCTGTACGCTGATGGATAAGCTCACCGACGCCAATATCCAGGTGGCCGCGCAGGTCCTGCCGGCCATCGAGGGCTACGCCCAGGTGGTCGTCATAGGCGGCGATCTGGGCATGCAGGACGGCCCCCAGATGTCGCCGGCCACCTACCGCAAGCTCATCAAGCCTCGCGCGAAGCGCTTCTATGATTTCATCCGTTCGCACACGTCGGCGAAGTTGTTCATCCATACCTGCGGGTCGGTCTATGCGCTCCTGCCTGATCTGATCGAGGCCGGCATCGAGGTGCTCAACCCGGTTCAGGTGGCGGCACGGGACATGGACACTGACAAGCTCAAGCGCGAGTTCGGCAAAGACATTGCCTTCTGGGGCGGAGGCTGTGACACGCAGTATGTGTTGCCCTTCGGCACGGTGGAGGAGGTTCGGGCGGAGGTCCGCAAGCGCATTTCAGACCTCGGCCCGGAGGGCTTCGTGTTCACCCAGGTCCACAACATCCAGGCCAACACTCCCCCGGAGAACATTGTGGCGATGTTTGATGCGGCTCTATCTGCCTGATGCCCCGAGCGGGATTGGCGCCGGGGCGGGGCCCAGTGTGCCGGTGTGGAACGACACTATCCACCAATGCGAGTAGATGCACGCCGCCAGAAGGCCGAGGAACACAAGCCCGATGACGAGCCATCTGACCCGGGGTCTGTCGGATATCCGCATCGCCCCGACCGCCCATGCCACACCGCATATTGGCAGCAGACTGAGCATGTAGCGGCCGCCGTAGAGCAGCGTGTTGACATCCTTGATATTGATCATCATGGCCGTCAGGATGCCCAGCACAAAGCCCAGCAGCCCGACCCGGCCTACATCCACATGCCACGCCTGCGGGTCCTCCCAGCCACGCGTGATACGCCTCCGCGTGCGGACGTAGCCGATCACGGATACTCCCACCACAGTCAGGAATGGGAGCACGATCATCCAGTTGTGCCACAGATAGGGTCGGGCGAGCCAGAACGGGAACGGAAATGACGTAATGGCATTCAGTGTCGACTGCGCGAAGATGTATATGCCGACATCGGGGAGCAGAATGCAGCCGATGAGACCGGTGACAACCAGCGGCCGTGTTGTGACAGCGGCAGGCAGCAGTGTCGAGTAGAGGAGCATGCTCCGCCCGCACCAGATCCCCATCGCGATCAGCGCGGGCAGCAGCACGGCCGTCAATCGCCGAAGCGTCCACCCCGGCGTGTGGCTCTCGCGCCTGCGCCGGATGAGCACACACACAACCACGCCCACGACCACCCAGGCCGTGGTCACTTTGACCATCAACGCCACGGCGGTGACGAGCCCAAGCAGCCACCAGTCCCGTGGACGGTCACCCTCCCCGCGAAGCACCACCGCGACGAGGTACAGGTAGACCGCGCCCACGAGGATCTCTCCCGTGGAGTTATTGAGTACCGCGGTCAGGTACTGGAACTGGGGGATGAGTGCCATCACGAGCGCTGCCGCCGGCCCCCAGCCCTCCGGCCACAGGACCCGCGCGGCCATGAAGGTGATCACCAGCGCCGCGGCGGCGAGCACAATCGAGATCAGTCGCAGGGTCAGCCAGCCCGTGGGGCTTGTCAGGTCGCCCACAGGCAGCGACAGCACCGCCAGCACGACATAGTACAGCGGCGGGNNGGGTGCTGCGCCTGCTGCGCCTCCAGGTGCTTGAGGCCCTCCGGCGCATAGCCCGGCAGCAGCGGCATGCGGTGGTACTCGCGGAGGATGCGGATGTACTCATTGTGTTCGGTCTCGTCGGGGCCCGCCGCGTCAGGCAGGCGGACCGCGTACGCCACCGCAATAGCCAGGTAGATGGTCACGACGGCGATCAGGGCATGTTCGGCGCGCAGTTTCATCGGTTCAGTTGCCAGAGAAGGAAGTTGAGCACGCTCGCGAAGCTGACCCACAACAGATACGGTACCATCAGCACTCCGGCGACAGTCGACACCCGGAAGAAGAGCACGGTCGTCACCGCGATCAGCGCCCACAACACGATGATGAGTGCCAGCGCCCACCCGATCTGCTGCAGACCGAAGAAGACCGGCGACCAGGCCAGGTTGAGCACAAGCTGGATGCCGAAGGCCATCAGCGCCCCGCGCACGTCAGCACCACTCGAGCGCGCGCGGAACACCAGCACCGCGGCGACGGCCATCATCGCGTACAGAATCGGCCACACGACGCCGAAGAGCCAGGAGGGCGGCGTGATGCCGGGCTTGTTCAGCGTGTCATACCAACTCCGGTCGCCGCCCGCCGGCAGCGACTGTACCACCAGGCCGGATGCAATCAGCCACAGCAGTTCGCGCATGGTGTCGCCCTTTTCATGTCGCGCTCACGGGGTCGGCCGGGCCATCCCGGCCTCAGCACAGCGGCGCGAGCTTCTCCAGATACAGCTTTGCCAGCGCCATGCTGTCCATCGTCGGGGAAATCGGCTCTATCAGTGTGGCGTAGCCGCGATAGCCGACCGCCTTGAGACCGGCGAATACGCGCTCAAAGCTGACGCCGTCCGGATCGCCCGGCAGGCAGCGCGTGAACCCACGATCGTTGTGGACGATGACGCCCTCGCCCTCGGTCTGCTCGATGGGCTTGAGGTTCTGCAGCGTCACGTTCCGCAGCCTGTCCCCGAGCTGCTTGAGCGCCTCGGCTCCATAGTCGCGTCCGGCCAGGACGAAGTTCGCAGGCTCGTAGGTCAGCCCAAAGTTGGGCCGCTCGATCTGCGCGCAGACGCGCATTGCGCCCTCGACCGTCTCCAGCGGCGTGTTGGTGTGGATCTGGACGACCACTCCGACCTCGTACTCATCGGCGATGTCGCAGGCTCTCTGCATCCACCCGACATCGGTCATGCCCATGCGCAGGTACGGGCTGGCCAGGCCGCGGGCGATCTCGGCCATACGGCGAACGTCGCCGAGCGTATCCGGGTTCTGCGCCACGAGGCAGTTGCAGAATGCGCATGCGACACCGTTCTGGCTCAGCGCGTGGCCGATCTCTGATATCTCCGCATCCGGCGTGTCGACATTAAGCTGCCCCGCGCGCAGCTCGACGGCTTGATAGCCGATCTCGGCGGTTGCGGCGATGAAGTCGGGTGTCGACATCTGATAGCTTGTGGCGCTCTGCTCGATGATCCGGCCTGAGAGTCCCAGCATTATCATGGTAGTCCTCCCGTTGCCGGGGCTCTGCTCCCGGCGGGTGGTAGATGTTCCCTTCTCGTGTGCTGTGCTGTCCTGTTCTGCTTCCGGGGCGTGTGCACCTGTATTCCGCGAGCAGCCCCGGCCGGTTGACAACCACCTGCAGGCTGCCCCATAATCGTGCTGCGCAGCACACTCAAAGCCCGCGGACCGGAGCCGGTCGCCATGAGATGGGTTGACGACAAGCGGGATCGTCCCATTCTCGACCTCACCCCGTCGTTAGCGGATCAGATGATCGATGTCGCCTCCGCGCTGATCGTGGTGTTCACTGTAGCAATGGTGGCAATGACCTGGGGGCGAATACCCGAGCAGATTCCGACACACTTCGGCATCGGCGGCGAGCCTGACGACTGGGGACCCAGGTGGCTCGTCGCGCTCGGGCCGATCCTGGCTATTGGCTTCTACATCGCCTTCGGGATCCTCTACAAGTACCCGCACCGCTTCAACTACGCGTGGCCGATAACTGCGGAGAATGCGGAGAGGCAGTACCGCCTGGCACGGTCACTCATCACATGGGAGAAGCTCTGGGTCATCCTGATCTTTACCTACATCGCCTGGGCCCAGGTCCAGGTCGCCACCGGCCACATGGATGAACTCAGCCCGGTGGTGATGCTTGTGCTTGTAGGCGGCGTGCTGCTGACGAGTGCCATCACCATGGTGCTGATGTACCGGGCCAGATGAAACAGCGGGGGCAGCCCCCGACGGCGCAGACAAGACCATGACAACCCAACGCGACGCCCTGCGCCGGCTGACACTGCCGGCGTCATTCTATGCGCGCCCCGCGGAGCTGGTCGCCCGCGCGCTCCTGGGGCAGACACTGGTGCACGAGACTGACCAGGGGCTGTGCGCCGGGCGCATAGTAGAGACCGAGGCATACCTGGCATGCGGCGACGGCGGTTGCCATGCCGCGCAGGGGATGACCCCGCGCAACAGCGTGATGTGGGAGCCGCCCGGTACCGCGTATGTCTATATCATCCATACACACCGCATGCTCAACGCGGTTACGGGCGCCGCGGGCTTCCCGGAGGCGGTGCTGATCCGCGNNCCCTCGAGCCGTTACTGGGCATCGAGTTGATGCGGGAGCGTCGCGGATTCGAGCGTCCCCGCGACCTCACCGGCGGGCCGGGGAAGCTGACACGCGCGCTCGGGATCGACACCGCCCACAACAGGACGATGCTCGCCCGGCCGCCGCTCTACGTCGCCCGGGCGGCCGTTCCCGCGCGCGAGATCATCACCACGACCCGCATCGGACTCTCCGAGGGCCGGGGCGATGATCTGCCGCTGAGATACCTCTTTGCCGACAGCGACTGCATCTCGGTCAAGCCGAGAGAACGTCTCCGGTAATGCCGGAGCCCACAAGGAGTGTGCCGCAATGCAACTGAGCTTCATGACATGGGTCTGCCCGCAGTGGGACCTCACTGAGATACTCACCGGAGCCATCAGGTACGGCTACGACTCCGTCGAGCCACGCGCCGAGGCAGATCAGAAGCACGGCGTCGAAATTGAGGCCACGAAGAAGCAGCGCGCCTCGATCAGGGCCGCCTTCGNNCCTTCGAGGACACCGGCGTCAAGATGAGTTGCATCGCAACCTCCCGCCGCTACGCCATCGCCGACGACAAGGAGCGGGCGGAGAGTGTCGAGTTGACGAAGCGCTATGTCGAACTCGCCGATGACCTCGGCTGCAACCACATCCGCGTGTTCGGCGGCATGACGCCTGAGGGTATGGAGTTCGCCGAGGCCAAGAAGCACGTCGCCGAGAGCCTCCGCGAGGCGGCGACTGCCGCCGAGGGCAGCCACGTCTACCTGTGCTTTGAGACGCACGACGCCTACTGCCTGGCCAATGACCTCATGGAGGTCATTCAGATGGCCAACCACCCCCATGTCGCCGTCTGCTGGGACATCATGCACCCGGTCACCCACGGCATGAGCATGGCGGAGGCCTTCGAGTACGNNGGCCGCCACTGCCACATCCACGACGGGAGAATCCCCGAGGGCGAGCAGCGGGCCGAGATGTGTCTCACCGGCGAAGGCGACATCCCGCATGATGAGGCCGTTCGGCTGCTGGCCTCGATCAACTTCCAGGGCGCGCTATCGGGCGAGTGGATCAACTTCCTCCCGCCGGAGCAGATACTGCCCCAGAACGCCGACGTCATGCGCCGCTATATCGAGCAGGCGCGCGCCGGCGCATAGGAGCGGGCTGCCCGGCCGGGAGCGCTGAACCCGGTGGTGCGGGCATGTGCGGTCCGCCCACACCGGCTGCGAGCCAACGCCCACTCCCGCTGGTGAGTACGAGCGCACGGAGGTCACCGTGAGCACAACCATCAACGTCCGTTCGCCTCTACGCGTCGACTTCGTCGGCATGACCGACTACGTGCCCGCCTGCCGGCAGTTCGGCGGCACGATCATCAATGCCACCATCAACAAGTACATCTACGCGACGTTGGCGCCGCGCTATGACTCGAGGGTAATCCTGCACGCGCCCGACTTCGGCGACAAGCGCGTCGAGATACCGAACGCGGCCAACCTCGACAGCGAGGGCGAACTCGGCCTGGCTCAGCATATCATCAGCCGCTTCGACCTCGATAGCGGCATCGAGTTGACGACCTGCTCGGAGATGCCCGGCGGCGCGGGGTTGGGCTCCTCCTCGACCATCGCAACCTGTATCATCGCGGCGCTTGATGCGGCGACCGGCTATCGCATGACCGACTATGAGATCGCCGAGCTTGCCAGGGAGTGCGAGGCTGCCGCGCTCAAGACCACCTACGGCTGGCAGGACCAGTACAGCCCCGTCACCGGCGGTGGCGTCAAGCTGATGCGCTACTGGCCGGAGACCTCCGGCCGCGGCATCGAGATAGACAGGATCCCGCTCGACACCAGGGCCATCGCCCGTATCGAAAAGGCGATGGTGGTGTGCTACAGCGGCATCTCGCGACCGGCCAAGTCGATCCTCGACGCCGTCGCCGACGGCGTCCAGGCTGGAGCCGGACCCGTCGTCGGCGCCTTGCAGGAGATGAGTCGGCTGGCCGACGCAATCCGCCGCAGCCTGGTCAACGGCGACATCGCCTCCGTCGGCCCGATGCTCACCGACGTCTGGGAGCTGCACAAGCGCCTGCATCCTGACGTCACCAACGAGCGGCTGCAGGCGCTGTTCGACATCGCGCTCGAGGCCGGAGCCACGGGCGGTCGTGTGTGCGGCGCGGGCGGCGGGGGCACGATGGTCTTCTTCGCCGCCGACAACCGCGAGTTCTCCGTCCGCCAGGCACTCCGCGAGGCGGAGGCCCGGATATTCGACTGCAGTATCGACATGCACGGGCTGCTTCGCTGGTAGCACCCACCCGCCGGCGCCGTCCGGCAGCATGGAACGCAAACGTGGAAGTGGAAGCAATGGCAACAGAAGCAGTCATACCGGATTCAGAGCAGCATCCGCAGCACGCCCCGGACCTCGGAGGGCTCACCCTCAGGGCCGTCATCATCGGCCTGGCCTTCACGCTGTTGTTCAATGTGATCGTGCGCAAGGTCGAGCTGGTGACCGGACGCTACATCGCAAGCGGCATCCCGCCGATCCCGGCCGTCACCGTGCTGACGCTGCTCGCGGCGTTCTACCCGCTCGGGAGACGGCTCTTCGGTCGCTTCAACCTTGCCCGCCGCGAGTTGCTGACCATCTACATCGTCATGATCGTGGCGGTCCCCCTCTGCGCGACCTACGGCGTCCGCACCTTTCTGCCGCGCCTGAGCGTACTGCAGTACTACCAGACACCCGAGAACCGCTTCGGCGACTATCTCCAGTACGTCCCGAGTTGGTATGCGCCGGAGGCGGGCCCCGTCATCACCGATATGTACGAGGGGATCGACGACGGCGGTGTGCCGTGGGGGGCCTGGGTCAAGCCGCTGGGGCTGTGGACGCTCTTCTTCCTCGGCCTCTACATCCTCACCATGTCGATGATGAGCGTGATGGCGAAGCAGTGGTCCGACGGCGAGCACCTGCCGTACCCGCTGGTGCAATTGCCGATGGAGATGGTCGAGAGCACCAGTGCCCGGGGCACACTGGCCAACTTCTTCACCAGCCCGCTCATGTGGGTCGGCGTAGCGCTGGCCGCACTCTACAACGGGCTCAACATTGCCCATGCCATCAACCCCGCCATACCGACCATCGAGCAGAGCAAGGCGCTCGACGACTTCTTCACTGAGCGACCCTGGTCTGCAATGAACCCGCTGCTGGTAGGCACCACACCCCAGTACATCGGCTTCGGGTGGCTCGTCTCACAGGAGTTGTGTTTCAGCATCTTCGTCTGCACCTTCCTGGCCAAGTTCGCTGCCGTCGGCGGCGCCATCGCCGGGCACGAGCCCCCCGGATGGCCCTACATGCAGGAGCAGAGCGCCGGCGGCTACCTGGCCATCGCAGCCTTCACCCTCTGGATCGCCAGAGGCCATCTGCGGACGGTGGCGGCCAAAGCGCTCGGGCTTGCTCCATCGGTCGACGACACTCGCGAGCCGATGTCATACCGATGGGCTGTGATCGGCATGGTCGTCGGCGCCGTCTCGTTCATCCTCTGGACCACGCTGTCCGGGATGAGCCCTGCAATCGCCATCCCGTTCTTCCTGATCGTCATGGCCTACGGGCTGACCTACGCGCGGGTGCGGGCCGAGGTGGGCGTCGCGCACGATTTCGTCTACCCCTACCGGCTCCCGCAGTACACGATCCTCTACGCAATCGGCTCCCGCGGGGTCCTCAACATCGGCGGCCCACGGACGATGGTCATCTTCACCATGCTCTCGTTTCTGTCCAGATTCCACCCCGTTCAGATAATGACTGCGTATCAGACCGACTCCTTCCAGATCGCCAAGGCAGGCCGTCTGAACACGCGGCTGCTGCCGCTTGTGCTCACCATCGCCTTCGTGTGCGGGCTCGTATTCGCCTTCTGGGGCCACTTCGCCACGTTCTACGAAAACGGCCTCAATGTCATGGAGTCGAATCCGCTCAACGCCGACTGGCGCACGACTGACACCAACGGCGCATACACGACCATGGTCAGCGANNAGATTGAGACGCCCACCGGCCCCGACTGGAACCGCTTCGGAGCTATGGTCGCCGGCGGCGCCATCACTCTCGGGCTTGCGCTGGTGCGCATGTTCTGGCTGCGTTTCCCTCTGCACCCGCTCGGCTACATTGTCGCGCTCTCCTACGGGCCCTCCACGGCCTTGTGGTTCCCGTTCCTGCTCGTGTGGGCCATCAAGGGGGCAGTCCTCAAGCTCGGCGGGATCAAGCTCTTCCGCATGCTCATCCCGCTGTTTATCGCCTTCGTGGTTGCCCACTACATCTTCGGCGGCATCATGTGGTCGGTGCTGAGCCTGGTCATCGAGGATTCGGTTTCGCGCCGCTACTACGCGGTGTTCTGACGGCCGTGTGCAGGCACTCGCCGGGGCCGAACCGCGGCCGGCCAAAAAGTGTCAGACGTACGGAACGGAATCACGGGGTCAGACGTCGAAACCGGTAATGCGCACATCGGTGCGCCGGCGTTCGTGTGCGTTTCCGCCCAACACGCACATCCCCGAACCCGCGATACATCTGCACCTGTTGAGGAGGAGGGCCCCATGCGGTACCTGTGTGGCATCGCGCTCGTGGTTGTTCTCTTTGGTCTTATCGGCTGTGGGAGTGGTGGCGGGGAAGTGGTCATCAACCCCACCGGCGGCGTTGTCACGGGACAGCTCACGGGCGTCGACAACCCCGAGAACTACAGCATCCTCGTCGACGGCAGTGAGGTCACTGTGCAGCCGGATGCGCAGGGGAACTTCGTGATCCCAAACCTGCCGCCGGGCGAGCACAATGTCGCCTTCGTCTCGCCTGATGGCATGGCGGGCGCCCGCGTCGGGGTCATCGTCGAGGACGGCCGGACCACGCCTGTTGGGCCCGTCCAGGGCGAGCTCGGCGGCCAGATCGTCGGCCTCGTCATGCAGGTCGATGGCGACGGCGGCCTCACTCCACTCGCCGGCGTCGAGGTCATCGCCGATTCGGATTTCGTCGGCATTGACCTGCCCATCGAGATGCCCAGACCCGACGCCGGTTTGCCCGACGGCGTCCCGGCAACCAACCTCGACCAGCCCCGCGACGGCGACGCGGTTCAGTACCGCGCCTTCACCGACGAGTCCGGTAGTTTCACCATGCGCGCGGTCACCGAGGGCGCATATCTGGTCAGCGTCAACATCCCCGGTCTTGAGCAGGGCACCAGCTGGGTCTGGGTGTCTCCCGGCTACACGGCGGTTGCCGACTTCCACCTCCGCGAGGCCATAGACCCCGGTGTCGGCACTATCCGCGGCTCCGTTCTGGCTGCCGATGGCGCTACGCCCATCGAGGGCGCCTCGGTTGTAGTCTTCATGGATGGCGGTTACTGGCAACCTATGCCCGCCGTGTCCTCCGCTGACGAGGGCGACGAGCCGTTGATCGTGCCGCCGTACTACTTCAACGAGTTCCGCACCCTCACCGATGCGCAGGGCAACTTCTCCCTCAACGTGCCGGCGGGGTACCTCAACCTGAGCATCTGGGCCGAGAACTACGAGTATGTCTTCCAGCAACTCGCGCTCCGCGCCGGCGAAGTGCTGTCGCTGACATTCAACCTCCAGGCGTGGGAGGACCCGTGGCGCGACGGCGAACTCCCCCCACCCATCGAGATCCAGAACTGAGCGGACACTGACCAGCCGATTGAAGGNNNNGTGGGCGGCCCCTGGCCGTTTGTGCCCCCGTCCGACGTCGCACCCCGATGCGCAACCGGCCCCGAGTGTCCGTTCGACTGCCGGCTTCCACCTTCTTGCAGGCAATCGGCCTCCACTGGAAGAACATACACACCTCAACCCGCGCACCGAACACCGTCCGCGTGAGCCGCCGTCGGCCCGGATGCCCGCTGAGTGGGCCGCTCAGGCAAGGAGACACCATCCATGTGCCGCTTCGCAACGATGCTCCTGGTACTCATCTGCATCTCCCTGCCCGCATATGCCCAGGATTTCGTCGAGGACTTCGAGACCGGTATCGGGGCCGCTGTCTCCTACCACAAGCCGCCCAACGACGCGAAGATTGAGCTCGGCGCCGACAACGCCTTCTCAGGGCGGCAGTATGTGCGTGCCACAACGACCGGTGAGCGCAATCTCGAAGGCTTCGCGGTGACCGCCACCGGCCTGACCGGAGCACGGCTGGCCACGGTCACCGCACAGGTCAGGGGAGCGGGAGACCTCTGGCTGTGCCTGATCTCACGCAACGGGTGGCTCTACTCACCACAGACTGTCACCCTGACCGACCAGTGGCAGGAGGTCTCACTGAGCAAAACCCTGGTGGCCGCGGATACGACGCTCGGGATCAACTTCATCACAAAGACGCCTCAGGCGGCCGTGTTCGAGGTCGACCATATTCAGGTGGCCCTGGCCCCCGAACTGCAGGTCTATGATGCGGAAGTCGGCCCCTGGCTGCTCGAGGCCGAGGACCATGCCACACGCCGCAACACCGTGGCGAGAGACGCCGACGCATCGAGTGGGGCTGTCTGTCAGGCGGAGCAGTACCTGTCGCTGGCCGGTTTCCCGTTCCCCCGTACCAGTCGCCCGGTGAGCGTCTACGCGAAGGTCAAACCGGCGAATGCCAGGGACAACTTCCGGATCATGACGAGCCAGGGCGGGCTCAAGCAGACGCTGCAGACGCTCAATGCCGACCAGTCGAACCAGTGGCAATGGGTGGCCTTTGCCCCCCTCGTTGCCGGGGAGGTCGGCAACAGCTTCATCATCGAGGCACTCCGCGAGAAGGAAACCGCCGGCAACGCCGCCATCGACTGCATCGTAGTCAGCACTCAGGCCGGGCTCACCCCCGAGCAACTGGCCGCCGCGCCGCCGCTTACCGGAAGGCGCCCGATGGCCCTCGTGACCCGCGCCGAGGCCGCGCCCGTGCTCGACGGCAGCAGTGATGACCCCTGCTGGAGCCAGACGGTGGCTCTGAGCGGATTCATCGGGATTGGCTCGACCCTGCCCGCGCAGGCCGATACGATCGTCCGTCTCTGCTATGACCAGACCAACCTGTACGCCTTCTTCGAGTGCGATGAACCCATTCTCAACGTTGCCCAGCAGCGTCGCCATGAGTTCCGCGCTGGTGTGACGGACCGCGACGGGGATGTCTACTCCGACGACGCCGTCATCATGCTGCTGCAGGCGGGCGAGGGCAAGCCCATCCACGACTTCACCGCCAACGCTCTGGGCACGGTCATGGATGCAGTCTGCGAAGAGAGCAACATCTGGGAGACCCGCGACACCGGATGGCAGTCGGGGGCCACGGCACGCGGCACCATCGGCGATGACATCTGGACACTCGAGACGGCGATCCCGTGGGCCGACCTCGGCGGGGCTCCACAGGTCGGCGACGCCTGGCAGGCGATTATCGGTCGCCTGTCAAAGGCCCGCCGGGAGACCACATCCTGGAACCTCTCCAACCGCGGATTCCATGACCCGGTCCGCATGGGGCTGCTGGTCTTCGGCGGACCCATGCCCGGCCTGACACTCGATGTGCCAACAGGCCTCCAGATGGGCAGGAACGCGCTAGCCGCCGTCACCCACCCCCGGCCCGGTATCGAGCATGGAGTCTACCTGCTTTCGCATCTGGCCCTGCCCGCGGCGATGCAACATGACATCCTGTTCGCGCCCGTGTCGGACGCGGAGCGTGAGGAGCAGCTTGTCTTTGATGTGCCCGCGGAGGCCGAACTCGAGATGGCTTTCGGAGCCCTGGATGCTGCCAGCCTTCAGCCACTGTCCATGACTCCACGCCTGCCTCGTGCCGTCAAGTCCTCATCCGCCACGCTCACAGTCGCCTCCGAAGGCCCGTTTGAACTCTATCTCAACGATGAGTTGGTCCGACGCGCCGACAGCGCCGACGCGCTCGAGATCAAGGTCCCTCTGCAGAAGGGCGCCAACGTCTTTGCGCTCAAACTCGCACAGGGCACCGCCGCCGTCGGCATCGAGGCCCAGGATCACTCGGTCGGCTCGGCGGCCTGGAAGATGGCCGATGACTCGCCGGCCGCTATCGCCGTTGCCACCGACGACGGCGACTGGCCCGCGGCGGCCGTAGTCGGGCAGCACGCACAGCTCGGAGCGGTGGTCGGTCAGCCGGGCAGGCCAACCGTGCTCCGGCACACCCTGCTGTGGGAGAAGACGCGCGTCTGGCCCACCCCCAGCCCCGCATACTACGTGGCCCAGGGAGTCACCAGCCACATCGCTGTGCTCACCGACGGATTGAAGGGCCGCAAGCTGCGTGACTGGTCAACCTTCATTGCAGTGCCGACCGACTACGAAATCGTCGGCAGCACAGGCTTCTACGGGACGAGCCGCGACACGCAGCCGCAGTTCATCTGCACGCAGCTTGGCGAGCAGACGGTCAAGGACGTGCCGATGCGCGTCGCGAGGATCACCGCCGACAAGCCCCTGCTCTCCGGACAGCACCCGATCATGTCGCAGTTCGAGGCCTTCGTCCGCTATGTCGGTCCCGCCCGGGATGTGGAGAGCGAGACCACGTTCTACTACTGGAGCGAGGCCAACGGCGGCGCGGTGACCGAGCCGCTTCAGAGCTTCAACGTCCGGCTGCTGCCCGAGGTGCGCGGCGCGCAGGCGAAGGAGTACTTCTGGCAGCTCTGGGGCGGCTGGCTGAGCAACATGGACGACTTGGACATGCGGGAACAGATACTGGCAGCATCGCGCAAGGCCGGCTTCACCAACATCGTCAGCGGCGACCAGTGGACGACCGACCGCGCGCCCGAGTACGGACTGACCAACACTACGGCGATCAACTTCCAATCCTGGAATGTCAACCTGCGCCCGCATCTGGAGACGATGCCCGACGAGCGGTTGATCGACAATGCCGGCAAGCCCAATGACGGCCTCATGTGCACGACCCTGCTGCTTGGCGACGGATGGGCGGCGGCGGAGGCTGCCCTCAAGGAGCGTCTGGACAAGAGCCACCCCCACTGCGTCGACCACGATTACGAGTACGGGCCGGCCGCGGGGCCGCACTCCTGCTACTGCCCGCGCTGCATTGCCGCCTTCAGGGAGTTCGCCGGCCTGGGTGCGGATGTGGCGCTGGATGCCGACATCATCCGTGGCGACTACTGGCCGCAGTGGATCGACTTCATGGCGCGCCGCGTCGCCCGCATCTGCCTGCAGTTCAAGGAGAGCATCCACAAGCTCTATCCCGGCACTCTCTTCAGCGTCTATAGCGGCTACCAGACGCCCGAGAACCCGGAGCGCTACGGCATCGACTGGCGCTACATCGGTGAACTGCAGGCCGCCGATCATGCCGGGTGTGGCTACGGCCGCCCAGTCGAGGCCATCGCCGCAACGATCGAGGCACTCAACGGAATCCCGCTTGTATGCGGAGCGCTCCTGGTGCCCTATGACACCGACCTCACCACGCCCCAGACCCCGCTCGATGTCGCCTGGCTGCTGCGTGTCGTGCTCGACAGCACGGGTGGAGTGCTCGTGTACAACCGCTCGACGATGGACGGACGCAGTTGGTATGCCATGGGGGAGGCAACTCGTCTGGTGGCGGCCTACGAGGAGCTCTTCCTCGAGGGGCAACGCACGGCGGTGCCGGGCCTCGACCCGGCTCTGGTGCAGATGGTGACCCATGGCGACACGACACTCGTATGTGCGCTGAACCGCGGCAACACGGCACTCACGCACCGGATCGCGCTGCCGGCCGCGGCCGGGGCGGGGCGTGAGTTCTACAGCGAGAAGCCCGTCGCCGCGGGGGAGACAGTCGAGGTGACGCTCGAGCCGGGGCAGGCTGCGGTGTATGTGCTTGGCAAGTAGCCGGTGCCGTCCCGTCGGGCGTCCTCGTGTTGGCGCGAATGGGGGAGTCCCACGCGGCCTTCCTCCATCTGCGGCGGCGCGTGCCTGATTGCGGCGCTACTCCGGCTTCGTCTCTCCGGCATCGTTGATGCGTACGAATCTGGCCTGCTGCTCCGCGTCAGAAATCAGCATCGGTCTGGCCCACCAGAGCTGGTCAGCGTTGTTTTCGCCCCTGGCGTCAGATGCGATTGTGATCGCGATTGTCTGCCCCGCCAGATGCCCGACGGGCACGGTCCAGCCGTGGATGTCGGTATCCCAGATGCTCTTGAGCGTCGCATCCATGCCCTCCTGCCAGTCGGGGTTGGGTGCCGGGCCGAGCGTCGCCGCGCGCACCTCGCGCCCGTTCAGGTACAGCCGCGCAATGCCTCCATTCCCGTAGCGGGTCTGGTTGTTGCGCACGTAGACCACCAGTGCGGAGTTCTTATCAGGCACGCGCACCAGGTAGTCGAGCGCGACCTCACACTCGGCGCCACCGTTGAGGAACAGAAACACCGGGTCCGGCTTGAGGCCGGGGACCGGCCAGGTGCGCCGGTGTGGCACGACATACTCGCCCCCGCGCTCCAGCCCCGTCGCCATCGAGATGTAGCGGCCTGTCTCGCGGCCGTCGCCGAGAGGCTCTCCCACGGCTGCCACGGCCGGTGTTTTCTCGACGAAGACCAAGTAGGCTGGGAAGGTGACCTCGTACGAGACCTCCGAGGCCTGCTTCGTCGCATCATCCCACTGTGGCGTCTCCGCCGTCTGATCGTTGAGGATCACCTGCGCAGACTGCACCGTCGGCTGAATGGTCACGGTGCCCGTAGCCGGGCCGCTCTCATCAACTCCGCTCAGCGCCAGCACCGTCCGCTGAGCGTTGCTCTCGAATCGGCTGATCATGACGCCCGCGGGCAGAGATGTTACCTGGACCTTCGTTCGGTCATGGGCGCCTGGTGACAGCGCATAGCGGATAGCTGGGTTGAGCCCGATGATCCTGCCCTCCGCGGCGGCCGGCCAACCCGGCAGCGCGAGCGGCGTCTGCACCTCATTGAGCCCTGTGATACGCTGATACAGCGGCACCCCGTCCGGACCGAGCATCTGCTGCATCGTTGGCGTGGTCATGTACCTGTAGACGCCGCCGTCACAATCGGTGTACATGCATGCGAGGCTCCGCTCCTGCCGCTCGCGCTCGAAGTGAGGGGTGAGCCGGCGGTGCGCAAACAGCTGCGCGCGGCGGCGCATGTGATAGGGCATGCCGGTGGTGGCCCGCAGCTCCTCCGCGGTCGCCGCCAGTTGCGCCACACCGCCGAGCGCGTCCGAGCAGGCGACCACCACGTGGCGGTGGAACTCATCCTGCGCCCGGATCACCGGCACCCACGCATACGCCAGAGGGCCGTGGATGTAGGCCGACACCGGCCGCTGATGCTCCATCCACCACGTCCGCACCGCCTCATTGCCCCACACCTGCTGGTAGCGCAACGGCCAGCGCACCGCGAACGCCATGTGATCGGGCGCGTACTCGGAGGCCATTGGCACCTCGGGGTTGCGCCGCAGCAACTCGCGGAACTGCTCCCGGCCGCCTTGAGCGCCGATGAGACCCTCGACCACACCGTTGCCGAAGTCCCCGGCCGTTCCGCCGACGTCCTCATAGTTGGCGTCGGTGCTCGTCTCCTGCCTCCAGGTGATCATCATGTCGGTGTGGTACTTGCGCCAGGCGGCGGGCAGGGGGTCCAGGTAGAGCAGTTGGCCATCCTTGCAGGTCGCGAACGTCGGCGTCTCCTGCGAGTAGCGGCTGATGCCCCGGATCTTCCGTACCAGCCCGAAGTCGGCGATGTTGTCGCGCTTGAAGACCTCCGAGTTGACGTTCACGCAATAGGTATTAACGTACGCCATGGTGCGGAATCCGTACTTGTGCGCAGTCTCGACGGCCTCCACATACCCCGCCCGTGGCGTCCAGTCGGGCAGGTCGTGGTCGAACTGCGGCGCCCGGGCGTTCCAGTCGTGGATCATGACCGTGGCGGGATCCAGGGTTGCCGCCAGTTGACGGTACACCTCATCGCTCTTGCTGATATGGTCCACAATCACCCGTATGCGGTCCGCCCAACTGGTTGCCGCGCGGATCCGCATCTCCAGAGCGAAAGCCTCCGCATACCACTGCTTGTAGGGGGTCATCGCGTCGACCCAGCCGCCCTCGAACACATCCAGCCGCCAGGTGACCGACTCGGCTCTTGTCAGTTCGTCAAACGGCATCTGGTTGAGATGCTCGATCGAGGCCGAGAAGCTCATGCCACTCCAGTTGAGAAAGCAGAAGTTCGGGGCGAAGTCTGCGTCCTGCACCCACAGGCACAGGCTGCCCTCCCGGCCCTCCAACGCCATGACTGGCGCCTCCCAGAAAGGAGTGCCCCCGAGCGTGATGAGGCCGGGTCTGGTCGACCTGTCATACATCACGCCGCCGAATGAAGGCACATACACCGCATGGTCGGGGTGCAGGTTCGCCACCGGTACCTGCACACCATAGACGCCTGGCGTGTCGCTCGATCCCGTGGCCCTCAGCAGCAGTTGGCCGGTAGTGGCGTCTACCATGGCCTCCACCGAGAGTGTCTCCTGCGGAAACCTGTCCACGCCGTTGGTCAAGCCCGTCCAGGTAGCCCGGACGCCGCCGTCGACGAGTTCGGTGGAGAAGCTGCCGTCGGGGGCGGGGTAGTGCATCGTCGGGGTGGCTGCGCCGGCCGGCAGGTCCTGGTTGAGCTGCTGTGCGCCCCACGGGCTGTGCAGTGTCTCCATCGCCTTGACCTGCCCTGCCATGTGCCCGAGCCCGCGAGGCAGGTTCAGGTCCGAGAGGGCGGGGTCGCCGTGCACCTCACCCGTCCGCAAGTTGGTCAGGCCGACCACCACGCCGTCATGCACACTTGCGCGCAGGCGTGGCGTCGTGATGGTGAAGCCGCGCGGTTGGATGTCCACCTGCTGAGCGGCGGCGGGGAGCAGGCTGATGAGGATGGCCAGGCCGAGTGCACAGGGCAGGAAGCGTCGCATCGGTATGAACCTCCTGTGGTCGCGGGTGATCTGCACGCGCAGTATGGCGGTCGGCAGGCTGACGGTGTGCCCGCGCAGCCGTTCACTCCATGCCCGGCTCGTTGAGCACCTCGACCGTCGGCGCATAGTCCATGCGGTCCAGAAGCTCCAGGTAGTCCGCGGCACTGACCTCATTGGCCGGCTTGCCGCTGAGCGCCACCATCGCCGCCTCCATCACATTGGTGCCGAACGAGCGCCCCTGCAGCCGTGGCGTGGTCGTGATCAGCCGCCACAGCCCGCATTCACGGAGGTAGTCGACGTCGGCACTCGTGGTTGTGTTGGTGATGATGGTCTTGCCCGACAGGACACCGTGCTGGTGTGGGACGTTCCTCCGGATATAGTGAAAGTCGCCTGCGATGATGTCGGCCCACTGGATGAACCGCAGGTTCTTCGAGGAGTGCTTGTCCTGCTTGTCGCCGGTGGGGTAGAGGATCGTGAACGGGAGGCGACTGAGGACCGGCAACAGAAGAGTCGCGGCCAGGTTAATGCTGCCCAACGATCTCACGGCTATGGGTAGCCCCAGGGCAAAGATGAGATCGCCGAAGCGGCAGTCGTACCCCTTCTCAAGCAGGGTCTCGGCCATGCCGAAGCGGTCTACCGCCGCAACAACGAGGACGCTGGTGTTGCTCGGCCCACCCGGGCATGCCAACGCGCCCGACCCATCCAGTATCTCAATCGCGCGCCGCTCGAGTGTGTGCTTGAGTCCACTGCCGTCGACAACGGGGGTATCGCCGGCTGCTCGTGCCAGCCGGGCCGCATCGCGGATCACCCATCGCCTGCCCTTGCACACAAGGTACAGGTCGATGCCCCCGAGTCCGAAGGCATCGACCTCTGTACTCATCTCACCGATCATGCGGGCCGCGGCATTCAAGTCCCCATCGGTGCCGATGCGCTCGAGCAGAAAGCGCTCGCCGAGCAGATCGACCTCCGCCCTGCTGTCGCGCGTGCTCGACCCGATGCTGACGCTGACAATGCGCTTCATCCAGCCGCCCCGCCCTCCGCACCAACCGCCGGCAACGCTATGAGCCCTTCTCGCCTTGTCCGAGTTGTTCCGCGGTGGCCCTGAAGGCATCGCCGATGGCCGCCATGCTGCCGAGTGCTCCCATCGCCTCGAGCGGCAGGAACACCTTCGACGCCTTGCCGTCGGCGATCCGCGTCAACGCCTCGAGGTACTTGATCGCCAACAGGTCGGGCGTCGGGCGGCCGTCGTGGATCGCGTTGTAGACGGTCGCGATAGCCTGTCCTTCACCCTCGGCGACGGTGAGCTGCCGGTAGCGCTCGGCGTTGGCGACGGTCTTGATCGCCTCCGCCTCGCCCTCTGCCACATTGATGCGCGCCTGCCGGTCACCCTCCGCCTTGAGGATCGCCGACTGCTTGGTTCCCTCCGCCTCGAGAATTGCCGCACGCTTGAGGCGCTCGGCCTTCATCTGCTGGCTCATCGCCTGGGTGATGTCGGCCGGCGGCTCGACCGTCTGCAACTCGACGCGCGTGACGCGCACGCCCCACTTGTCGGTCGCGTCGTCGAGGATCTGCCTGAGCTGCGCGTTGACGATCTCGCGAGAGGTCAGGACCTCATCAAGCTCCATGTCGCCGATCACATTGCGCAGGTTCGTCTGGGCGAGCTTGACCGCCGCGAAACGGAAGTCCTGCACATTGTAGAGGTTGCGGAAGGGGTCGGTGATCTCGAAGTAGACGATCGCGTCGACGCGCACGAGCGCGTTGTCCGACGTGATGACCTCCTGCGGTATCACGTCAAGAACCGTCTCGCGCATGTCGACCTTCCTCAGCGCCTGGACGAACGGGAAGACGAAGACAAGGCCCGGGTTCAGCGTCCGCGAGTACTTGCCGAACGTCTCGACCACCCCGCGCTCATGCTGCTGAACGACGTAGATGGACTTGAAGACGATAATCAGCGCCAGGAACGCCGCGACCCAGTAGACAAATGTTGGCATTGTGCGTCATCTCCTTGTCGAGCATCTGATGGCCGATGCAGCCTGAGCGAACCTGGTCGGGCCGCTACTGCCCCGCCCATTCCGCCTCAGGCGCCGGCTCTGCGTACAGGTCCAGCCGCACAACCTCCAGCCCCCACCTGTCCACCGCCTCGCCCAGGGTGCTCTTCAACTCCGCCGCCACCTCTTCCTGCCGTACCGCCAACTCCGCGAGCGGCACCTCCGCGATCCGCTCCCGCGCCGTCCGCTCGACCAGCTTCGTCACCGCAAGCTCGATCACGGACTTGCTGTAGGCGTTGTCGCGTGGCCCTGAGAGGTTCGCTGCGTACTGCACGGCGTCGGCAACCTGGTATGTCGTGAACACCGATGCGCGCACCTGGGACCCATCGGCGGTGACGGCGGCCTCGAGTTCGCAGCCCGCGTTGCGAGGTGCCGCGTCAACGCGCCTGATAGTCTGCACAAGGGGGAAGAGCAGCACGATTCCCGGCCCCGTCGTACGGCTGTATCGGCCCAGCGTGTAGACGACACCGCGCTCGTTCATGTTGACGGAGTGAAGCGACGCCAACAGCAACAGGGCGGCGAGGCCAACGATGCCGAGGGCCCAGATGATCATCTCAGTCCCTGCGCCCCGCCGACGTTGTGGCCTGCATGCGGCGGCCGGGGGCGACACTCAGCTCTGCGGGCAACACTCGGGCGCCTCGTCGGGCTTCACGATCAGTGTCGTGCCCTCGACCGCCAGCACCCGCACATACTCGCTGGCCCCGATCATCACACCACAGCTTCGCGCGCGCCATTCGTCGGAGCCAACACGCACACGCCCCGTGTTCTGCTCGTTGTCGACCGGCTGCAGCACCACGCCGCTCGCCCCGATCAGCGCGTCGACGTTGGATGCCACCGTGGCCCTGCCGTGGATCGAACGCGCCAGTGGCCGCGTCGCCAGCAACAGCACTACCGCCGAAATGCAGAAGACGACCCACGGAACCCATGCGGCGGGGTAGATGAACACCGCCGCGGCCGCCAGGAAGGCCGCGATCGCCACCCACATCAGGAAGAAGGTCATTGTGAACAACTCGACGATGAGCAGTCCCAGCCCCACCACGATCCAGATCAGGGCCGCTGACATGACGGCTCTCTCCCTTCACACGGCGCATAGAGTCCGCTGTACCATCCAAGCTGGCGACGACCACCGGCCTGCGGGAGGATAGCCCCCGCGCCGCCAGAGCCTGCGCCCATTCACTATTAGCTGTATTCCCGTCAGATTCCTGCTACAAACCGAATTCGGCGACAACTGCGCCGATTCTCATTCCCCATGGTGATGGCCGTGACCGTGCTCGTGCTCGTGATCATGCGCGTGCTGCGCCCCGGCCAGTGGTGCAATCGCGGTGCAGGTCAACTGCCCGTGCTTGACACCACGCACGCTGATGAGCTGGTCCGCAAGCCGCCGCACGGCCTCCGCTTCGCCCTCCACCACCATCACCTCGACGCAGTTGTCCTGGTCCAGATGCACGTGTGTGGTGCACCGGATGCTTGCCAGATGCGAATGCTGCAGCTCCACCAGCTTCGACTCGAGCCCACGGGTGTGATGGTCGTAGACGATCATGATCGATCCGAGCACCTGGCCGGCAGGATCGTCCCACTCCCGCCGCACCAGGTGATCCCGCACGATGTCGCGGATCGCCTCGGAGCGGTTCGCGTAGCCCTGCGCTGCGATGACCTCGTCGAACTGCGCGAGCAGGTCATCCGGCATCGAAATGCCGAAACGCTGAATGGTGCTCACGGACATCTCACCGCCTTCGGTGACCGTCCACCTGCTACCGCAGGAAGACCAGCCACAGCCAGATGCTCGAGATAACGAGTGAGCCGACGGCCACCGGCAGACCGTACTTGAAGAAGCGTATGAAGCTGATCGGGTGCGAACTGCTCTCCGCAATGCCGACAACAACCACATTCGCAGCCGAGCCTATGGTGGTCAGATTCCCGCCCAGACACGCTCCCAGCGAAAGCGCCCACCACAGCGGCATGATGTCGGGCGCATGGTAGACCTCGGCCAGCCCGAGCGAGCCCGCATCGGGGTGCAAACCGACCGCGATCGACTGGATGAGTGGCGTCATCATCGCCGTGAAGGCAATGTTGTTGATCACGCTGCATGAAAGGCCCGACACCCATAGCATCAGCATCGTCATCGCCAGCACATTGCCTTGCGTGACATCTGTCAGCCATTGCCCCATGATCGCCAGAATGCCGGCCTGCTGCAGCGCGCCGATCATCACGAAGAGACCGATGAAGAAGAAGATGGTCGACCACTCGACCTCCTTCAGCGCCTCCTCCGGGCTCTCGCTGTGCAACAGCAGCAGCAGTGCCGCCCCGCCCAGGGCAATCGTCGCAGGCTCGAACCCAAGGCTCCCATGCAGTACGTAACCCACCAGCGTCAGCCCGAACACGAAGATGCACCGGCCAAGCAGCTTCGCGTCGGTGATGGCGGCGTTCTCATCGAAGGCAAGGATGCGTTGACGCACGGCGTCAGTCACGTCCAGGCGACGACGGAACAGGAGCCAGAAGCCGAGCAGCAGCGCGCCCAGACATACCAGCGCCGGCAGCGCGTCATACTTGATGAAGTCCATAAATGAGAACTGCCCGGCCGACCCGATGATGATGTTCGGCGGGTCGCCGATCAGAGTTGCCGTGCCGCCGATGTTGGATGCGCAGATCAGTGCAATCAGCGCGGGCACCGGATCCCGCTCCAGTCGCTCGAAGATCAGGATCGCCACCGGCGCGATGATGACAACCGTCGTCACATTGTCCAGGAAGGCCGAGAGCGCCGCGGTGACCACACACAGCAGCAGANNGTCCGCCCGCCATCTTCGCCGACCTGATTGCCAGCCACTCGATGCCGCCCGTCGTGCGGGTGATGTTCACGATCACCATCATGCCGATCAAGAGCATGATGGTATTCCAGTCGATTCCCTGGATGCGCAGGTGCTCATCGCCGTGGAATGCGGTGTGTTGCTCGATGAGCCCGACGAGGATCATCAGCACGGCACCGGCCAGAACCGCCTTGGTCCTGTGCACCTTCTCCGTCGCCAGCAGAATGTAGGTGACCAGGAATATCGATACGGCTGCAATCGCGGACCAGTTCATGAGTCTTCAAGCTCTTCCTGACAGAAGGTTTGGTCGTAAATGTGCCGCACGAGGCTGCCGCGCGTGACAACCCCGATGATCTTGCCATCCTTGACGACGCCTACCGATGAGAGACCCTTGTTCAGCATCAGGTGAGCCATCTCGGCGGCGCCCGCGTCGTGCTCCACCGTATAGAGCTTGCGCTCGCTGAGAATGTCCTTCACCGTCAGGTCAGCGATCTTCACATCAACGTCGAACAGGTCGCAGGCGTCCGGCAGGAAGTTCAGGCTCGCCACCGAGTCAAGGTACTTGGGCAGCACAAGCCGCAGCAGATCAGTCTCGAGTAGCACTCCGGCGGCCCCACACTGACTGTCGACAACTGGAAGCAGGAGCCGGTTGTGGTGTGTCATCAGGTCCGCCGCCTCGCGGACCGACATGTCAGGCGTGACACAGATGTAGTCGCGCTCCATGATCTCCTCTGCCGTCATACTGGCATCTCTCNNCGGGCGCCGCTCATGACCGCGCAGAGCCGGTGCGACGCGCCGGTGCCGGGCACTCATTATACCATCGGCCGCGGCCCCGACAAAGGACTATCGACCCCGCGTCGGCCCCCGTTCACAACACAAGCGCCGGACCTCGCGGCCCGGCGCCTCTGTATGCACATCTGGGCTGTCTGTGCCCGTCACTACTTGCTGTACGCCTCGCCGACCTTCTTGATCGCCGCGGCGATATCCTGCATGTCCTTCTCCTCGTAGGTCGGGTGGACCGGCACGAAGAACGTCCGACTCTCCGCCCACACCGCGTTCGGCAACTCCAGACTCGCGTAGTCGACAGCCTCCGGCCGCGTCGCCGGGTCCTTGAACGGGTAGTTCAGTTTTCCGAAGCCGATCTGCTCGCGGTAGCACTTCTCCTTGTAGCTCTCAGGCCACAGGACCGGCCCGGCGGGCACGCCCTCGGCCGCGACCGCCTTGAAGAAATCACGTGCCGACACCGTGATCTGGTCTGTATCGAGGATGATCGGGTACAGCCAGTAGGCGTTCTCGCGAACCTCGGTGTTGATCGGCAGGGCCAGGATATACGGCTGATCGGCCAGCGCCTCGTCCAGGATCTTCGCATTGCGCCGCCGCAGCGGCAGGTTCCATGTATCCATCAGCTCGAGCTGCCGCAGGCCGATGGCCGACTGCATCTCCGTGAGCCGGAAGTTGAAGCCGATGCGGTTGTGGATGTAGGGCAGCTTCTCCTCGAGTTCCAGCAGCCGCATGCGCTCGGACACGTCATACCCGTGGTCCCTGAAGGCCCGCGCATTCCACGCCCAGTCCTCGTTGTTGGTCACAACGCAGCCGCCCTCGCCGCCCGTCGTGAAGTGCTTGCTCTGGCAGAACGAGGTCGCGCCGATATGGCCGATGCTGCCGGCCATCTTGCCGTCATACTTGCCCCCGTGCGCCTGTGCGGTGTCCTCGATCACCCACAGCCCGTGCTTGTCGGCGATCTCCATGATCGCGCCCATGTCGCACATGCAGCCATACAGGTGTACGCAAACGATCGCCCTGGTCTTGGCCGAGATCCTGTCCTCGATTGAGTTCGGATCGATCGTGTGTGTGGTCTTCTCGACGTCGGCAAAGACCGGCACCGCCATCGACTGGGCAATTGACATCGACGATGCGATGAATGTATAGCTCGGGCAGATGACCTCATCGCCGGGGCCGATGTTGAGCGCGCCCGCCATTGCCGTGTGCAGCGCGCTGGTCCCGCTGTTGGTCGAGATGCCGTACTTGCACCCGCACCACTCGGCGTATGCCTTCTCGAACTTCATCCCCATCTCGCCGGTCCAGTAATTCACCTTCCCGGTCTTGAGCGGCTCCATGGCCGCCTGGATCGTCTCTTCGTCAAACCATGGCCACGGGGGGAAGGCGTCCTCCCTGACCTTGTCGCCTCCGTTG
>DPJP01000173.1 GCA_003542955.1 Armatimonadota bacterium
CCCGCGAACACTACCCCTCGCCGCACGATCCAGCATCCACGAAGGTGGTACCAGCATGCTCGCGCTCATTATTCTGCTCGCAATGGTGATCACAATGGCCCCACAGGCCGCCTACGGCGCTACCGCCGAGGAACTCGCAGCACAACAGGCGCTGTTCGACAGCATCAGGATCAAGCCCGACCAGCTCATGCCTCTGCACATCAACACCGACATCGTGGTCGACGGGCAACCCGCAGCCGTCATCTGCCATGCCGATGACCCCGCCTGGCGAGGCGCTGCCGAGACGGTGCAAAAAGCCATCGCCGACGCCACCGGCGTCACGCTGCAGATGGTGACCGACGCCGAGTTGACAGCCGAGCAAGCCGACCAGAGCAACGTCATCCTGATGGGCCACCTGGATAACAATGCCCTCGTCGCGCGGCTGTATCACAACTTCTTCGTCTGCCTGGATCAGGGCTTCACAGGCCGCAACGGCTATGTCATCCGCAGCGTGCACGACCCCTTCGGCACGGGGCACAACTACATCCTCGTCGGCGGCAGCTTCGCCGAGGGGACGGCCCGGGCCGCCGAGGCCTTCTCCGAGCTGGTCAAGGCCTCCGCAAAAGGCAACTCGCTGAGCATCGGCCGCCAGATGACGCTCGTCTTCGATGCCACGGACCGCATGGAGCCGACCATCGCGCCGTTGACGGAGGAAGCGCGCGACGCGGCCATCAAGCGCGGGCGGGACACCTTCTCGACCCCCGGCACCGGGCGCTCGGGGGCCTCGCAAGTCGTCTCGATGGGGCAGCGCTACCAGCGCACCGGCGATCCGCTTGTCGGCGAGGCCTACCGCGGGCTGATGCTCGCCCTGCGCGACTACTACGCGGAGGATGAGACGATCAAGACGGGCGGCCTTGCCCGCTATGACAACGACTTCCGCGACGCGTGGACCTATGAGGTCGGGATCCTCTGGGACCTGCACGAGGAATGCGGGCTCTTCTCGGATGAGGAGCGGCTCGAACTGACCAACGTGGTGCTCAAGCTCGCGCTCGAGTGCGTGGTCTACCAGGGCTACAACCGGCCTGATGTGTTCGAGCGCTGGAAGAACAATCAGGATATCGTCCACAACCACAACACCTTCCCGGGGCTGGGCATCTACTTCATCGGCAACTACTTCAAGCGCCACTATAACCACCCGGCCGTCGATGACTGGCTGAGTGTCGCGCACGGGATCTTCCGCGGCCTGCGCCACTCGAGCAAGCCGATCGAGGATGCCGCCTCTTACCAGTGGCTGCCCCCCGAGCACCTGATGACCTACTCGCTCGCGGAGGGCGATACGACCTTCTTTGATGAGGGTCATGCCCGCGAGATGGCCACCGTCGCGATGATGGTCATGGACAACGCCGGCTACCAGTCCGCCTTCGGCGACAACTCCGGGCTGACCGGCGCCTCGTACATCGCCAACACAATCCAGAAGGTTGCGTGGTATCACAAGGACCCGACGCTTCTGTGGGGCGCCCGGCACGCCACCGGCAATGCCAACCACGTGCTCGGGCAGGCCTACAACTTCATCGCGGAACCCGTGCCGCCCGATTCGATCACCGGCATCACTATCTCGAAGCTGCCGAAGATGTGCTACGACTTCATCGAGCGCAGCCCCGCGCGCGCCGTGGCGCCGAATCTGCCGTGGGAGCAGAGCTTCGACAAGCTGACCTTCCGCTCCGGGCTCGACCTGACCGATGACTACATGCTGCTCGATGGTTTCGGCCGCGGCGGCCACATGCACTTCGACACCAACGCCATCATCCGCTTCGCAAAGGGCGGCAGGCCGCTGCTGGTGGATGGCGAGTACATCAAGAACCTCCCCAAGTACCACAACAGCATGGTGATCATGCGCGAGGGCCAGGCGGAGTTTGCCCCGGCGCTGGCCGGCCTCGGTCGCGCGGATCAGCTCAACACCGCCGGCTACACCCGCACGTGGATCAACGACTACAACGGCGCGGAGTGGACGCGCAGGATCGTCTGGCGGCCCAACGACTACTTCCTGGTTGTCGACACCGTCGAGGCGCTGCAGGCGGGCAACTACACGCTCCGCTGCTGCTGGCGCCCGTGGGGCAACGCGGTCCTCGAGGGCAGCACTCTCAAAGCCACGCACCAGGACCTGCTCCTGACTGTCACCAACGCCGACGGCGCCCCGGGGCGGCTCGAGAAGCTCAGGAACATCGAGCGGATGGACATCAGCCGCTACTCGCAACAGGTCTCGGTTGCGCTCGCAGCCGGGGAGAGCTACCGCTTCGTCAACCTCGTGCATGCCGAACCGGCTGACGCCGCACGAGACATCTCGGTCAAGCAGGTGATGGGCGGTCTGATCGTCATCCAGCGGCCCGAGGGCGTTGACGCCGTCGCTCTCGATCCCGCGCCGCTGCGCATGATGGGCGTCAATACCGATGCCGAGATGCTGCGCCTGAGCGAGGACGGCATCGTCATTGCCGGCTTCATGAGCTTCGATGTGCGCGGTAACGGCATCAGCGCCTCTGAGCCTGTCGCGCTGGAGGTCTCCCCCGCGAAGGGCGACGGTGTATTTGAAGCCTTGGCGGATACCCACGTCACTCTGAAGACGGGTGCGGGCGTCACCCTGCAGGTAGGGGACCGCACGGTTACGGCGAACCCGCAGGGCGATGCGCAGTTCGACATCCCCGCCGGGCGAACTCCCGTCACATTCGCAGAAGTGGCCTCGTTCGCCGGTGTCACCGAGGCACTCGGGATGATTGCCGCAATGCCGCCCATAGCTCCCGCACAGACAGGCAGCGGCTCCACTGACGGGGCGGCGCTGTCTCAGGCCTGGAGTTTCGCCGGCCTCGACCCCAGGCCCCAGCCGCTGGAAGTCGCCTCCGTCACCGCCGACAAACCCCATGCCGGCAGGGGCCCGGTCGAGAAAGCATGTGACGGCGAATACCACGGCTCTACTGATTCCGTCAGCTGGCGCAACGGAGAGACGGTCACGCTCACTGCCGAACTCGAGAGAGAGACCTTCGTGAAGAGCGTGCTCCTGCGCGAATGGCACATGTCCGAAGCGTGGGACATCGGCGAGCGCAGACTGCAGGTCAGCAGCGACGGCTTCGCAAACGACATCCGCGACATACCGGGCGAATTCACCGATGAAGGCCGCGACGTCTTCGGCGGCAACATCAACACACTCATGGGCCTGCAGGTGGGGCAGAAGGCCCGGCAGCTTCGCCTGACCCTCTCCCCGGCCCGTGAGAACTCCTCCGTCTACCTCGCGGAGTGGGAGATCCACGGCACCGCAGTGGGGGCCGTGCCGGCAATCACTGCCGTAGCAGGCGGCGATCTGCTTGGCGACGGGACGCGACACCTCGTCGCCGCGGGAGAGCAGGGCGGTATCGTCGCGCTCTCGGCCGACGGCACGAAGCTGTGGGAGTTTGAGACGGGTGACGGCGCCCGGATCAACTCGATTGCCTGTGCCGACGTCAACGGCGACGGCAAGGATGAGGTCATCTACGGCGCCAACTCCGAGCGCCTCGGCGTCATCTCCGCCGACGGCGTCGAGCTGTGGCACGTGAAGCCGCCGCAGTTCCGCGGCATCCGTGCCGATGTCATCACCGTCTTCCCGGCCGATGTGACCGGCGACGGCGTGCCGGAGGTCATCTGCGGCTGCCTGAACTGGATGTACTTCGCATACGACAAAGACGGGAAGATGATCTGGAAGAACGTCATCTATGCCCACTCCGCCACCGTCGGCCACGCTGATGACTTCGACGGCGATGGCAAGCAGGAGATCATCGGCGGCAACGCCTACTACACGCTCAACATCATCGACCATGACGGCGTGCGGCTGCGCAGTGTCAGTAACTTCGGCCCCGAGCAGACCGCGGTCTCCTCGACCGATGTCAATGGCGACGGCGTGCCGGAGGTGCTCATCGCCACCGACGGCGGAGAGTTGATCTGTTTCACCACCGCCGGTGAGCGGCTCTGGGAGAACAACCTCGGCGACAAGGTCACCCGCATAATCCCGGTTGACTTAGATGGCGACGGCGTCAGGGAGATCGCCTGCGCAGCAGAGAGCGCAACGGTGTTCGCGCTGAACCTGGAGGGAGAGATAGTCTGGCGCACCGCCGTCGGTGACGGCGTCTCGGAGATGGCCTTGATCGCCGGTGACGCGCCGCAGCTCGCCGTCGCCGCCGGAGCGGCGGGAATCGTCGTACTCGACGGCGAAGGGACGATCATCAGCCGCGGTGCGGTTGATGGCCGCGTCGAGAGCCTCGCCCTGCTCAACGGGCAGGTTGTGGCCTCAACCGACAGCGGAACGCTGGTGGCATTCGGGCTATGACGGGGCCTCACCCCCCGCCCCTATGCGCGCTAACTTTGGGCATTCGG
>DPJP01000174.1:0-13029 GCA_003542955.1 Armatimonadota bacterium
TGAAGAACGGATCGAAGATGCGCTCCAGGGTCTCGGGTGACATCCCGGATCCGGTGTCGGTGACGGTGAGTCTGACGTACCTTGCGCCGGGCACCAGGTCGGGCTTCAGCTCCGTGGTGTTCGGTGGGATCGTCGCCACTCTTGTGACGACCTCGAGCCGGCCCCCGTGCTCGAGCGCCTGCAACGCGTTGACGCACAGGTTCATCAGTACCTGCTCTATCTGCGTNNTGCGTCGGGTCGCCCAGCACGGGCGGCAGCGTCTCCTGAAGGCTCGTGACGACCTCCACACGCTGGTCCCGGGCTCCCTGGATGAAGCCGAGCACGCTGTCGACGCACTGGTTGATGTCGACATTGCCCTTCTCCGCCTGCCGTGGGGAGGACATCTCCGTGAGTTGCCGGGTGATGTTGGCGGCGTGGCGAACGGCTTCCTCGATCGCCCGGGCATGTGTCTGTTGGCGCTCAGTGAGGCGACCGAGCATGCCGATCAGCTCGACGTTGGAGAGCACCGCGTGCAGGACGTTATTGAAGTCGTGGGCTATCCCGCCCGCAAGCGTCGTGATCGCCTCCATCCGCTGGCTCTGGCGGATCTGGGCCTCCAACTGCCTGTGACTGGTGATGTCCAGCCCGATCGCCACAACCTGCCACACTTCGCCGCGGGCGTCTGTCAGGGCGGTTCCGCGCCAGGTGATCAGGCGTTCCCGGCCGTCCTTGCAGCGTGACCACAGCTCGAACACCTTCGGGTAGTCACCCGCCAGCATGCGCTTGAACGGTCTGGCGAATTCGACCGCGTTGTCGTCGGTCGAGAGCAGAAACCAGGGCTTGCGGCCGAGCGCCTCGGAGGCCCGGTAACCGGTCACATCCTCGGCAATGGTGTTGAACAGGCTGACGTTGCCGTCGCGATCAAGCCCGATGATAAGCGCCTGTGCGTTGTGTACCACACTGCGGGAGAAGTCCCTTTCGCGGCGCAGCAGGTCCTCCGACAGGCGCCGCTGGACCGCAATGCCAATGCTCGAGCCAAGCTCCTCGAGGAATTCGACCAGCCCCGTGGACAGGCGACCCGCCTCGGACGTGCCCAGCTCCAGCAGACCGACAACGGTGCCCGCGGAGCGCAGCGGGATCATTGCCAGCGCCTCGCTTCCCGCAGCCACTGCGCAAGCGCTGCAGACGGCCTGGCGCCCGATCGGGCTTCCGCCGGCAGGCAGGGCGCCGAGATCGTTCACCCAGAAGCTGCCCGCCTTCGTCAGGTGCTCTGACGGCGGCGGGCAGCTGTCGCCCAGCAGCACGTCATAGGGTGCTCTCAGGCGGGGGATGCCGGCAGCGTCGGTCTGGACGCGACCGTGTGCCCCGTAGGCCAGGACGCTCATGCAGGATTGCAGACCGTCGGGATCAACGCCCTCGGAGGCGAAGTAGGGGAAGTCATGCTCCTGACGCAGTCGAACCGCAGCGCGCTCACAGCCGATGAACTCCCTGACGATGCCGAGAATGGTCGCGATCATCCCGCGGCTGTCACTGGTATCATTGAGTGCCTGCAGCACTCGCAGGCCCGTCGCCTGTCGGCGTTCGGTCTCCTTCGTGGCGCTGACATCCGTGCCGATGGCGATCATGCCCATGCACTCGCCCGTCGAGGCAGATAGACGTGCGGTGTGCCAGGAGATGGTCTTGCGTGTGCCGTCCTTGCAGCGGACGCTGGTCTCGGCCGTGACCGAGTCGCCCTCGGTACCGAGCAGAGCACGCACCCGCGTCATCACCGCGTTGTGGGCGTCGTTGTCGGGGTAGAGCAGCCTCCAGACGTCGTCGCGGCCGACGACCTCCTCGGCGCTGTAGCCGGAGATCTTCTCCGCCTCTGCATTCCACAGCGTGATGTTGGTTTCGTTGTCCGCGACGGCGATCCACACGTTGGCCGTCTGCATGACATGCTCGCGGAAGGAGGCCAGGGCCGCCGCCTCGCGTTCGGAGGCCGCCAGGGCATCGTAGGCCTGGCGCTGTGCGGTGATGTCAACAGTGAAGCCCACAATGCCGACTATGTTGCCATCTGCGTTTACCAGCGGGATCTTGTCGGTGCGATGCCACCGTTCCCCCCGCGGTGTCATCGCCGGCTCGACTATGGCGAGCTTCGGCTGTCCCGTGGAGATGACGTGGCGGTCGTCGACGCCGGAGCGCTCGGCGCGCCGTCCGTAGACGTCCGCCGTGGTCTTGCCCACTATGTCCTCCGGCGCCATGTTCACGGAGGCCGCGAATGCCTTGTTCACACGGAGGAACCGCCCATCGGCGTCCTTCCAGAAGATCATCACAGGCACATTGTCCAGCAGCAGGTGCTGCTCTTCGGCGAGCCGCTCCATGTCGCGCTCCGCCTCGTAGCTGCGGGTCATGTCATGGCCGACTGCCAGCACGCCGGCAACGCCGTAGTCGGCGTCTCGAATCACGTTGGCTTCCCATGAGATTGCTTTGCGGGTGCCGTCGCGCGTAGTGACTACGGTGCGGAAGCTGTGGAAGTCGCCACCGCGCGCCGCGATGCTCAGGCCGGGCACCGGCGCACCAGCTGCGCCGTCGTCCTCTGGGTAGAGCGTCTCCCAGGCATGCGGATTGGCCATGATCTCCGCCGCGCTGTAGCCCGTGATCCTCTCGGCCCCGTGATTCCAGAATGTGATGCGCCGGTCGTTGTCGACAATCATGATCCAGGCCGTAGCCGAGTGCATCACCGCCGCTCGGAAGCCTGCCAGCGTGTCGGTCTCGCCGCGGAGTTCGTCGACATAGGTGATATCCTGCACCGCGCAGAGCAACTCGCCGCGCGCTGGAACCACGGCCGCGGTCAGGAGCGCCGCGTGTGGGTGGCCCTCCGCATCAGTGATCGTGACAACGACCGTCTCCGGGGCGGTGCCGTTCGCGCGCGCCCTCCGCAGGTACTCGCCCACGCGCTCCGCATCCCATTCCGAAACGAACGTGCGGAAGCTCTCGCCGCCCTCCAGGCGCCTCGGCTTGAGCCCCACAATGCGCCCGAACTCAGGGTTTGCCGTCCTGATTTTGCCGTCGTGGCCAATGACCACAATGCCCACGCCGGCACGCTCGAACAGCCTGCGGTACACTCTCGCGCCGGGATCGTCGCGTCGGTGGACAAGCGCGTATATGAGGAGCAACCATACCAGGGGAAGAGCGAGGCCGGCTTGATTCCCCAGAGCCCCGAGCGGACCCGCCGGGGCGAGCCGACGTGCGATGATTGCGATGCTGATGAGAAGAAGCAGGCACACAGCCGCCCAGAGGGCCGCGAATGAGCGTCCGCGGCGAAGCGGGCGCAGCACCCACGCCGCCCCGACGCAGGCTGCGGCGCAGCAGATGATGCCGATGGTCTCGCCGCCGGCGATGAGCGTGCTCATGACTGCGCCTGCCCCCTCGGCGCGGGCTTCAACAGGGAGTGGAAGGTCAACGCCGCACCCATTCCCGCCGTCTCACAGAGAGGGCGGTGGGACTCACGGATACTGGGGCCGACACGAAACGTAGCGCTGTCACCAGGCAACGCGAGGCGCTCAGTAGACGCCTCGATGTGGCCCCGCCTCGACAAGGCGTGCGCCGAAAACTGAAACGTTGACGGCTCGGCCCGCCGCGGCGCGCCACCAGGCGCGATGGCGCCGGCAGTCACGGCAGACTCACCTGGGCTCTGGCCCATCGTGTCAGTACCCCCCGAAGACGACAAGACGCCTGATGCCCGGCCGCTCCGTGGCTTGACCGAGCACGCAGCCTTCGCCCCGTCTCCGGTTGCTCAGTCGCTCGCATCACGCCACGTCTTTGACCAGCCGACGCCGACGCGCGCGAAGCTCGTGCCCCACGCCTCGGCAAATAACTGGATGGCTTCCGCACCCGTGCAGTGACACGGCGCCACGTGAGCCACCCCGAGCCTGTGCAAGTCGCGGATCACCTCCGCCACTCCCGGCCCGTCAAAGCTCTCGAGGTGGAAGCCCCCGAGCAGAAGCTCCACACCATCCGCGAGCATTGTCCGTGCCGCTGCCACCATCCCGGCTACCCCCGGATGGGCGCACCCGGTCACGACGACCATACCACTCTCGACGCGCACGGCCACCGCGTGTTCGGCGACACCGCCGTGCACGACACCGGTGCTGAACGCCCCCGGCGCTATCTGTGTCCCAACGGTGACATCCTTCAGGGTGACGCCGTGAGACAGGACCCTGTCTCTGAGTTCACCCGAGACGCCTGAAGGGACCACCACCACGGCATTGCTGTTTGCTTCGAGCACTGCATCGAGACCGCCCGTGTGGTCCCAGTGATCGTGCGATATCACCACGAAGTCAAAACCGTCCGGCCCGAAGCCAAGCGTTTGCATATTCCCGAGCAGTACCTGCGGATCGGCTCCGGTGTCAAAGAGCATACGCGTCCCGGGGAGCTCGATGGCGCAGGCGAAGCCCCAGTCCTCCTGCGCATCTGTACGTATCGACATGTTATCGTACAGGATTGTCAGTCTCATCGGAACCCAGCCCCTGAAGGGGACGGTGGGCTGCTGTCACCGGTCTGGACCCGCGCCCGGTACCTCGCGGCCGGGAGTCTGCGCTCGCGCGGTCACTCGCCTGCGACCTGCGTCACCATGAGTATACCCGCCGTATTGCCACAGACTGACACTATTGCGTAAACTGCCTGCATTCGCGCTCAGCCGAAGAGACGATGCGCATGTCCACGGAATTGACACGTGTATTGCCGTGGCCTATTCTATCACGATTGCCGGCTCGTGATTCTCTGGATTTGCGCAAGAAACGCAGGAGAGGAAATGGAGCGATGAGAGTACGCACGCCCTCGGCACATCGGGCCTATGACTACCGTTCGTGGGATGAGATTCGCGGTGCGCTGGATCGTCTGGGGCTCGATTTGCCCTACGCGAACACACCTGATGCCCTGCTGCGGCCGGCCTCTATCGGTGATCTGATGGCGCCCAACTCCATCGCCATCCATCCGGTCGAGGGATGTGATGGATCGGCCGATGGGGAGCCGCTCGAGCTGGCCTTCCGCCGCTACCGGCGCTTTGCCGCCGGCGGCGCTGGGCTGATATGGCTCGAGGCGANNCGCAGTCGTGCCGGAGGGCCGGGCGAATCCCCGGCAGTTGTGGATCCACGATGCCACAGCCGAGAGCTTTGCGCGTCTGCAGCAGGCCATCGTCACCGCCGCTGCCGAACGCTTCGGCGAGGCGCACCGCCCCGTCACCGTCGTCCAGTTGACACATTCGGGCCGGCACAGCAAGCCGCGCGGCTTCCCCGAGCCGATCATCGCTCACCGTTGCCCGGTACTCGACCCCAGGCACAACCTCGGGCCCGACTACCCGCTCATCACCGATGACGAACTCGACGCCCTGCAGGAGTCCTACGTGAGCGCCGCGCGTATTGCCCATGAGGCAGGCTTCGACGCGGTCGACATCAAGGCCACGCATGCGTATCTGCTCAACGAGCTGCTGGCATCACACACCCGTGAGAACAGCAGGTATGGCGGCAGCTTCGAGAACCGCACGCGGATGCTTGTCGAGGTCGTTCGCCGGGTACGTGACGAGGTGCCGGGGATTGCCGTCATGGCCCGGCTCAATGTCTACGATGCCCAGCCGTACCCATACGGTTTTGGGATGGCCACGGACGGATCGATGGAGCCGGATCTGGCGGAGCCGGTGCGTCTGCTCAAGCAGCTTCAGGAACTCGGCCTGTGCATGGTCAACATCGGCTATGGGAACCCCTACTACAACCCGCACGTCGAGCGGCCCTACGACACGCATGAAGTTGGCGGCTACGTGCCGGATGAGGACCCGCTGGCCAACGTGGCCACGATGGTGCAGATACAGCGCGAGTTGGGCCGCGAACTGCCCGACCTGCCGATGGTCGCGACGGGTCTCACCTGGCTGCGAGAGCACGGCCCCAATGTGGCCGCCGGGCTCCTGGCGGAGGGCTCAGCGGCCATGGCCGGGTTCGGCCGGATGGCGATGGCCTATCCCGACTTCGTCGCAGACCTGATCGAGAAGGGCGAGATCGAGCCGACCAAGACTTGCATTGCGTGCTCGTCATGCACCCAGATCATGCGCGACGGCGGGCGCGCCGGATGTGTCGTCCGAGACCACGAGGTCTATGCCCCGATCTTCTTCGAAGGCCAGATGCACAACCAGGCCGTGATGCGGCGCCTTGCCGAGACGTGCCGCAGTTGCGCCGCCCCGACCTGCCAGACCGGCTGTCCGGCCGGGGTGGATGTTTCGTCGTTCGTTCGGGCCATCGCCGACGGCGATGAGCGGCGCGCGTATGAGGTACTCCGGGAGGCCAATCCGCTGCCTGAGATATGCGCCTACGTCTGCCCGTCCGAGGTGCAGTGCGAGGGGCAGTGCGTCCAACAGTGGATCGGCGGCGGCGCCGTACCCATCAAGCTGCTGCAACGCTACGTCTCCGCACTGGCCCGCAAGCAGGGATGGACACAACTACCCGTGCCCCCGCAGACGACTGGCAAGCGTGTGGCGGTCATCGGCGCCGGCGGGGCAGGCCTCGGATGCGCGATGCAGCTGCTGCAGGATGGCCACACCGTCACGATCATTGATGCCGGCAACGGCCCCGGTGGGACCGCCTGCGAAGTCATCCCGGGGGAGCGGCTGGCCAGTGACTGCGGCGAGTCCGAGATCGCCGCAATCCTCGACACCGTCCCGGCGGATCGGTTGCAGTGGCGTCGTGGTGTGCGCATGAGCGCGAGCATGACCGTCGATGACCTGTTGGCGGAGGGCTTCGATGCGGTGTTCGTCGGCATCGGCCTGGGCGAGGCAGTCACACTCCCCGGCGCTGAGAGGCCGGCGAATGGCGTCGTGGACGCTCTGGGCTTCCTGCGCGAGATGAAGTCGGGCTCGTGCGCGGATGTGCCGCGGTCGGTTGCCGTCCTCGGCGGCGGCAACACTGCCGTCGACGCGGCGGTGACGGCGAAACGAGCCGGCGCGCGCGATGTCTACCTCGTCTACCGGCGCTCATTCGCGGAGATGCCCGCATGGCCGAAGGAACGCGACGAAGCGCTCGCGGAGGGTGTGCACTTCCTGATTCTGACCCAGCCACTCGACTACGTGAGTGACGACCAGGGCCGCCTGACGGGTCTCCGCGTAGCGAGCACACGCCTGGGCGAGCCCGATGACGGCGGGAGGCGCAAACCAGAGTTGATACCCGATTCCGAGCGCATCCTGCCGGTGGACATGGTCATCGAGGCCATCGGGCAACGCCCACCGGATGATCTTGCCGAGTGGCTCTGCGGTGTCGAACTCGACAGGCTGGGCCTGATCGTCACTGACGCGCTGACAATGCAGACCGGCCGGGACAGGGTGTATGCGGGCGGCGATATCGTCAACGGTGGAAGAACCGTAGTGCAGGCCGTTGCGGAGGGCGTGAGAGCCGCGCGCGCAATCACTGCGGCGCTGACACCGTAGCGCGGTCGCGGGACCACTGTCGAGGGGGCAACTCCGGGGCCGCGCCGGCCGCGATATGCTGTGAATCTGGCGCGGCCCCTGTGTAATGCTATGTCCGTGTTCTGCCTACGGCGCCAGGCACACCACACTGTCATGCGCCACTGCAAGGAGCTTGACCCCCTGAGCCGTGCGCAGCGCCGCAACCATCGACACCTCGCCATCCGCCTTCCACTCGGCTACCGGCTGCAGCGCGCCGTCGAGCGTGTAGACGCGCCCGTCGGCGAGGCCCGCGGCCACCAGCGGCTTCGCGCCGTCGCGCGGCAGCAGGCCCAGATCCGTGACAACCTCTCCGAGGTCGAGTTGTGCGATGACCTCCCCACCCGCGCCGAGTACGTAGACATAGCCCGTCTCGGAAGCGACCAGCAGTTCATCCGCGGTGGCGCCGGCGACGTCGGCCATGATCAACTCGCGCACCGCGAAGCCGTAGTTGTGGAATGAGAACTCCGTCGACCCGCCCCACTGGCCCACGTTGAATGTGCCCGTCGCCGAGCCGTTGGCGATCTCGTAGTCGTCGTCCTCATCCATGTTGCCGACTGCCATCTCGACGTCGCCCAGCTCCGAGTAGACGCCGGGTCTGGATTCGCCCTTGCAGTTGAACACCTGCACGGCGCCGTACTTGTTGGCCACCAGCACCTCGAGCTGTCCGTCGCGGTCGAGGTCTATCAACTCCAGCTCACGGCTACCGTGTGGGATGCGGTCATAGCGCCATTGCACCGCGAAATCAGTGCTGAACTGCACCAGGTTGCCGTTGAGCATGCAGGCGACGATCTCCGGCGCGCCATCGCCGTCCATGTCGCCAATGGCGATGTTGCCCACCTTTGGGTCTCGGACACTGCTGGTGCCGACGCGGAGCGGGAAGTCGCAATGAAATCGCCTCTGCTCCTCGCCCGCGGCGTTGAGAACATAGATGTGCTCGTCATCGGAGCCGACCAGCACATCGGGTGTCCCGTCGCCGTCGAGGTCCGCAGAGGCGACCGTGCGGTTCTGCCCGCCCGTCTGGTACCGCCAGAGCTGCCGGCCGGCGGCATCCAGGCATACGGCTGCGGCGCCTCGCAGGACGATGACCTCCTCCTCCCCGTCACCATCCAGATCCGTCGGCAGCATCGTGAAGATGGGCAGGTCTTCCTCGGTCGCATCGAGCTTGACATCGTGGCTCCAGAGGGGCTGCATCCGCGCGGGTGCGCCGATGCCGGCACGCGTCGTCTCCGGCGCGGCCAGTACCTCAGTGAGGAGCTGATCGAAGTGCGGCGCCATCGCCGCGTTCAGGGCCGTGATATGCTCCCACTTGCTGAGGTTGACCGTCGCAACGCCTGAGGACATGTCGACGGCTGCCCCGGCCTGCCTGACTGCAGTCTGGGGAGACGCGCTGATCGACGCGTGGCCGCCGGCGATATCCACCTCGAGAGCGATCTGCCCGTCGGCCTGCAGTTGGTCGCCCGCGGCCGTCACGCCCATCACGTAGTACTTCTCGCGCGAGGTCGCCAGCATCTGCGCACCGGGCACGTTGGCCTCATCAAGCCCGGAGCCGATCCCGACAACCATGTAGGGCGTGTCGTCCTTGAGGATGAGGGCCTCGGTATCCGAGAGCCTGCGGATGCCATAGCCCTTCGGCTGCCTGGAGTTGTCGGCATAGAAGATGTTGAACAGCGTTGCCGCCTCGCCGGCCTGCATCCGGCCGCCGAAGCGCTGCCTCAGGTAGGTGATCTTGCGGCTGACGTGGTTGATGCGCGAGGCGAGCACATTGGCCGCAAAGCCGTCGTTCTTCACGTAGAAGTCTGACGAGCCCGCCTCGTCGACCTGCCCCTCAGGCACGGGCGGGGCTTCCTCCGCCTGTACCTCGGCGACCAGCGTCCCGTCTGCCGACTGGATCGTGAAGCGGTCCAGCATGATGCCCGGACCCTCTCGCAGCGTGAAGCTGAGGATGTGCATCCCGTCGCCTGCGATGGTCACATTCGGTGTGGGAGTGTCCTTCTCCGGCGTGGACGATGATGGGCCAAACACGCCGATTGGTGTGTGCAGCGACACGCGTTCGCCCCCATCGACAGCGAGGAAGAGGCTGTCGGAGCCGGTGCTGGTGCCGGTGGCGTAGGTGGTGATGGCGTACCTGCCGGCCGGCAGCTCTACCGCCGTATCGAGCCGCGAGTAGGCGTCAGTGAACCTGACGGCCTTCGCGACACCCTCCTGCGGATCGGTGACCGTGACCAGCCCCCGCGAGCCTGTGCCGCCGGCCGCCGCCCGGGACGTCTTGAACACGCGCCCGTCCAGAAGGCTCTGCTCTCCCTCGGCGAGCGTCTTCCAGTTGCCCAGGAATGTGAACTCACCCGGCTGCAACGCCTCCAGCCGATCCGCCACCAGCGTAAACTCACCCTTCAGCCAGAAGATGTAGCGGTGCCAGTCGGCGCCGTTGTAGTCATGCACCAGTGTGTGGGTCATGCCCGCCGTGGGCAGGTCCGCGACGCCCTTGAGCGCTGTGCAGGTGGGGATGAGGCTCTCGCAGCGCCCATCTCGGATTATGCTGATCATGTTGTGATCGGTCGTGTTGCGGACCAGGTAGTCGCCATCGATCAGCCAGTCCTGGCCGTCGGCGTAGAACTTGATGATGGCGTTGCCGTCGTACTGCAGGTGCTTCCCGCGCGAGTAGCCGTCGAGGGTGAAGTACTCACCGCCGGCGTCGAGGTCCTGCCTGTAGGCAATCTTGTCGAAGCTCTTCTCGAACTCGATATTCGGCGGCGAGATTGGGCCGCTGTAGTAGTCGCGGTCCTTCGTATAGTCGTAGTNNNNGGGATCACCGTAACGCCGGGGAGATCAGTCCACTCTACCGGCTTCACGGACGGGTCGTAGGAGCTCTTGAAGCCGTTCTCCAGCACCTTATCCAGCCACCACAGGTACCGGCCGTCCTTGTAGTACCACAGCGCATAGTGGATGTTGCTCGTGTAGGGGGCGTGCGCGTAGCCCGAGTCACCGAACCCGCCGGGGTCTCCCGTATTGTCGGCGATGTGGATCGTGTAGTCGGCATGCTGCCGCACGGAGCCGTTCTCGAAGTACCTGTAGTCGTTCTCGGCCAGCGTATACTGGATGGTGTGCTCCGGCACTATCGAGTAATAGCCCAGTGAGTCCTCCTGCGGCTTCCAGGATGTCACCTGGCCCTCGAATGCAGCCTTCACCTTCCTCAGCATCAACTCCATCTGGCCGTCGACATCACCGTAGTAGCGGTTGAAGTAGCGGGCGAGCCAGTAGATGCCCATCAACGGGAAGGTCGTATGGTTCCAGATGATCGTGTCGTTGTTCTCAAGGCCGCCGTAGCCTGAGCAATGTCTCGGGAGATCGTAGAGTGTCATCAGCATGATGTTCGTGGCGTCGAGGCGCTCCTGATCGGTGAATACGGGCGCCTCCTCGAACACATCCCACATTGCGCCGAGGTACTGCGAGGTTGTCTCTTCCGGCCAGGTCACCCCGTACGCGGGGTTCTGGACGAAGCGATCTCCGCAGTAGAACAGCAGGGACTTGGCACGTTCTGCCCACGCGGGATCGCCGGTGTCACGCCACTTCTCGACCGCCGCCCAGAAGTCGCGTAGCGCATCGTTGCTCGGCTTCTGTGACACCAGCGTGGCCCGCTGCTCGGGTGTCATCAGCGTCTGGCCTGAGACATACAGCAGCGGCTCGGGCAGCACGAGGTTCGGTCCCTCGCCCATGCGACCGATGAAGTCATCGACGCCGGCCGCCAACCCCGTGTCATCGCTCGCGCCGATGACCAGCACGTTCTTGCCCTTCGGGCTGTTGTAGGGCTCATGGACGGTCTGGAGCACATAGCGTCCGGCGCCCGGAGTCAGCGCATCTATCTTGAGGTAGCGGTTCCAGTAGAGCCGCTCGATCATCCGGTTGTTGTTGAGATTGCCCAGCGCGATGATCGTCTCAGGTGAAGCGACAGTGCCATCGTACTCCGAACTCACCGGCACCACGGCGCCGGTCCTGGCCTTGATCGTCTCGGCGAGCCGTTGCCCCAGCGCCAGGGCCGCCTCGCCCTCCGGGACCAGGATGCGCGCGGTTGCCTGTCCGCCCTCGACGATCGGCGTGCGCAGGTTAAGTTGACGCGCCTGTGTGATGCCCGGGGTGCCATGCGTCAGCAGGGCTGCTGAGATGGTACCCGCGGCGACATCGACAGCGGTGATAGAGGCATCGTCAAGGATGCTGTCTGTGGTCCAGTAGTGCATCGTGTAGAGGTACAGCATCAGGTGCGTGGCGCCCTCCGGGGCTTGCGCGCCGGCCTGGAACCGCTTCCACCCCTCACCGATCTCTGGCTCGATTGGCACCTGTGTGATCGTGTCACCGGGCAGAAAGCGCATCTGCAGGTTGAGCGCGCCGCTGTGGTTGCGCGCGAGAGCCTTCACCCACACGGAGGCCATGTAGTACGTGCCCGGCTCGACGGCTATCTTCTGCGTCAGGCCGATGCTGTGCCGGGAATCGCGCTCTTCGGGGCCGTTGTCGATGAGCCTGGCGGCTCGGGCGCCCGAGTGCGCGTCGTCGACGATACGCAGCTCCTGCTGCTCGCCCTGCCCGGAGTACCTGGCCCATCCGACGAGTTTGCCGTCGGCATCAACCTCCTCAAAGCCGGGATTTGTGAGCAACTCCTGGGCCATGGCGGGTATGAGACACGCAAGCAGGAGCGATATCAGGGCTGTTCGGGTGGCGCACTCTCGGCCGGGCATCTGCAATCACCTCGGGGCGGTCGGTCACACGCAGTAGTGCGGGATAGTCAGGCTACACGCGCACGCGGTTGAGGGCCGGACGCGCGGTGTACGTGACTTTGGTGTGCAAGTCACACAGCAGTATAGCGCCGGGCGGACACCGCGGGCAAATGTTCGTGAGCTTCTCCGACCGTGCCCGCGCGTCATGCCTGCACTCGCCTGCCCGACCTGTGTCGCCTATCTGCGCGGGTCGGCCATCCGGGCATGTCCACGTCCACAAAGGGCACCGTTCCCTCCATGGCGAAGCACTGCGCCGGAGCGCCGCCGTTCGCGGCAGCCGCTCGGCAAGTACCATCCCGGACCCCTGGAGCACGGAGAATGCTCACCTCCGAGGACGTCAAGACCTTTGCACGCAGTCGCGGCGCGGACCTGGTAGGCATTGGTGACCTGAGCCGCTTCGAGGGCGCGCCGCCGGAGATGGATGCGCGCCACCTGTTCCCTGATGCGCGCGCAATGGTTGGGCTGGCATTCCGCATTCCACGCGGCTACCTGCGCGGCATCGAGGAGGGCACTAACTTCTACCAGTACCCCTCGATGGGATATGCCAATATCAATGAGAACTACGCGCCGGGCGTGCTGCATGATCTGGCATGCTTCCTGGAGGACCACGGCTACGAGGGGGCGGCCTACCGCAACACGGGCGGCCGCATGGTCTGCTCCGACATGACCGGCGACTACGATGAGTCGCCGGACTTCGGTCGGCGGATACGCTACTCCGAGCCCGTGGCCCCCGGCCGCCCCGCGCCGGACGTGATGTTCAGCTTCCGCATCGCGGCCTTCATCTGTGGGCTTGGAGAGATCGGCTACTCGAAGATGTTC
>DPJP01000174.1:13126-17916 GCA_003542955.1 Armatimonadota bacterium
CAATCGGGGCGATCAGCGGAACAGAGACTGTCAAGGTCACGGTGGCCGGGCGTGAACTCGAGTGGGGGAGACTGGCGGAGTGGCAGTGCTTCCATGCATACATGGGCAGTGTGAAGGAGACGAACCCCTTTCTGCCGCTGGATGCGTTCGCGGAACTGCCCGATGGCGACAAGATACTGCGGGGAGAGAAGGCACTCACGCCGGCGGAGGTGCTGCAGGTGCAGGCGATCCTGCGCCGCTACTACGGGGCCTCGGCCGGCTACAACTCGGCCGTGTGCGGGGGGCGCGGCTGCCTGCGGGCCTGCATGGTGCACCTTGAGCAGCGAGGCGCCCTCACCCGTGAGTTCGAGAGCCCATTCCGCAAGCGCCGGCCGTGGCGGCTGTGATCCTCAATGAAGTGCAGGGGTGAGCCGGTAAGAGAAGGGCAACGGGGGACCGGCGGGCCTGCCTCGTTCGCGCAGTGTACGGCTGCGACGTGCCCTCGTGAGGCCCCTCCNNCGTTCACACGGGCGTGGCTCTGCCGTAAGAGCGGTCCACCTTCGTCAGGCGTACCTTCACCGGCTGGTCCGTCTTCGGGGAGGCCTCGGGCACCTCGACGACATAACCGTTGACCGCGGCGACCATCCCCATCGCGGGCATCGAGATGACGTCGCCTGGCTCGATGGTGATGACCTGGCCGGTCTGGTAGGGCAGAAGCTCCTGGCGAAGCTTCTTGGGGTTGCCGGGGTTGAGTTCGTAGCGCTCCGGGTGGATGTTGTAGGTGGCGCGGATGTAAAGCTCCGCGCCGGCGGCCTTCTCGAGGTCCTCGATGTACTCGCCGTGCGGACCGATCAGTGAGAGCACAACCCCGGGATCGGCCCAGATCGAGTAAGCCTTGTGCTGTGAGCTGGGCCTCGCGGCGCGGAGTTCGTCGTAGACTCGGGTGGCGAGCGTCTCGGCGGAGAGTATCTTGCCGCGGCCGTCGCAGCATGGGCAGTTGACCTGCATCTGGCGGGTGAGGCTGCGGCCGGTACGCTTGCGCGTCATCTCGACAAGGCCCAGCCGGGTGATATGCAGGATGCGGGTCTTCATCCGGTCTTCTGAGAAGGCTTCCTTCAGCGCCGCCGACACGCGACGCCTGTGGGTCATCTTGTCCATGTCGATGAAGTCGATGACGATGATGCCGCCGATGTCACGCAGGCGCAACTGCCGCGCGATCTCCACCGCCGCGTCCAGGTTGGTCCGCAGCACGGTATCCTGGAGTCGCTTGGCGCCAACGAACTTGCCGGTGTTGACGTCGATGGTGGTGAGCGCCTCGGTCTGCTCGATGACGATGCTGCCGCCGTGCGGCAACCAGACCTTCGGGCGGAGTGCCCGCTCGAGTTCCTTGTGAATGCCGTAGTGGACCTGGATCGGCTCCTCGCCGCGGTAGAGCTCAACCTTATCGCGCAGTTGCGGAGCCACATTGCCGCAGAGGTTGAGTATGCGGTCGTAGGCCACCTTGTCGTTGACGACAAAGGAGTTGACCTCGGAGTCGAAAACGTCGCGGAAGACACCGTAGACGAGGCTGGTGTCCTCATAGACAAGCGCGGGCGCCTTGACCTGCTTCTGCTTGCCCTGGATCGAGCGCCACATCTTCTGGAGGAACTTGATGTCCTGCTCGAAATCGGCCAGCGAGGCGCCCTCGGCCCGCGTGCGCACGATCAGACTGAAGCCGTCGGGCTTGACCTTCTCGGCAATATCGCGGAGCCGGGCGCGCTCCTTCTCATCGTCGATCTTCTTCGAGACGCCGACCTTGTTCTTCCCGTCCTCCATCAGAACGAGGTAGCGACTGGGCAGAGAGATGCGTCGCGTGGCGCGCGCCCCTTTGAGGTCGAGGGGCCCCTTAGTGACCTGGACCAGGAACTCCTGGCCCTTCTTGACAACATCGCCGATGGGGGGAAATGAGCCCATCTTGTGCCGCATGCGGCGGCGCGAGGGCTCCTCGGTCAGCGCGTCGGAGACGTGAAGGAAGACGTTGCGCTCGATGCCCACCTCGACGAAGGCGGCATCGAGGCCTGTCACGACATTCTCGACGCGCCCCATGTAGACATTGCCAACGACCTCCTGCTCTCGCTCTATCTTGTACTCGGCCAGTGCCCCGTCCTCAACGATGGCTACCCGCGTCTCGCGCGGGGTTACGTCCACAATAATGTCTGTTTTCATGGTTCAAGAACCTCGTGTTCGTGCTGTGTATGGTCTGTGGTCTGGTCGGGCGCACCAGGCGGTCCGCCGGATTCCTCCCCGGACTGCCTCTCTGTACGCCCTCAAATGCGTTCGTAGCATGCCGGCCCGCTCCCGGGCCGGTGGCGGCGATCGCCGCCGAACTCATCCGCCGGTCTCCGGCGGCGGGGTCGACTCACCCTCGCGCGGCGTGAAGTGCAGGCCCGTGCGTACCAGTCGCCGCCAGCTCCCCGAGACCCCGAGCGCGGAGCCCAGCACTGATACGACCTGNNCCTCATCGGGCTTCACCAGGGCCTGCTCGGTGATGCCCAGACATGCCTCGAGTGCGTTGCCCGCCCCCACCTGAAGAGAGTGTATGTCGCGACGGATGTCCACGGTCCGCACGCGGCTCTTCGTCTCGCGCCGCACCGTGAGCGTCTCCGCCGCCAGCAACTCGACGACCGCTTGCCGTAGCCGCTCCTCGGGCACCACATCCGCCCAGTCAGGTGTTATTGAGTACGACGCCGTGACCAGGCCGGCCCACGCCGACCTGTGAACTCGCCGCTGCACCCGCACGTCGCTGATGGGGAGCGCCACGAGTTCAGGCGCCAGGGCGTCGTAGACCTGCCTCGCGTCAATCCGCGCGGCCAACTCAATGCTGCACAACTCCGCGCTCCCCTCCGCCCCAACCGGCAGCGGCGGGGGGAAGCTCAGTTGTGCGCGCGGGGAGAAGCCCTGGGAGTATTGTACCCTCAATCCGGCGCGACGTACAGCCCGATCAAATGCGCGCAGCAACTCCCGGTGACTGAGGAACCTCGCCGGCCCCATCTTCGCATAGGTCACAACCGCCCTGAAGCGGTCCTGTTCACTCATTGCCGGGAGCCCCCTCAGAGCCTGGCTGCGGCCCATCAGTGCTCTGCGGACAGGATGCCGGCGCCGACTCGGCACACGCGGCGTGCTGCTGCATCCCACAGCCGACGCAGCCGCCGATGCGGCAGTCGTCGGTGGTCTGAAGACGCTCTGAGCGCTCCAGCTCGCGCAGCAGGAAGTCCTTGCCCACTCCGACATCGATGTGGTCCCAGGGCAACTCGGCATCCGGAGCGATGGCTGATGCGGCGCCTTTGCACAGGTCGAGACCGTGCTCGGCGGCGGCGCGCTCCCAGCGCTCGAAGCTGAAGTGCTCCGACCAGGGGTCCAGGAATGCGCCCAGCCGATATGCGGTCTCCAGCACCTCCGCGCACCGCCGGTCACCGCGCGCGAGGAAGGCCTCGACGACGGCCGTCTCCGCATCGTGGCAGCTCAACTTGATCCGAGGGCTCGAGCCCAGCCGCTCGCGCAGCATGGCGCGCTTGCGGGAGAATGTCTGCAGGTCGTCCTGTCGGGCCCACTGGAAGGGCGTGTGCGGCTTGGGGATGAACAGCGCCACGCTGACATTGATCTGCAGGCGCCCCTTGCGTCCGCCGGCGTGATGGCGCGCCACGCCGAGCACCTGCTCTACAAGATCGGCGATGGCCGGGATATCATCGTCCTCTTCCCCCGGCAGCCCGATCATGAAGTAGAGCTTGAGTGTCGTCCACCCACTGAGCACGGCTGCCGCGACGGTGCCAAGAAGGTCCTCGTCGGTCACGTTCTTGTTGATGCGGTCACGCATGCGCTGTGAGCCCGCCTCGGGGGCGAAGGTGAGGCCGGTCTTGCGCACCCGGCTGACCTTGCGGGCCAGGTCGACGCTGAAGGCGTCGATACGCATCGAGGGGAGCCCGACTCCGACTCGTTGTCCGCCAAGGTCCTCATGGAGCGCCTCGATGAGACCATCGATACCATCGTAGTCGGTGCAGCTCAGCGAACAGAGCGAGATGTCGTCGTAGCCGGTGGCCTTGATTATCTGATTGGCCTGCGCCCGAAGAGTCTCGATCGAGCGCTGCCGGACGGGGCGGTAGATCATCCCTGCCTGGCAGAAGCGGCACCCGCGCGTGCAGCCGCGGCTGATCTCGAGCTGGGCGCGGTCGTGGATTGGCTCGCGGTACGGGACAATCGGGGCGCGCGGGAAGTCGGCGGCATCCAGGTCTGGGACGACACGCCTGACCACTCGGCCGCGGCCGTGTGGCGCGACGGGGATCAGGAAACGCCCGCGCTGTTCAGGCTGCCATTCGCCGGGGATGTAGAAGCCCGGCAGGCTGCCGATCTGTGCCAGCAACTCACGGCGGGAATCCGCATCAGACATCGGCAGGCGGGCGGCCGTGAGCACGTCGGCCAACTCCGGTAGCGCGTGTTCCGCCTCGCCGACGAAGATGGCGTCGAAGAACGGCGCGAGTGGCTCCGGGTTGACCGCGCACGGCCCTCCGCCGATGACGATGGGCGCGTTGGGTGAGCGCTGTGCGCTCCTGATGGGTATGCCCGCCAGGTCGAGCAGGCAGAGCACCCCCGGGTAGTTCAGTTCGTGCTGGAGCGTAATACCTACAGCGTGGAACTCCGAGAGCGGTGTCGAGGTCTCCAGCGATCTCAGCGGACTCCCATGCCGCCTGAGCAACTCGATTGCGTCGGCGGCCGGGACGAAGGAGCGCTCGCAGTAGGTGTCGGGCCGGCGGTTGAGGATATCGTAGATGATCGCC
>DPJP01000174.1:17991-20088 GCA_003542955.1 Armatimonadota bacterium
TCATCGCCAGGCCGACATTTGCGGTGCCGACCTCGTAAAGGTCCGGATAGCACAGTGCGAAGCGGAGCGCGACGTCTTCGGGCGACTTGCGGACCATGTTGTGCTCGATGCCGATGTAGCGCGCCGGCCCGTCGACATGTGCGAGCAGCTTCTCTTCAATCATGGGTACCTGCTGTGTAGGACGTGATGACCGTGAGCGGTGCGGATTGCGGTTGCGTGGAGGGAGGCATCAACAGAATCGTAGCCCAGCCGGGGTCGGGATGTCAAACGAGTGGGGATGTCGAGCGCGCGGGTCGAACGGAGCCCTCCCGCTCACCCCTTCTCCGGCCCCGCAGCGGCGTACACGTACTCAGGGTGCCCCGGGTGGAGGTTGGGACCCTTGTGCATGCGGATCAGGTAGCGCTGTTTCTCGAGGGCCAGGGAGCGTACCAGATCGAGGATATGGGGGTTGGGCATCAGAAGATCGGCAAACACCGGCTCGCCGGGGAAGCTCCCGAGCAGTGCGCGGAAGAGCTTCTCGGCAACCGATTGGTTCCCGGCCACCACGGGCCCGATCTGCCAGGAGTTGTAGCCGGGGCGGGCGACACCGTAACCGAGCATCTGCCGGCCGTCCATCATGCACACCGAGATTGTGGTGGGTTCGGCGAGGAACCTCCGCAGAAGTCGGGAGCGGTCGGCGCCGAACACAGGCAAGTCAAACTCGCACAGCGCGTCGAGTTCTACCTCCGTCACGGGCGCAATGCCCCTGATCTCCGTCGGGGCCGTGCCTCGGCCCATCCAGCGCTCCATCATGTACTCATCGACGAAGCCGAGAGTGTCGTAGAGCTTCTTGCCCATTGGCGTGGCGTCGAGTTTGACCGTCGCGACCTTGCCCTGCAGGTAGCTGATGCACGCATCCAGCAGTGTGGTGCCGATGCCCTTGCGGCGATGATCGGGGTGTACCAGAACCATTGCCACCCAGCCGAACTTCGCCTCATACGTGGTCGTGGTGGCCGTGCCGACGTTCTGGCCGTCGATTGTCGCGACGAAGCAGCCCTCGGGCTCGAGGGCGATGAGCCGAGCCCAGTCGGACGGGAGCTGGTTCCAGCCCGCGATGTTCTTCAGTTCCATGCCGAAGTCGATATCGGCCTCGGTCATGAGGCGCACTTTCGTCGTAGTGCCATCCATGGCAGGCGCTCCCCTAGCCGAACCAGACGCCGTAGCGGTTGTACATCTCGTTGTACAGGCTGATCGATCCCCAGACGACACCCGCCATGAAGAAATGGCCGAGAATCAGCCCCAGGAAGAAGGGGATCAACTGGCGGTAGAGTTTCATCCCCCCGACGCGCAGCACGATCGACTTGATGACCCACACGATGAAGAACGGCCCCCACACCGGGCCGCCGTAGGAAGTGATCATCACGAACCCGAGCGGGTGGAGCGGAAAGCGCAGGAACATGCTGCGCAGGACCACGAGCATGGTCGTGAAAAGGAAGCCCACAACGCCTGCAATGAGGCGCGGTCTGTCGGGCGCCGAGTGCGCACCGACCCACGCTGAGACGAGCTTCCAGGATGCTGCCGCCGCCTGCACGCGCGACCCGCCCTCGGTCGTGCCCCCCTCAAGCACGTTGGCTCCGTATGAGTAGTAGGCCTGCAGGTGCATCACATAGGCCCCCAGCAGCCCGATCAGAAGCGCCGCGATCAGCCAGTAGACCATTGTCTTCTGGTTGATGCGCCCCTCCTGGGCAATGCGGGAACTCTCGATCTGGTAGCCGGCCATTGTCGGGAAAAAGCCCCTGGACAGCCAGTAGAACATTGAGAAGATTGTCAGGTTGCCCCAGCCGGTGCCTCTCTGGAGCACGGCCGAACCACCGATGTGGTACATCATCTCCCACTGCTTCATGATCGGGAAGAGCCAGACCATGGGCGAACCGGCCTCCGCCCGCAGGCGAGCATAGGTAACGGCAAACAGCAGGATGATGATGAAGTACACGCCCGCAACCCACAGCCACATCCCGGCCTGGACAGCGATTGCCATCATCACGATGAAGCCGATTATCCCTGCCCACACAATGGTCTTGTAGGGGAAGGGCTCGTCGCTGTCGTCGATGGCCGGGT
>DPJP01000172.1:0-3546 GCA_003542955.1 Armatimonadota bacterium
CCTGACCCCAGCCGTTGTTCTCGAAGCCCTGCGCAACATGGAGTCTGGACATCTATCTCGCCATCAACCCTACACGCGAACTCCGCTCCCAGGGGGCCTCATCGTGTCAGACCCGGCACTGCCAGGAGTTCTGATGCTAGCGCATATGAGGGTAACGGGTGGAGTAATCGACGGACAGCCGCGGGCTCAGTAGCGCAGGTACGGCTCCCGGGCCCGCGCGAACCGGCCCGCATCGGGCTGCCAACTGCTGAGGATGCTCGCGGCGCTCTCCCCTGCGTCAACGCCCTTGCGCAGGCGATCTGTGCCGGCAAGTCGGTCGATGAAGAAGCCGGGGGTCCACTCGAAATCGCTGGGCCAGAGGCGATGCGCCTCCGTCAGGATGGCGACGGCGACGGACACGCAGCGGTACTCGGCACGGTCCAGCACCCGGATGCGTACGCCGCCGCAGTGGACGCCCTTGTGCTTGCTGTATTCGGGAGTGAAGCCGGCGCCCTGGAACGCCACGCCGGGCAGGTCGAGGCCGTTGAGCGCCTCCGCCATCGCCTCGCCATCCATCCAGGGCGCGCCGAACACCTCGAAGGGTGTGTCGGTGCCGCGGCCCTCCGACATCCGCGTCCCTTCCAGGAAGCACGTGCAGCCGTAGGCGATGCAAGTATCCATCGTGTAGATGCCGGGTGAAGGCTTGCGCCAGGGCAGGCCCGTCTGGTCGAACCACAGCTCACGCCGCCAGCCGTCGCAGTCGACGATGGTCAACTCGGGCGGCGTCTGGTGGAAGCGGTCGGCGAACATCGCCGCCGACTCACCGACGGTCATCCCGTGCCGCAGAGCAATGGGCTGGCAGCCGACAAAAGAGATGAAATCCGGGTCGGTCACAGAGCCCTCGACGACTTCCCCGCCAATGGGGTTGGGCCGGTCGAGGACAACGAACTCGACGCCGGCCGCCCCGGCAGCCTCCATGGACAGGGACATCGTGGAGATGTAGGTGTAGAAGCGCATCCCGACATCCTGGATGTCGAAGAGCAGCACGTCGATGCCCGCGAGCTGTTCGGGCGTCGGTTGCCGATTGGGCCCGTAGAGGCTATAGACGGGCAGGCCCGTCTGCGCATCGGCGCCGTCGGGTACCTCGCCCTCCTGGTGGTCGCTACGGATGCCGTGCTCGGGGCCGAAGAGCGAAACCAGCTCGACGGCGTCATGGGCATGGAGCACATCGGCCGTCGGTGTGCCATCGGCGGTGACGGCGCTGGGGTTGGTGATCAGGCCGCAGCGTCTGCCCTCGAGCAGGCTGCATCCGTCGGCAAGCAGTACGTCAATACCGGGGCGCATCGTCACACCAACCCCCTATTGCGTATCCGGATCTTCCGCGATGATCTCGACACCGCACAGCACCGGCGGCCGGGAGCCCCCCGCAGGCGCCAGTTCGATGCTCAGTTCACCGCCGACGCTGACGTTGTGCACGGTTCTGCTGATGACGCGGTCGGCGGCGCCGGCCTCGCGGACGATGTCGAAGCTCTTCAGCACGCTCCGGCCCTGCACGGCGACATCAAAGACGCGCCGGCCCGGCTTCAGTGCCTGCGGCTCAGCGAAGTAGAGCTTGACGGTGTAGCTCGCCGGCGGAGCGTCCTCGTCGGCAAGCCGTACTGTGAACTTCCGTACTCCCTCCCCGCCGGAGGCGCCCACCCACGGGTGCGTATCACCGCTGATGCGTGAGACGTGCTTGCGGAACCAGTCCGGCCTCTCCGGGGCGGTGCTCACCGTGATGTCCGGCGAGGCCCCGCCGGTGATCGGCCACTCGAGCCACAGCGTGCCGTCATCGGCCATCCGGTCACCGGGCGCCCCGAGGTTGATGCCGAGACGCCTGATGCGCCCATCACCGACGCGCAGGCTGGTGAAGGTCCACAGCTCGACCTCGGGGTCGTGGACAAGCGCGAGCGATGTCTGATTCTGGTAGCTGCAGATGCACGTGCGCGTGTAGTCGGGCGCGTTGAGGACTCCGTCGGCGACGACGAGGTTCGATGTGCAGCCCGACTTGAAGCCGCCGATGTTGGCGGTCCCGGCGTCACCGATGAGATCGTAGAAGCCTGCCGCGCCCGAGCGGAAGGTCATCAGGGCCTCACTGGCTATGGCGGTGTTGCACCCGTACGTGCGCTCCCATCGCCAGGGCACCGGCACACCCGTCAGCGGGTGGGGCCGCAGCTTTGGCTCTCCATCGAGCAGACTGAAGGCCTGCTCCTGCGTGATGATGGTGTAGCCGTGCAACAGCGGCGGGCCGCCGTACTTGTGCGCGCGGTCCCAGGCGACCGAGCCGTCGGCGACATGGTAAGCGATCATCCTGTCGCCGGGCTCTCCGGAGAGCATGTCGCGAGATGGCCGCCCCGCCTGCAGCAGCAGACCATGCCTGACACTGCACGACAGCCACGTGCCGAACACGTTGTCTGTCGTGCTCCAGAGGAGTTCTCCGGTGCGGACGTCCAGCGCCGAGAGCCTCGCGGGGGTCGTCGGTTCCTGACCGCGGCGGGCCATCTTCTCCACGATGGCATCCGGCAGTCGGTCGATGCAGAAGAGCCGTTCCCCGCCGACACAGATGGCATTGTGCCTGAACGCCAACTCGCTGTCATGGCTCCAGAGCACCTCACCAGAGTGCCGATTCAGCACCACAATCGATGCGCTGCAGGTAGCGTCCCAGTTATCCAGCGTACCGATGGGTTTCTCACCATCAAAGATCACCGGACTGGCGCCTGCGACAAGCAGGTCGTCATGGACGCTCACAAAGCCCCAGCCGCGCGGCTTGTTCTCCCCCGGAGCCGGCGGCAGCGCGAACTCCGACATCGTGTCGCCCGTGGCGGGGTCCAGTCGCAGGCAGAGGCCCTCGTAGACGACGTAGATGCCATCCGCGGCGGAGGAGTAGTTGCTGCCCAGCGAGTTGGCGCCCGGCTGGTGGGAGGTGTTGTCGTATGCCTTTCCGAAGCCCGGCAGGTCGCGCTGCCAGATCACCCGTCCCGTGTAGACATCCTGCGCGCGGAGGCTGTTGGGGCCCTCGATGAACAGCCTGCCCCCGATCACCTGCTCCGGCGGCCCATGGCCATGGCGCGGCAGGATGTCGACATTTGATGAGCCCCCGAACCAGAGCAGCCCCAGGGGAGCACGGACCGCCGAGTCCGGGGAGACAACCGTGTTGGCCGCGTCCCCATACTGATGGGTCCAGGGGCCCGAGCCCGGCAATGGGCCCACGCGCTTGAGGAGCGTCCAATCGCCGGAGCGCTCGACCTCGGCGTTCGCCAGTTGCGCCTCCGCGACCGCCGCGGCGAATCGGGCATGCTGCTGGGCCGACAGGCTCAGGCAGGCCACACCGCCATAGGGCCGGATGGGCTGGAAGAGCGAACCAACCACCGACGCGCCGGCGTCCGCGGAGCCCCCGGCGGAGGCAGTCTCAGACACGGTCAAACTTGCGACATAGAGAGGCAAGGCCGCCGCTGAGGGCTCCGTGACGATGAGCGAGACGCGCTCCCCGTAGAGCCCAAGCGCGTCGAAGTGGCGGCGCAGGCGGTC
>DPJP01000172.1:3561-8580 GCA_003542955.1 Armatimonadota bacterium
AACCTTCGCCGCATCGCGGTCGATGCCGATGACATGAAGCTTCGACTGCCGGGCAAGCTCCTCAATCAGCCGGCCGTTCTCAATACCCCGGCACAGGCAATAGCCCTCCGTTACGCCGGTGACGCGGAGGATATCCGCGGCCCGCGACGTCCAGGCATCCGCGGGCAGGCCAGGCTTCCAGCCTGGCACCTGCTGTCCCCCCTCCCCGCCTGCGGGTAGGCCGGGCGCCTCCGCCTGCCCCGCCACGGGTAGGCCGGGCTTCTCCGCCTGCCCCGCCGCGGGTAGCCCGGGCTGCCAGCCCGGCGGCTGCTCTCCCCCCTGCGCCAGACCGTAACACACCAATCGGCCGTCAAGCGTGGAGATGAACAGCTTCCCGTCCGCGACGGCCATCGAGGCCGCCTCGTCAGGCAACTCCTCGCGCCACACCTGCTCGGCCCAGGGCTCCGCATCGCGCAGCCGCACGAGACTGACGGTCTTCCCGGCGCTGCACAGCAGCGCATCGCCCGCGAGCGCGTGAATGTGCTCGGCGGCCACCGTGCTCCTCCACAGCGGCTGAATGGTCAGCTTCTTGATCGGGTTGCCCTTGCTGTCGGTGGCATCCTCGAGGCGGGGGTTGGTCGAGTCGTAGGCGGCGATAGCTCCATCGGTCACCGTATAGACCGCCGCCGCCGTGTGGACCGGCCGCGATCCGAGGCTCGCGGGTGGCGTACCGGTCTCGGTGAGGTAGGCTCGTCCACTGTTGAAGAAGAGCCGTTCGGTGGCCGAGGCGGCGAAGTCGCCGGTCTTGTTGTTCTCAGCCAGGTGGAAGTAGAGCATCCGGCCTGTGCGACGGTCAAACGCCGCCGGAGTGGCGCGGCCGTTGGCCACCAGCAGCTTGTCGCCGCTGACCACCATGTAGCCCTGCGGGGCGACACTCGCGAAGGCCCGCGCTCCGCCGTGTGGCTGGTCCATGAACTGAGCGCCCTGGCCGTCGTTGACCCAGACGACGTCTCCGGTCGCCGCATCAAGCGCGTAGATGAATATGCCCATGAACGGCCAGATGCCGGCGGCGAAGTAGACGGTGTCATCAGCCACGACAGGCGCGCCGCGCACCGGCCACGTGCAGATCAGGCGCGCGTTGCCCAGAACGCGGCGGTCGGATGGCCCGCCACGGAACTTCCAGAGCAGCCGTCCGTCAGCAGCACTGAGGCAGTAGAGGTCGCCGTCATCGCAGCCGAAGAACAAGCGGTCCCGCCAGACTACCGGCGCAAACCGAATCGGCCCCCCGGCGAAGAACTCCCACCTGGTCGCTCCCGTGCCGGTGTCGAGGGCCATCAGCTTGTCCGCGCGGGGTGAGGCCGCATAGAGCGTGTTGCCAACGACCACGGGCTCGTAGGCGACATCAAAGCGCATGCGGTGCTCATCCGGCCAGGCGGGCTCAAGCGGCGGCAACTCGCGCGTCCAGAGCCGCTGCAGGCCGTCAGGCAACTGCTCCGTCGTGGCGGCGCTGCGTGCGGGGTCACAGCGCCACATCGGCCAATCGGCGGCATGCGCGCGAAGCGTGAGGATGAGTGCTACGCACGCGGCTACCGGTATGAGCAGGCGACCTGCGCTCGACGCAGTGTTGTGTCTGTGATGAGATGCTCCCGATGCTCGGGCGCGACCGGCCAATAGAACCACTCCAGTGCCGTCGAAGTCGTGCACGATAGGGCTGAAGACGGGCGCTCAAACGCTGCTTCGCCGTCGGGTGCGGGGTCCCCTCCGAGGGCAATCCGGTTGCGGCTCGACCACTCCCGTGCTACGATTGCAGCAGTTCGTCTGCCCGCGCACAGGCCCGCTGGTCGGCGGCGTCTTCTGTGGCGGAGTGCACGCGCCCCGGTACAGATGGGGAGTTGACGGAGGTACACGATGTCCCGCCGTGGCTTCACGCTCATAGAGCTGCTTGTCGTCATCGCAATCATCGCGATTCTGGCCGCCATTCTGTTCCCGGTGTTCGCCTCCGCGCGCGAGTCGGCCCGCCGCACCACGTGCGTGTCGAACCTCCGCCAACTGGGTATGGCCGCGCACATGTACGCGGGTGACTTCGATGAGCTGTTCCCCTGCGACTACTACGCCTGCAATTCTTCGATCACCCACCTGCGGCTGGTCAATCAGATCACCCCGTACATCAAGAACATGCAGATATTCTACTGCCCGTCGACAGTCAAGGTTCAGCAGTGGATGCCTGACTTCTCCCCGACCGAGGCGAACAAGGCCGCCGGCAACATCGGCTACTACTACTACAGCTACGATCAGGCCCCGGCGACGGTATCCCCAGCAAAGCCGAGCTTCAGCACATGGATATCCTGGGGCTTTCTCCCCGGACGTGGCGAAACGACCGCGCGCGTGATGTCGGAGCACTGGGAGGTGGACTACTGGCTGTGGTCGGACGCCTGGTGCAAGCAGACGCGCGAGCAGTACGGGGTCAACCTGCATGACTCGCACTCGGGCTCGATCAACATCTGCTACGTGGACGGTCACGTGAAGTTCCAGGGCGGCCCGGCGCAGTTGGTGTTCAGGTAGGGGACGGACGGGGAGATGCCCGGGGACTGGCACCCATTGCGCCAACCGCTGCAGCCGGAGGCCGGACGTCTGCACCGCAATGGGTCCCTGTCCCCGATTCGGGTAAGCAAGGGGCATTGGGGACAGCGACCCATCGGATGCCGCAAGTACAGCTACAGGCGTCACCGAATGGCCCGATGGGTGGCAGTCCCCGTCCACACCCTACTGCCCCAACTGCTCGATGTTGAACTCGTGCTCCGGGTCGGTGATGCCGCGGTAGAAGTGCGGGCGCGAGGTCAGGATGAATATCTGGAGCTGCTCTGCCGCCCGCCTGAGCACCTCCAGCATCCGCCGGTGGCGCTCCTGATCGGTATAGACGAGCACATCGTCAAGCACGAGCATCTGCGGGCCGAAGTGCTCCGCGTAGACCTCCCCCAGCGCCAGCCGATGGATCAGCTCCATCTGCTCTTTCGCGCCTGAACTGAGCTGGTCGACTCCGTGCAGTTCGTCATCGAGCGTCCCGTCGGTGAACCCCGCAATCGAGAAGTCGGCATTGAGCTTCACATGTCGCTGCCGGCCGGTCACATGCTGCAGGATGCGGTTGAACTTCTCCTCCAACTCGCCGAACGGCTCGGAGGCCGCCTCGCGTCGCGTCTGGTAGACGCGCTCGAGCAGGCGGATGCCGACGGCCTCGCGCACCACCCGCGCCAGGGCGCTCTGAAGCGCCGCGAGGCGCTCTTCGCACGCCTGCTTGCGGGCGTAGAGGTCATCCGCGCGCGCGTCCCGCAGGCGCTCCGTGAGCACGGCCTGTCGTTCCCGATGCTGGAGGATGTCTGCGTCGAGGCTTCTGATCGCCTGGGTGACGGTTTCCAGGCGCAGGCCGGGGTCTGAGAACTCGTCCGGCAAGTCGGCCTCGCGGGCGACGGTCTGCGCGATGAGGCGAGCCAACTCGGCCTCCGCCTGCTTGTCGAGTGCCTCGAGGGCCTCGAGGTCCGCGCAGCCTGCCCCCTTGAGAGTAGCCTCCATCTGCGTGCGGGAAGTCTCAGCCGTGATGCTCAGGTCCGTATGCCGTCGGCGGACCTCGGCCTCCTGCTCGATCGCGGAATCCTTGTCCTTCTCGCGCCGATCACGGAGCTTGACGGCCTCGTCATGCGCCGCGGCCGCCTGCTTCTCCAGCGCGGCGAGCTGCTTCTCCTCACCCGCATCAGCGCCCGCAAGCTGCTCCTCGGCCAGGTCGATGGCGCTCAGCAGCCCCTTCAGTTCCGCCTCGACGGCGAAGAGATGCTGCTTGACGCCCGAGAGGTCCGCGTCATCGCCTGCAAGGGTAGCGATCTCGCGCTTAACCTGCTCGGCATCCGACAGCAGCCGATCGTGCTCTGCCTCGAGTTCGGCCAGCGCCTCGGGCGTCTCGGCCTCGAAACGCGCGAGAAGTTTGACGAGCTTGCCGGTGAGCGCCTGGACTTCTTCGGCGATCGCCTGCGTCTCCTCAGCCTGCGAGCGAGCCGTAATGCGCGCGACACCCTCGAGCGTGATGGTTGCGTCGCGCCCGGAGCGGTACTCCCTGGTCTCCCCCGCCCCGCAGGCTGCCGTGAGCGTCTCGGAGCCACCCTCAAATGTGATGCTCTGCTCTCTGAGCAGCTCGACCGACACGGCAACACCCACGGTCTCGAGCTTCGCTTCCTTGATTCGGAGATCGGTCTCGAGCTTCCTGGCTGTGGTGACGTCCTTCTTCGTGGGCCATGCGCGTCCGTCGCAGGCCCGCTCGATGTCGGCCAGATGCTCGATCTGGGCCTGCAGCTTCTCGATGCGTTCTACAAGCGTCATGCGCTCCGCGCTCAGGCTCATCGCGCGCTTCACTTCGCGGCAGCGCTCGAGAGCAGCGCGAGCACGCTTGCGCTCCTGGTCGGCCTGCTTCTCAGCATCCTGGGCCTCGGCATGCATGCGGTGCGCCGCCTCTGTCTTGATGCGTGCCTCGTCAAGCTGCGCTTCCACCTGCTTGAGTTCGGCATTGGCAGCAGCGAGTGCCTCGGAGGCGGCGGCGTGACGCTTGAGCGCATCCGCGAACCGATCCCGCTCCTGCTGCTGCCGCGTCTGCTGCTCCTGGAGCTGCTTGATGGCCTCGCGCAGGGCCCTGACCTTCTGTACTTCCTCGGCGAGCCCCTCCGCCTCGCGTTCGGCCTCCTCGCGTTGCGCCTGCAGATCATCGAGCGAGCCCGCTATGCGCCCCAGCTCGGCCTCATGCTGCTCGGCGGCGTTGTACTGCTCGAGAAGCCCGGCTGCCTCCGCCCGGCACGAGTTGAATGCATCGAGCGCTTGCTGTACGGGCGATCCGGCCCTGACCATACCTGTCTTCGGTGAGAAGTGGCCCGCATGCAGGTCGGCGATGCGCGCCCCGAGCATGCCCCGCTCGGCCGCCACCACCGTCCCGCCCAGCGCCCCGCGGAGCTTGTCGGCAACCGCATCCGAGACCAGGCCATCGGCCGGCTCCCGCTGGATGTA